>JAGBNH010000089.1 GCA_017634475.1 Eubacterium sp.
AAGGGACCCAACAGAAACTGGTGCCTGTATCTGGATGAGCAGCAGGTTCAGCTGACGAACCAGAAGACCTCCTATTCTCACAAATTCACCATTAACACTCCGAATGACGGAAATGGTGTGCTTGAGTTTAACCTTGGTGCACAGGGTTCTTCGGCACCGGTACACATTTCCAATGTTACCCTGAAGCATGTATCCGGTGAAGAGATCACCGCACCGGACAAGACCGTAAGATCTGACGGAAACTATGTTTATAACGGAACCTTTGATCAGGGCGAGGAGCGTCTTGGAAACTGGGAAGTATTCTCCATGCTGGATGATGTGGATGTTTCTGTAACGAATGATCTTACCGAAGACGGAAGAAAGAGAGAGCTTCAGGTTAAGGTTGTTGTTCCGCAGGGCGCTACGGAACTGGAGCCGGTTATCGTATATCAGTCCGATATCGCTCCGCTGGTTAAGGGTACCTATGATTTCAGCTTTGATGCATATAAGGTTGGCGGAGATGAGGGAGATCATGAAGGCATGAAGGCTCTCGTTTCCAATGATAAGAAGTATAAACCGGAACTGACCGATGAAAAACAGACCTATGATTACAAGATCCAGTTGGATTCCAGCCTCGACAGAGAGGATTCTTATGTGGAATTCATCTTCTATCGTCCGGGTACCTATTATCTGGATAATGTGAAGCTGGTCGAGTCGGCTATGATCAAGAATGGTTCCTTCGATTCCGGTAAGGCCGGATACGACTTCGGCGTATACAATGACGGTAAGGCAAGCTACTCCATCGCAGATGAAGTTGACGGACATGATACGGTTCTGGATGTAGATATCGAGAACATCGGAACAGCTGACTGGCATGTTCAGTTTAAGCAGCCGGGTATCACACTGGAGAAGGATAAGTACTATAAGCTTACCTTTGATGTGAAGTCCACAGTTGAACGTGTCGTAAGCGTCTGCATGCAGGAGAATGAAGGCCAGTGGCGTACTTACTCCGATGCGGCTAAGAAGCTTTACACAGCGACAACGGATTGGCAGACATTCAGCGAAGTTTTCCAGATGACCAACGATACAGATACAAATGTATTGTTCAGCGTTGCACTCGGTGATCTTGGCGAAGCAGTTGATCCGCATCATGTATATTTTGACAATATCTCCCTGATCCAGGTGGATGAGAACGGCGATCCTCTCGCAGCAGATGCCATCTCCCCCATCGATACCACAGGTGAGGAATATGATGTTCTTGCAAACGGTACCTGGAAGCATAATTCCAAGGGCTGGTGGTATGATCTGGGTAACGGCAATTATGTTGCGGATAACTGGGCAGTGATCGGTGGAAAGTATTATTACTTTGGTGCTGACGGTTACATGGAGACAGATTGCTACCGCGACAATTATTATCTGACCAGGAGCGGTGCATGGGACGGCGAGATGCCGGTTGTAGGCTGGAAGCACAGCTCCAAGGGCTGGTGGTACAGTATCGTTGGTAACTTCTTTGTACAGAATACCTGGAGAAAGATCGATGGTAAGTGGTACTTCTTCAAGTATGACGGCTACATGGCACAGAATGAATATGTAAATGGTTACTGGCTGAATAAGGACGGTTCCTGGACATATCCGTACAAGGCTTCCTGGCATAAGAGCGGAAGCAGATGGTGGTACGGAGATACCAGGGGCTGGTATGCGAAGAACGCATCCTATGTGATCGATGGCGTGAAGTATACCTTTGACGCTCAGGGCTATCTGGTTCAGTAATACGGATATTCCGCAGTTTCTGCCCGGCAGTAGCCGGGCGGGAATGCAGATGAAGACGAATCCCCGGGATCGGTGATCAAAACCGTTCCCGGGGATTCTGTTGTGTTAAAGCTCATAAAGGAGTTTCACATCCAGGTGATGAAGGATCAGAAAACCTTCATTCCTCCGTACTTTCTGATCTTCAGTACCATGCAGGCTCCTTTACCGAAGATCGCGTCCATGGCATCCCGGTAAGAGGGGACGGAGCTGTCCGGTACGAAAGCCTGGATGGTTCCGGCGAAGCCGCCGCCATGTACACGGGCAACACCGGTGGAGGAGCAGGGGATGGAAGTGCCGTTTTTCTCTTTCGTCCCGGCGTCCTTCAGCACTTTCTCGCTGACGCAGAGGGCCAGGGATACATTCTGGTGCATCACATCTCTGGAAGTATAGACATTTTGCAGGAATTTAAAGGAGGAGTTCCCGGATGCCTGTACATTCTTCAGGAAGGCTTCGATATCCCCGCGCTGCAGGGACTGAACCTCCTGCTCAACGCGTCGGTTTTCCTCATAGAAATGCATGGCACGGAGCACCGGCCGGTCACCCAGTTCTGCCCGGAGAGCGGGGATCTCAGCCATTACCTCGGCTTCGGGAACCTCCCGGAGAACCGTTTTGCCGAAATGTCCGGCAACAGCCTTCATTTCCGCAGGTACTGCGGCATAATCCGGCGTAAGGTCCGCATGGGAGCCCTTGGTATCCGTGATGCAGAGACTGAAGCCTGCGGCGGAGAGATCGAAATCCACACGTTCGATCCGGGGATTCTCCGGATCCTCGAAATCCATGTGGCAAAGGCTTCCGACGGAGCAGGCCATCTGGTCCATGAGACCGCAGGGCTTGCCGAAATACACATTTTCCGCAAACTGGCCTACCTTGGCAATGGTCACGGCGTCGATGGTCATATCGTTATACAGCCCGGAAATGATGGTGCCCATCAGGGTTTCAAATGCAGCGGAGGAGGAGAGGCCTGAGCCCCCCAGCACGTCGCTGGTAACGTAAGCGTCAAAGCCGCCGACGGTATAGTTTTTCTCCTTCAGCCCGGCGATCATTCCCCGGATCAGACCGGCAGTGGTGCCTTCTTCTTCGGCAATGGGATGCAGTTCTCCGGAGATATCGATGGTGATCCGGGGATAACCCTCGGAAAGTACATTTACGGCGCCGTCCGTCCGCGGAGCGGCCACAGCCACAGCGTCGTCATTGATGGATGCCGCAAGTACCTCCCCGTGCTGGTGATCGGTATGATTTCCGCCCACCTCTGTCCGCCCGGGGGCGCTGAAGACGGAGATATCGGCATCGCCGTAGGTCTCAAGGAAGCGATCCAGTGCCCGGGCATACCGCTCAGGCTGTTTTGCAGCCTTGTCAGGATCCAGATAGATATCCAGAAAACGCTCCTTTGTTTCCGGGGTGGTCAGTTTCTCTTTCAGGTGATTAAGCGTCATGTTCACTCTCCTTGGTCTGATGTATAGTAAATGATCTGTCCCATCGGACGGTTCGTCATTTGCATAGAGGAATGCCTGCCTCTGTGACAGCTACACTAGATATAACATAGATCGGGAGTGGAGTAAATTTACATTCTCTACAATTTGTACCCTCAAGATTGGATGAGGAAGAAAGCGCTTGACATTTTCATAAAAGAATGTATAATTAAATTGTAAACAATCAAATGGAGCGTGTAAGTATTACACCAAGGAGGGACCTGAATGGATAAGTATGATTGCCTGAAATTGGAAAATCAGCTGTGCTTTCCGCTTTATGCATGTTCAAAGGAGATCGTCCGGAGATATAAACCGTTCCTGGATGAGCTGGACCTGACCTATACCCAGTACATCGCCATGATGGTCATGTGGGAGAAGAAGAAGACCAATGTGAAGGAACTGGGTGAATGTCTGTACCTGGATTCGGGGACGCTCACTCCCATGCTGAAGAAGCTGGAGCAGAAGGGGTATCTTACCCGAAGGAGGTCCACAGAGGATGAAAGGAATCTGATGGTGGAGATCACAGAGGATGGGGAGAAGCTTCGGGAGCAGGCAGTGACGATCCCGGAGAGAATGGGACAATGTGTGAATCTGTCACCGGAGGATGCCGGGGAGCTGTATCGTTTACTGTATCAGATTTTGGGGAATATTGAAGCTTAATTGGGGAAAACAGGAGGTGTAGCATGATGACGAAGGACATCGAAGTATTCACACACAGCAGCATCAGGATCACAGAGAGGGATCTGAGGATCTATATCGATCCGTTTCAGTTCCACAGGGAGAGGAATAATGCAGATTATATTCTGATCACCCATGATCATCATGATCATTTCTCGCCGTCGGATATTCAACTGGTGGCGAAGCCATCCACGATCCTTGTGGTTCCGGAGAATATGCTGGAGAAGGCGAAGGAAGTGGAAGGAATGGTGGCGG
The DNA here is from genome assembly GCA_017634475.1 of Eubacterium sp. GTDB lineage: Bacteria > Bacillota > Clostridia > Lachnospirales > Lachnospiraceae > Eubacterium_Q. Next base: position 4,191 of record JAGBNH010000089.1, read on the forward strand.
AGATCCGCACTGTTAAACCGGGAGAGACCTACGATTTCGGTGATTTCAAGGTGGAGACCGTGGCGGCCTATAACATCGGAAAGTCCTTCCATCCGAAGGAAGCCGGCTGGGTGGGTTACATCGTGATGATCGCCGGACAGAGGATCTATATCGCCGGTGATACGGATGAAACCGAGGAAGCGCTGGATGTGGTATGTGATGTGGCGCTGGTACCCATCGGCGGAACATTTACCATGGATGCCCGGGAAGCGGCAAGGCTGATCAACAACATCCGGCCGAAGGTGGCGATCCCGACCCATTACGGAAGTGTCATCGGAAGCAGATATGACGCCGAGACCTTCCGTGACAGTGTAGACTTCACGATCCCCGTGGAGGTGAAGATGCTGCATTATTGATCCGGAGATCATTTGTCCCGGATATGGTGAGTTGCAAAAAATAGCGTATTTATGAAAGGAGTAATGATTATGGCAGTATTACAGATCAAAGAAGATCAGTTTGAGGCTGAGGTGGCAAAGGCAGAGGGTAAGGTTCTGGTGGATTTCTGGGCATCCTGGTGCGGACCCTGCAAGATGCTCTCCCCGGTGGTTGAGCAGCTTTCCGAGGAGAAGGCTGACGTGAAATTTGTAGGCGTTGATGTGGATGCGGCAGAGGGCCTTGCCGTTAAATACGGTATCAGCTCCATCCCGTGCCTGATCCTGTTTGAGAACGGAGAAGAGGTAAAGCGGAACGTGGGCTTCCAGCCGAAGTCGGCATTGGCTGAATTTCTGAGCTGAGGTTTTTTAAAAGGGTTTATCGGTGTGAGCGGAATGCCGCACCGGGACAGAGGAGGTACGATTATGGCAGATGTGATCATCGTCGGTGCAGGTCCGGCCGGACTCTCGGCAGCGATCTATGTGCAGAGAGCAGGGAAGACCGCCCTGGTGCTGGAGGCTATGACCTACGGCGGACAGATCATCAATACCCCCGAGGTGGAAAACTATCCGGGAATCAAGAGCATATCCGGTTTCGAATTTGCTACGGCACTGTATGAGCAGACCACAGGACTGGGGGCAGAGATCCTCTTTGACCGGGTAGATAAGATCGAGGATATGGGAGAGCTTAAGAAGGTTATTACCGCCGGCGGTAAAGAATACACGGCAAAGGCCGTGATCCTGGCAACCGGCGCAAAAAACCGTCGTCTGGGCATTGACCGGGAAGAAACACTTACCGGTTCCGGAGTGTCCTACTGTGCCACCTGCGATGGTGCATTTTTCCGGGGAAAACCTGTGGCGGTCAACGGAGGTGGCAATACCGCACTGGAGGACGCCATGTTCCTGTCCAATTACTGCAGCAAGGTTTACGTGATCCATCGACGGGAAGGCTTCCGCGGAGAACCGGCTACCCTGGAGCTGCTGAAAGCAAAGGAAAATGTGGAGTTCGTGCTGAACGCAACGGTTACCAGGCTGATCGGAGAACCGAAGCTCTCCGCAGTGGAAGTGACGGATAAGATCACGGGAGAGACCCGGGAGCTTACCGTGGACGGACTCTTTGTAGCCATCGGACAGACTCCGGAGAATAAGCCCTTTGAGGATGTGGTAGATCTGGATCCCGCTGGCTATATCGCAGCAGGCGAAGACTGCCTCACGAAGACGCCGGGCATTTTCACAGCAGGAGACTGCCGTACCAAGTCCGTGCGTCAGCTCACAACCGCAGCATCAGACGGCGCAGTAGCCGCCCTGGCAGCCTGCAGTTTTCTGGGGTAATTCGGACTATCAACAAAAACGAGCGGATCATTCGATCCGCTCGTTTTTTGTCGTACTGAAGTCGCGCTCTTCCCGTCGTTCGAAGGTCACACGCTTTTTTGTCATTCTGAGGTCACGAAGTGACCGAAGAATCTTTCACTCTCAGTGCCGCAAGATCCTTC
>JAGBNH010000090.1 GCA_017634475.1 Eubacterium sp.
CCTTCCGGTGCCGTGCTCGCGGCAGCGAGTGCGGGCAGGGAAGGCGTTAGCAGGACAATGCATAGCCTTCCGGTGCCGTGCTCGCGGCAGCGAGTGCGGGCAGGGAAGGCGTTAGCAGGAGGCCGCAGGCCGAAGAATCTTATCTTCAGCCCAAAAAGATCCTTCGCTCACAGGCTACGCGCACAAGTGCGCTTGCCTTGTGGCTTAGGATGACAGGTCGGTGTCAGTTCATGTTGTCCACCCCTGTACTGTAGGTATGTGTAACAAAACCCGACGGGATGAACCGTCGGGCGTATATGTTATGGCGATATCGTCGGATTATTATCCATAGTCAAGAAGTAAATCCGGCTAGCTGCCATATCATGCTGTTCTTCCAAAGGACTGAACGCGCTCCGGTGTATCCAGGACGACGATGTCATCCATGGTCACATTCAGGACGATGGCAAGGATCACCAGGTTGTCGATGGTCGGCAGAGCCGTACCATGCTGCCACTTGTAAATGGCCTGGGGAGTGGAAAATCCGAAGATCTCCTGCAGATCCTTTACGGAAAGACCTGCATCCTTGCGAAGTCGCTCTATGTTCTGTCCTGTGGCAATCAGATTGATTGCAGGTATCATATTCATACTTACCCTCCTTTTTCTGTCTGTAAACTTCAAGCTGACAATGGTTATGACTGTTTCGATTCTAAGGCGCCTGATCCCCGAACAGATCTCCTGTTATGAGGTCCTCCCTTTGCGCGTTCCGGATCGATCGATCATAGAAAGATACGTACGAATAACTGTAAGTATATTCTAATCCGCAGAGCTGTGGCAATCGAAGGGAACACGGTCCGGATCTCGCAGATCAGCGCATGGGTTAATGGAATTGTTTCCCGCATTTAACGGGGTGATATTGATCCTGTTATAGAACCGTTTCGACATTTCGATCGTCATGAAGTCTCCTTTCCCGGACGTTGTCCGAATGTTCATAAAATGTGTCGCCGAGAACCGGATCCGTTGCGGAAGCAGCGCATGTTGATCCCTTGTCTGAAGCGACAAGGGTATAGTATCACAAAAAATAAACCATGTCATTATACTGATGGTATAAAAAACCAAAGTTCACAAAAAGTCCTCAATATGGTATATTCTTCAGGAAATGTTTTTTCTCCGGCGGTTTTACCGGAGGAAATATACACGGATAATGGAAATAGAAATACAGAGAGTGAGATCCTATGGATAAACCGATGGAAAAGGAAATACGAAACGAGCGCCCGGAACGGGCGGTGCTGGTGGCAGTGCAGCTGCCCAACCGGCCGGATACAGGACCGCTTCTCAGGGAGCTGGGAGAGCTGGCGAAGACGGCGGGAGCTGAGGTGGTGGGAACGCTGACCCAGGACAGAGACCGGTTTGAGCCCGGAACCTATCTCGGCACCGGAAAGCTGGAGGAGCTCAGGGAGCTTGTGCTCTCCGTAAATGCGGATCTGGTGATCACCGATGACGAACTGTCTCCGGCACAGCAGAAGAATCTGGAGCGGGCGCTGGATGTACGGGTACTGGACCGGACGGCAGTGATCCTGGATATCTTTGCGGATCATGCCAGGACCAGCGAAGGTAAGCTTCAGGTGGAGCTGGCGCAGCTGAGATACAATCTGTCCCGACTTACCGGACAGGGGACCGCCCTGTCCCGTCTGGGGGGCGGTATCGGAACCCGTGGTCCCGGTGAGAAGAAGCTGGAGCAGGACCGGCGTGCGGTACGGAACCGCATCGGCCAGCTGCGGCGTGAGCTGGAAGAGGTGAAGGCCCACCGGGAGCTTACCCGGAAGGAACGGACGAAGAAGGGAGTTCCCGTAGCCGCAGTGGTGGGCTACACCAATGCGGGGAAGTCTACGCTGTTAAATGTCCTTACCGATGCCGGCATCCTGGCGGAGGATAAGCTCTTTGCCACACTGGATACCACAACGCGTCTGCTGGAGCTGCCGGGAAAGCAGCAGATCCTCTTAACGGATACCGTAGGGTTTATCCGTAAGCTTCCCACAGAGCTGATCCGGGCCTTTCGAAGCACCCTGGAGGAGGCTTCCTATGCGGATTATCTGATCCATGTGGTGGATGCTTCCGATCCGGAGTGGGAGACCTACCGGAAGACCGTGTATGAGACCCTGGATCTGCTGGAGATCCGGGAGAAACCGGTGCTCACTGTGTTCAATAAAATGGATGTGGCAGAAGGTGAGATCCACCTTCGGGACGAACGTGCGGAGAAGACGGTACGTATTTCGGCCAAAACAAAAGAAGGACTCGATCAGCTGACCGAAGCCCTTCTGGAAATGATCCGCGGAGGAAAACGCAGGATCGAAATGGTTCTTTCTTTTGATCAGATGTCCATCCTGTCCGAAATCCGGAAGAAGGGTGAGCTTCTGGCGGAGGAGTACCTTCCGGAAGGCGTAAGGATCGAGGCCTATGTACCTTCGGAGCTGGCAGGTAAACTGGACCGTCTGAAAGAATAGCCGGAAACGCCGGAAGGCTGAACGGACAAGGATGGGAACCGCCGGATGGATCAGCGGATCTCCCGGATAACCTGAAAGGCTTCCGCATATTTCCGGCAGATGGTGCTTCCCCGGTGCATGGCCAGAGCGCGGAGCGCTTCAATGGATCTTGGATGGGGATAGTCGCAGAGCTGGCTCTTATGACATTCCATGGCACGGAGCTTGGTCTCGATCTCCTCAGTGATATCCACATACATGGTGGGGATGAAGAGATTGTCCGCCGAGGGGGTGTTCCATTCGGTTTCGGAAAGAGTTTCATAGGCGTAGATCGCCTGAAGCTTCGGGAAGGTCACCGGCCGGAGGGCCACCATGGCTGCTTCCACCACCATCCGGTGATCGATATGCATATCTCCCTTGTGGGGAAGAAAAACAACATCCGGGCTGAGGGCCAGAAGCTGCTCCTGGAACGCCCGGTTCAGTTCCGTGGTCTTCATTTCCCGAAGGCCTACCACGGGAAGATCCATGAAGTGGGTCTTTACGTTCATCATTTCATGAGATGCAATGGCCTCGCGCTTCTGCAGCTGGACCATTTCGTTCTGAAGGTCACCGGCAGTTACCTCACAGACGGTAACGCTGTGGCCTTCTTTTGCGTATTTGGCCATGGTCCCGCCCACGCCCAGGATCTCGTCATCATTATGGGGTGCGATCACTACGATATTCATATTCGCTGTATCCTTTTCTTTATATAACTAATGGTTGTTCTGCGCCTTGGCATCTGTAAAAAGATTCTTTCCGTTAAATTCTTCCCGGTCGCCGCCTACGCGGTATTCTGCGCCGGAGATGGCTTCCCGGAGGACGGCAAAGAGCATCTGAATGTCTACGGACAGGCTGCAGTTCTCGATGTACCAGATATCATTTTCAAACTGATCGTTCCAGGTCCAGGTTTTCATGGGCTTAAGGGGAACCAGGGCAAAACCGGGACGGACCAGATGCCGTCTTCTGTGCCGTTTGGTATAGAGCGGCATATATTTCACCAGAAGGGGCCGGGGGCCGATGATGCTCATCTTACCGGTAAGGATGCAGAACAGCTCCGGAAGCTCGTCCAGGGAGAACCGGCGGATGAATCTGCCGAATTTGGTGGAACGCTGGGCCTCCGGCAGAAGATTTCCGTCTTTGTCGGTGGCGTTGGTCATGGAACGGAATTTATACAGGCGGAAGGGCTTGCCCTTGAGGCCCGGCCGTTCCTGAGAGAACAGGATGGGTCTTCCGTGGAAGATGAGCTCCAGTACGGAAATAAAGAGGAGCAGCGGAGATAAAAGAATGATGGCAAATCCGCTGAGGAAGATATCCAGAAGGCGTTTTCCCACCAGGGTATAAAAGGTTCTTCTGGGCTTTGGAAGAGCTTCGGTTGATCTCTGTTTCTTTTCGTTCATAGGTCTCTCCTTGATCCTGAGAATGGTTAGTGTGCGGGGTTGCCCTTCACAACGGAATGAGGCTCCACGTTCTTTGTCACCACGGACCCCATGCCGATCCTGGCGCCGTCTTCGATCCGCCGGCCGTCCCGGATGGTGCTGTTTCCGGAAATGAAGACCTGTTTTCCCGTGGAGGAGCTGCCGAACATGATGGTCTCTCCAACCACAAAGGTATCCTCGCCAAGAACAACATTATGCGAGATAAATGTACTGTTGTCAATCTTAACTCCTCTTCGGAGGATGGTCTGGTCAATGGCCCCCCGGGCGATAACGGTCAGGGCGCCGATCTTCACATCATCTTCAATGATGACGCTGCCGAACTGGGGCATGGTGAGAGCGCTTCCGTCCTCATCCCTGTCCGTTGACAGGCCGTCTGCGCCGATTACCGTATTCTCCCGGATGGTGATCCGGTTTCCCATATGGATCTCTCCCACCAGCCGGGCGCCGGAGCCGATGTAGCAGTCGTCCCCCATTTCCACCTGGCCGCCGATATAGGCGCCGGGCAGGATCCTGCAGTTCTTCCCGATGCTGGCGGTTTTTGCGATGCAGGCGCCACCGATGATGTCGAATTCCTCCACAGGAGGATCGTAGGTGATGCCGTTATCCCGGAAGAAGGCGCAGTAAGCGTTCTTCGGGTTGGGGGAGGGAACTACGGCGTGTCTTTCCTTAAGCGCCTCCGGCACCGGTTCCGTATCGGGCCAGAAGACAAGACAGGAGGAACACTTGAGGAAGGCGTCTGCATGGGACAGATAGTCCGCGATGATGAACATGACCGCATTGTCCTTGGGATGGTTCAGAGAGGCCGGCCGCAGGATGGGAAAATCCTTCCCGGGTACATATTGGGATGCATCGATCCGGAAATAAACGGGATCGGTCATTTGTTCCTTGTTCATTGTTCTTCCTCCCATTGATCCAGAAATTCGGTCAGTCGTTTACGTTCCTTTTCGATGATCCGTTTATCCTGAGACTGGAGTGCCATCTCGAATTTCCGGATCTCCGCCTCCAGGATATCTCTGTCCTGTCCCAGGCATTCCTCGTAGAGCCGCTCGCTCCGGAGAAGAACCAGGCTGTTCTCCTCCTGTTCTCTCGGCGGGATCTTCAGATAGGCCAGCTCCTGAAGCCTTGCTTCGATCTCTTCATCCGTCATTTCCACATACTGTCCCTTGATGATGCAGCGCTCCTTCTTGCCGGTGGAAACGGATTTTACTTCTACCTCCAGGATGGAGTTGATGTCATAGGTGTAGGTCACATCCACAGCCTCCACGCCGGCCTTGGCCCGGGGCACGTCGATCTCCAGCGTTCCCAGCAGGAGATTGTTCTTCGCGATCCGGCTTTCGCCCTGAAGCACATCGATCCGGATCTTTGTCTGGTTGTCCCGGGCGGTAAAGAACCGTTCGGTCCGGCTGGCGGGAATGACGGTATTTCTTTCCAGGATGGGACAGAAATGTCCGCCCTCCTGATACCGTTCTCCCAGATCCACCACAACCTCTGTACCCAGAGTGAAGGAGCATACATCCGTAAGGATCACCTCCCGGATGGATTCCTTCCGCTCCTTGATGGCTCCCTGAATGGCAGCCCCCAGAGCCACCGCTTCATCGGGATTGATGGTAGTGTCCGGGAAGGTCATGAAGAGCTTGCTGACAAATTTACGGATCCCCGGGGCTTTTGTGGCCCCGCCCACAAGAACGATCTTGTCTATATCGGTGATCTTGAGCATGGCATCCGAAAGGGCGCGCTTCACCGGGATCCGGATCTTCTCATAGAGATTCTCGCAGTGTTTTTCGTATTCCGTCAGGGTGATCTCCGTATTGATCAGCTGGTCGCCGATCTTCGGGGCCATGACCGCCTTCGCCTCGTCGGTGAACTTAAGCTTCGCCTTTTCGGCCTCACGGTACACCATGGCCAGCTCCTTCAGGGAAAGGGCTTCTCTCCGGAGCTCCGGATTCTTTTTAAAGAACAGCTCCTCCAGCACCCGGGTAAAATCCTCGCCGCCAAGATAGTTATCCCCGGCAACGGCTCTTACCTCAAGGATGGGAGGAAAGTAATCCAGGATGGAAACGTCCAGCGTTCCTCCTCCCAGGTCGAAGACCAGATTCTTGGCGGGCTTATCCTCGTTATACAGTCCGTAGGCTATGGCTGCGGCAGTGGGTTCGCTGATGATCCGTTCCACCGTAAGCCCGGCCAGCTCGCCGGCTCTCCTGGTGGCTTTTCTTCGCATGTCGTTGAAATAGGCAGGGACGCTGATCACCGCTTCCGTCACCGGCTCTCCGAGATAGGCTTCCGCGTCCTCCTTAAGAGAGCGCAGGATGAAGCTGGAAAGCTCCTCTGCCGTATATTCCTTTCCCGACAGATTGAATTTCCGGTCGCTGCCCATGTCCCGCTTGAAGGTTGCGGCACAGGTGTTGGGATATAATTGCTTTCGTTCTTTGGCGGTCCGGCCGACGTAGACGGTTCCGTCCTCGTCGATGCTGACTACGGAGGGGGTAAGATGCTCTCCCAGACGATTGGGGATGATCTTAGGACCCTCATCCGTATAGACCGCAGCAAGACTGTTGGTTGTACCAAGGTCAATACCGATTATCATTTCCGTTCCTCTTTTATTGCATTGATCGCCGCATAGAGCTCGGCGTCGGTGTTATTGATGGCCAGGGCGAGCTTATAGCTTTCCAGGGCCTGCTCCGGAGCGCCGGACATTTCCAGGATGTTTGCCCGGGTAAGAAGCCGGTCGTAGCAGTCAGACTCGCGGCAGAAGCTGCAGAGCGGGAATTCGCACATTTTCTCCAGCATGGCTTCCGCCTTCTCCGGAAGACCGATGAGATAATAATACTTGGCCATTTCGGAGTACCGAAGGGGCCTGGAATTCGGGTAGGCGACGCAGGCCTCGATGGTCTTGTTGGGGGACACCAGATGGTTGATGCAGTCCTTCGCCTTCGCTGCCGCTTCTTCGGCTTTTCCTGCCCGCATGAGGGCTTCCGCCAGCTCCAGCCGGAGCTTCCCCAGGATATATAACGGTTTATCCGGCGGGAGGGTCTCCTCACGGAAATGTTCCGCCTGCTTCAGATGCTTTATGGCAGCCTCATAGTCGCGGCGCACGAACATTTCATGGCGTCCCAGTTCCCGGTAGATCGAGGAGATATAGCGCTTGTTCACTTCCGGGGCAGGATCGATGGAGGATACGGAATGCTCCGCAAAATCCAGAAGATCCGCGTAGGATGCTTCATATTCCGGATAGTTCTCCATGATATAAAAGATCTCCATGATCCGGACCTGATTGGCGGTGAGGGAAGCGTAGCAGTCCGGTTCACCCGCCGGATAGTCCCGGAAGATCTCACTGATCCCCTTGTAGGTCTTCTCCGGACCTTCCTTCTGAAGGGCTCGAAGCAGATAGGTCTGGATGATGTCGCATTCCCGGAGGGCATTTTCATAATCCCGGTTCCGCTTATAGAGCTTGGCCATGGTCTCATGGGTTCCGGTGTTATCCAGATGGAACTGCTCATAGTAGGCCAGGGCGTAGTCGATGGCTTCGCTGTATCTTCTTCGCATTTCCAGGAAGCGGATGTAATTTCGCTGCAGGGCCGTGTTGATGGGATTTTCCTCAAGCAGTGCATTTCCCTTCTTGAAGGCTTCCTCCGCCTCATCGTAACGCTTCAGCATCATCAGGGAATAGGCCACAACGTTATAGGCGTAAATGTCCCCGGGATCATCCTCCACTGCTTTACGGCCTGCCTCCAGGGCCTTCTCGAATTCGTTGCCTTCGATGTAGACCAGACCGAGAGATATGTAAAAATATGCGTTGGCCTGATTATCCAGCTGCTTCAGGGAATGGTCCACAGCGGCGCGGTAATCGGCCATATCCTCTGTATCCGCAAAGGAATCCAGATAATAGTCCGAGATCTTCTCGTGGGCAGAGGCGTGCCCTTCGTCCAGGACCAGTGTCTTCTCGAAATATTTCAGGGCTTCGTCCTTCTTCTTCTGCCGCTTCAGGTACATGCCGTATTCATAGAATACATCCGGATCATCGCTGAAGAGCTGCAGCATTTTCTCGTATTCCGGGGCTGCATCCTCCTTCAGGGCTTCCAGGATATCGGTCTTTATCCAATGGGCCTGACGGGACAGGTCGTTTATGCTGATGGACTTCTCGGTGATGACCATCGACTCCTTAAGGAGGTGGCTTCGGACCTCGGGATCCTTCTGCTGCAGCCCAAGATGATAAAGGGTCATGGCATATTCGTTATAGAATTCCGAAGGGTTCTCGATATCGCAGGCTTCGCTGTCCATTTCCGGCATGAGCTTTTGGAAGATCTCCTTTGCGGCAGTGTAATCCTTTTCCCGCTTCAGCTTCCTGGCATGCTCCAGGGAAAAGGCCATGCTGTTTATGCCGTTTCTCTCCGCAACCTGCAGCATCTCATCGAACAGGTCACTCCGTTCATAGATATTGAAGACCTTTGCCGCATAGACATAGGCCTTGGGATAATCGGGGATCATATCCACCACATTCCAGAAATCCTCGATCACAAGCCCTGCATTTCGCCCGTAGAAGGCAGCCTCCTGGCGGAGAGCATAAGCAGCGGTGTAATCCGGCACCCGTTCGATGAGGCCGTTCCAGAGTTCGATGGCGGTGTCATAGCGTTTTTCTTCATTGAGCATCTGCCCCTTGATGGCGGTATAGCGGATCTGTTCGTCATCCCGGAGGGAGCGTGCTATGGCCATGTCCATCAGGGCAAATGCCTCGTCCGGTTCTCCCTTCTCCTTCCTGCTGAGGGCAAGGAGATAGTAGCTGTAGCCCAGTCGCTCCAGGCGCTTGTTTTCCTCCGCCGTAAGCTCTTCCCCGGCCTGTTTTCTCTCGTAAAGGGGAAGAAGATAGCTCTGCCATTTTAGAAGATGGGGCTCCGCTTCTTTGATCTGTTCATTTTTTATGTAGCACCGGGCGTACAGATTGTAGTAGGAGTATTCGTTCTCCTCATCCGGAACGATCCCCTTAAGGAGCTCCAGGGCTTTATCCGAATTATCCTTCCTGAGGTAGCACCAGCCGGCTTCGATGGCGGACCGAACGTCCCCCGGGTTCTCGGCTATACATTTCTCATAATGGGCCAGCAGCTTTTCATCCACCAGGTCCACAAATTCCTCGATGCTCCGGTTCTGATCCGCAAACTCCAGAGCAAGGAGCACTTCTTCATCCGCCTTCTCATAATCGCCGGTCATGAAATGATAGATGGACCGGCCGAAATTGGCAAGGACATAGTGAGGCTCGTGGGAGAGCACCCGTTCAAATGCATCGAGCACGAAGTCCGAAGGGTCTTTCTCCCCATCCTTGTACCAGGTCTTCACGAGGAAGAAGCCCAAATTCGCCAGAGAGAAGTCGTCCAGGACGGGTATGGTCTCCGGCGTAAGGAAATGCAGGGCCACAGGAAGTCCTTCCGCATTTCTGTCCGTAAAATCCAGGTAGCGGAGCAGTGCTACCATCTCAAAGGGATGGTAAATGTGGGAGCTCCGGAGGCTGATCAGTCTTGCCGCAAACTCGTCCAGGATCTTGGGCACATTCTCCGGAGGCGTGAATTTGTTCAGCACCGCACTGAAGAGGTGATAGAGTCCCGACACATTCCGGATATATTTGTCGGTCTCCGGGATATTGCTCTCATCCTCGTAGTGCATTTCCGCGGTAAGCGGGATATCGCATACCGGAGCAAAGTCCAGCTCGCTTCTGGGGATGATGGCGTCGTAGGTAAAGTAATCCGGTTCGTTGATGTGGCTCAGGATGAAACGGATGTAGTTCTCGGGAAAAACCTCCATGAGGGCCGCGGATTCATCCGTGATCCGGAAGATCTCATCGAAGAACTGCCATACCCGGGTGGGATAATGGAAATGCGTCTGGGTGTAGACAAGGAATTCCTGACGGACCTGATCCACGGTATCCAGTCCCTGGATGAGGGGCGTGTCCGCCCATTTCTTCCAGAGGGAAAGGTCTCTCCGGGAAGGGATATCTTCATAGATGGAGTCGGCATCAGCCATGAGCTGCTCCAGGGGAGTAAGCTCTCCGGGCCGGGCTTCGGCATTTTCTTCGCTGTCCTTCCTGCGGTTCAAAAGCTCCACGGCCTTCTCATAGGCCTCCCGGAGCATTTTAAAGCCCTCGGGATCATCCTCCGGATTTGTGTGGAGGAGACGCTGCCGGTAGGCTTCCCGGACCGCTGCCTCATCTGCCGTATCCTCTATTCCCAGTATTTCCCATACTTTCTTCTCGTTCATGTTCTGCCCTTCCTAAGTCTTCCCGGCGCATATGACCTCAGTCTGCTATGCGGTAAATCATACCACGATACGGAAAAGATGTAAAATAGCAGAAGGTATAATTCAGTAAAAAAGATTTTCGGAGATTGAAAAAAGAAAACTTGCTCTGTTAAAATGAAAACAGGTATGGTAGAATATTTGCCAAGTTTGACGAACCTGAGCGGTCGAGGAGGAATGAAAGATGAAAGCATATGCTGAAATGACGAAGGATGAGCAGAAGGCGGAGCTGGAGCTTTTGAAGAAGGAATACCGAAAGTTCCAGGATATGGACCTTTCCCTGGATATGAGCCGTGGAAAGCCCTGCCGTGAACAGCTGGATCTGTCCATGGGTATGATGGACGCGCTGAATTCCCAGGTGGATCTTTCCTGTGAGGACGGGACGGACTGCCGGAATTACGGCGTTCTTACCGGCATCCATGAGGCAAAGGTGCTGATCGGGGATATGATGGAGAACAGCCCGGAGAATATCATCATTTACGGTAACTCCTCCCTGAATGTGATGTATGATACAGTATCCCGCGCCTATACCCATGGTATCCTGGGAAATACCCCCTGGTGCAAGCTGGACAAGGTGAAGTTCCTCTGTCCGGTACCCGGCTATGACCGGCATTTTGCCATTACCCAGTATTTCGGCATTGAGATGATCCCTGTACCCATGAGCCCCGAGGGCCCGGATATGGATATGGTGGAGAAGCTTGTGGCTGAGGATGAGGCCATCAAGGGAATCTGGTGTGTTCCGAAGTATTCCAATCCCCAGGGCTATTCCTACTCCGATGAGACGGTTCGCCGTTTCGCAAGGCTGAAGCCTGCGGCAAGGGATTTCCGGATCTTCTGGGATAATGCTTACGGCATCCATCATCTCTATGATGATGACCAGGATTATCTTATCGAGATCCTGGCGGAGTGCAAGCGTGCAGGCAACCCCGATCTGGTGTATAAATTTGCATCTACCTCCAAGATCACCTTCCCGGGCAGCGGTATCGCCGCACTGGCTACCTCCCCCAACAATCTTGAGGATATCATGAACCAGCTGAAGAATCAGACCATCGGTCATGACAAGGTAAATCAGCTCCGTCATGTCCGCTTCTTCAAGGATATTCACGGAATGGTAGAGCATATGCGTAAGCATGCGGATATCATCCGTCCGAAATTTGAGGCCGTGGAGGAGATCTTTGACCGCGAGCTGGCAGGCCTGGGGGTTGGCGAGTGGACTAAGCCGAAGGGCGGCTATTTCATCAGCTTTGATGCTCTTCCGGGATGCGCCAGGGAGATCGTATCCAAGGCAAAGAAGGCTGGGGTTACCATGACCGGCGCAGGAGCAACCTGGCCCTACGGAAAGGATCCTCAGGATTCCAACATCCGTGTGGCACCCACCCTGCCGCCCCTTGAGGATCTGAAGACCGCAGCTGAGCTGTTCTGTCTGTGTGTCAAGATCGTAAGTCTGGAGAAACTCCTGGGAGAATAATATGAAACCTGACATTCTTTTTGAAGACGAATACCTCCTGGCGGCGGTGAAGCCCTACGGCGTTCCGTCCCAGCCGGATACCTCCAATCGTGAGGATCTTCTGACGCAGCTGAAGAACTATCTCTTCGACAGAGGGGATACGGACGAGGAACCCTACCTGGCGGTGATCAACCGTCTGGACCGGCCGGTGTCCGGCATCGTGCTCTTTGCAAAGACCGAGGAAGCAGCAGCGAAGCTTTCGGACCTGACGCAGGAACGGAAGATAGAGAAGAGCTATCAGGCCGTGGTCCGGGGAGAGATCCCGGAGGATCAGGGAACACTTTCCGACTGGCTGTTATTTGACAAAAAGAACAACATTTCCAGGGTCGTGCCGGAAGGCACCAGGGGAGCGAAGAAGGCTGAGCTCTCCTATGAGGTGCTGGATGTGATCGATACCGATGAAGGGACATTTACCTATGTCCTGATCCGGCTCATGACCGGACGGCATCATCAGATCCGCTGTCAGTTCGCCCATGCGGGTCATCCTGTCTGGGGGGACGTAAAGTACGGTCCGGATAAAACCACCGGGAAGAAGCACAGGCCGGAGATCGGGCTGTTCAGCACCCGGCTGGTCTTCACCCATCCCTTTACCGGAGAAGAGGTTTTCCTTCATCGGGAACCGGAGGGGAAAGCCTTCGATCTTCTGGATGCAGAGGATCCTGACTGGTAAATCAGAAAATGTGATACAAAGCGGCTCTGTTCCAGCGCTTTTTGCCGGATGGAGCCGTTATCGTTATTCTTACAGAAATATCGGATGGCTGCCCGGGACAAAAGCCCGGGGGCATCTTTGGGAAATGGAGCGTGGAAGGATGGACAACCGGAACATCACCATTCCGCAGGATGTCCTGTGGATCCTGAGAAAACTGAATACTGCCGGTTATGAGGCTTATGTTGTGGGAGGCTGCGTCAGGGATTCCCTTCTGGGACGGGAGCCTCACGACTGGGATATTACCACAAATGCACAGCCTCTTGAGGTAAAGGCGCTGTTCAAGCGGACCATTGACACCGGTCTGCAGCACGGTACTGTAACGGTCATGAACCACGGCGTAGGCTATGAAGTGACCACCTACCGTCTGGATGGGGATTACAGCGATCACCGGAGACCGGAGGCCGTAAGCTTTACCTCGGATCTTAAGGAGGATCTCCTCCGGAGGGACTTCACCATCAACGCCATGGCCTATCATCCCGAGGAAGGACTGAAGGATTTCTTTGACGGCGTGAAGGATCTGACCGAAGGGGTGATCCGCGCGGTGGGTGACCCGGATGCCAGGTTCAATGAGGATGCTCTCCGGATCATGCGGGCGGTGCGCTTTGCCGCGCAGCTGGGCTTCAGCATCGATCCCGCCACAAGAGAAGCGGCGAAAAACCATGTGGAGGATCTGAAGTATGTCAGCATGGAACGGATCGAAACGGAGCTTACTAAGCTGATCTGTTCGCCCCATCCCGAGGAAATGGAGGAGCTCTACAAGCTGGGCATCACCCGGGTGGTGCTTCCGGAGTTTGACCGGATGATGGAAACGCCCCAGAATACCCCCTATCATTTTACGGATGTGGGACACCACACCATCGTAGTGATGCAGCATGTATCCTCCACGAAGGTGATGCGCTATGCGGCGCTGCTTCATGATATCGCAAAACCCCTCTGCAAGACCACGGACGACACCGGGCAGGATCATTTCTTCAATCATCCGGTGAAGGGCGCGCCCCTGGCGGAGGAGATCCTGCGGAGGTTAAAAATGGATAACCGTACCATTCAGGACGTGTGTCAGCTGGTGCTGTGGCATGATTTCGGCATTACCGGGGAGATGACTCCCGCCCGCTTCCGCAAGGGCATGAGCAAGATGGGCATCGAATATTTCCCCCGGTATATGGAGATCCGCCGGGCAGATATGGAAGGACAGAGTAGCTTCGAGCGGGAACAGAAGGAAGCTCAGCTGGTTCGGATGGAAGAGCTTTACCGGGATGTGCGGGAGAAGGAAAACGCCCTTTCGGTCAAGGATCTGAAGATCCGGGGAAATGACCTGATGGCCGCGGGGATCCCTGCCGGCCCGAGGATGGGAGAGCTTCTGAAGGCTCTTCTGGAGGAAGTGCTGGAGGATCCGGCGAAAAATCAGCCGGAATATCTGCTTCAGCGGGCGAAGAAGCTCAGCGAATAAGAGTATACCAACAAAAATGTAACGATTTTTTGTCAAAATTTATGGAAATGAAGGAAATACTGTCATTGAATCTTCACTTTTACTTTGTATTGTGATAGAATATTGAGGATTTTGGAAACTGAAATGACTATAGCCGTTTTTCGGTAGAATCGGGAGGAGCACCATGGCGGATTACATCAAGGCCTATGAGTCGTGGGTAAACAGTGATTTTTTTGACGAGAAAACTAAAGCGGAGCTTCAATCCATCGCGGGAAATGAAAAAGAGATCAAGGAGAGATTCTTCTCTGAGCTTGAATTCGGTACCGCGGGACTTCGCGGCGTCATCGGCGCAGGGACCAACCGCATGAATATTTATGTCGTTGCCCGTGCTACACAGGGACTGGCGAATTACATCCTGTCTAAGAACGGACAGGACAGAGGCGTGGCCATCGCCTTCGACTGCCGGCATTTCTCGCCGGAGTTTGCGGATATCGCAGCGAGAGTTCTGGCAGCCAACGGGATCAAGTCCTATCGTTTTGAATCCCTTCGTCCCACACCGGAGCTGTCCTTTGCAGTACGTTATCTGGGCTGCATCGCAGGCATCAATGTGACAGCCAGCCACAATCCCCCGGAATATAACGGATACAAGGTATATTGGGAGGACGGTGCACAGATCACGCCTCCGAACGATATCGGGATCATGCTCGAGGTAAGGAAGCTGGGGATCGAGGATTCCAAGATCATTTCTCTGGAGGAAGCAAAGGAGAAGGGTCTCTATAACATCATCGGCAAGGAAGTGGATGATGCCTATATCGAAGAGCTGAAGAAGCTGGTGATCCACAAGGATACCATCGAAAAGTTCGCAAAGGATATCAAGATCGTTTATTCTCCCCTTCACGGTACGGGAAATATCCCCGCACGTCGGATCCTGGCAGAGCTGGGCTTCGAGAATGTGTATGTGGTTAAGGAGCAGGAGCTTCCGGACGGGGACTTCCCCACGGTGGATTATCCAAATCCCGAAGCAAAGGAAGCCTTCAAGCTTGCTCTTGATCTGGCAAAGGAGAAGGACGCCGACCTGGTGCTGGCTACCGATCCGGATGCCGACCGTCTGGGTGTCTATGTAAAGGATACCAAGACCGGCGAATATATGTGTCTTACCGGAAATATGTCCGGTTCCCTTCTGGCAGAGTATGAGCTCTCCCAGATCCAGGCCACCCGGGGGATCCCGAAGGACGGACGTCTCATCAAGACCATCGTTACCACGAATCTGGCAGCATGCATCGCAGATCATTACGGCGTAAAGATGGAGGAATGTCTGACGGGCTTCAAGTTCATCGGACAGAAGATGCTCTCCTATGAGCACAGCGGCGTTGGAACCTATCTCTTCGGCTTTGAGGAGAGCTACGGCTGTCTCATCGGAACCCATGCAAGGGATAAGGACGCCATCGTTGCCACCATGGCTCTCTGCGAGGCTGCAACCTATTACAGATCCCTGGGCAAGACCCTCTGGGATGCCATGATCGACATGTATGACCGTTACGGTTACTGGATCGACGATATCAAAACCATCACCATGAAGGGTGTGGACGGTGTGGAGAAGATCAAGTCCATCATGTCCATGCTCCGTAAGAACAGTCCGAAGAAGATCGGCGACTATGAAGTGATCGCCGTTCGGGACTATGATACGGATATCGTACGGAATCTGAAGACCGGTGCAGAGACGCCGACCTTCCTTCCGAAATCAAATGTTCTTTACTTTGAGCTTACGAATGATACCTGGCTTTGCGTTCGCCCCTCGGGTACCGAACCGAAGATCAAGTTCTATTTCGGAGTAAAGGGAAGCTCCCTGGAGAATGCAAAGGAGCTCTCCGCCAGATTTGCCGAAAAGGTGAGCAGCCTGATCGAGAATCTGGTTAATGCGTAGGTTTTGTCAACCTGGATTGTTTTGCGACTACCATATGACCTCTTCCGGCCCATCCGGGAGAGGTTCACTTGGTTTTATGGCAGGGAAACCCGTGGTTACGATTTCAGAAAGAATATGTGTATGAAAATGAGAAGAAAAGTCAGAAGAAGGGTACAGAAGCTGTTTCTCCTGTTCTCGGTGTTCGTTATGGCACTGGGGCTTGCGAATATCGGCGTATCCGCCAATGTGCCCACCATTGCTCTCGGAACGCTGCAGGTGGATGAATACTACGATCAGCTGCGAGAAGCATTTTACCTTGAGGATTATTATCTTGCAGGGGCCTGCAACGGCTGGGTGCAGAATGTGCTGAACCGTTCCGGACTGGTGCCGGAGCTGGTGGTGGACGGAACCACGGTGCTTGAGCTGAATGATGCCCTGGCTGCCAGTGAATGCTACGATCTGGTGGCTACCCGTGAGGGCGGTCAGTCGGATTATCAGGAAGCCACCAACCAGATGATCGAGGATGTGAATGCCGGCAAGATCCGCGCAGGCGACATCGTGATCTATACCAAGAACATGAACAATTACGAAGGCACCAGCGGCCCCCACTGGCTTCATGCCGCCATCGTCATGAAGGAGAAGTTCACCGGCAAGGTGGAGAATTATAAGGGCTACTGGCTGACCCGCTGGAGAGATACCTACTGGGGTTACCCCACCATCGCCCACGCCCTGGCGCCGGATTTCGGCGTGGAGTATTATTCTCCTCTGACGTCTCCCTCCTCCAAGGAGGCTGCGGATGACGGCTCTACCGGTTACTATGTATACCGGATCAATATGGAAAAGGCAAAGGAAGCACTGGAGAAAGCTACGGCTACGGAAACCGAGACCGAAACGGAAGAGGCATCCTCCACTGAGGCAGTCTCCACCGGGCAGATCGTGGGAACCACCTCTGCACCTGTCACACAGCCCACGACACAGGCTGACAACGGTATCGCAGAGAAGAGCAGTGCCGAGAACATGTCTCAGGGAAGCGCAGCACCCGGTGGCTCCGCAGGAACAGGCCGTTTCATGAACGGTGTAAGCATCCTGCTGACGATCCTTGCGGCGATCCTGCTGTTCCTGTGTATCCTGGTGTTGTAAGAGCTGTCCTACGTAAGGAGAAATGAAATGACCAGAAAATCCATTTTCAACCTCACGGCCTGTATCATGGCTTTGGTGATGGTTGTGATCACCATCGTTACCTTGCTTTCCACAGGGAAGACCAAGGTGAGCTATACCGCAGATGTTAAAGTAGCCGGGGGAGCCGTTTCGGGAGAAGCCATGCAGACGGTGATCCTTCAGGCAGAAGCAGATAAATGTACATTCGAAATCTCCGCATCCGGACCCAACGAGATCGTTTCCACCATCGGCGGCTACCGGGTGTCAGCCAGTGCCGAGGGGCTCTTCTCCGTGACGGCAGGCGCTGAGAAAATGACCAAGGAAGCCACCGGTCTGGAAGGAAAAAATGTGCTCCTCACCTTCGAACAGAAGCTGGCGGATGGAGCAAAGCTGACAGACGGAACCTATCAGGTGACCTATAAGGTGGTCATGGCCGAGGAAACCGGCGGAATGCGGAAGTTCCTTTCCGTTCTGCTGGCAGCCGTAATCCTGGCTCTGTTCCTCTGGATCCTGTATCTGGAGGGCAACAAGGAATCGGAATGCACCAAGAAGCAGCTGCGCATGCGCGGCCGGGCCTACTCCGGAGCCTTCTATGTTATGGCCATGGCAACCCTGGCCTTCGCGCTGCTCAGCAGTGTGGTTCCCCGGTTCCCCTTCTCCACCTTCCAGGCGGGGATCATCGTGATCCTGGCAGGCGCTTCCGCCTTCCTGATCCTGGCGAACCGGATGAATGCCTATACACAGTTAAATGCTAAGCGCGGAACCATTTTCGCCATCTTCCTGATCGCGTCGATCCTGAACCTGATCGCCGCAATGATTGGTCTCATGGGGAAGACCTCGGTCATCACCCCTTCCGGCACAGGTATGGTGAAGAACGGCGCAGTCAATCTTATTGCCGCAGTATGTCTGATGGTGGTTGCCATCGATCTGTCCCTGAAGGGCGGCAGCGGACGTTCCGCATCAGAGAGAAGAGCGCGGGTTCGCAGAGAACGTTATGAGAACTACAGCGCAGCGGATGAGGATAACAGCATCTATGATGAGGTAGACCGGTAGAAAACCTGCGGGTGTCTCGTATACCTCGAGGGAAATAAGTATAAACAAACAGGAAGAGCGGATCACCGGTTCGGATGATCCGCTCTTCCTGTTTATTTGTGATAAGGATATCAGTCGAATATCGTGCTTGCACGAATGCCCATCTGGTTCCAAATATAAAATCGAGCAGGAGAGGCATGGGCCTTCTCCTGCTCGATTGCTGTTCTGATAAGGGGCTATGGCTGCTCTGCAGTGGCTGCGACTACTCGGCGGGATAGCCCTCCTCCACGCAGTCGGCGATGGTCAGGGTCTTCAGCTGCTTGTCGCTGACTTCCTTCTTGGTCACGATGCGGCTGGCCTGGCGTTCGATGCAGCGCTCGATATAATTTCTTACCTCACGGGCATTGGCAAAGTTCTCTTCATGGGCCTTGGCGCGGGTATCCAGATAGTTCCGGATATAGGCTGCCGCCTTCTTGTCGGGGGTGTATTCCTGTTTCTTGCACATGGATTCAAAGATCTTATACAGCTCTTCGCCGGTATAATCCTTGAAGAAGATATTCTTGTTGAACCTGGAGCGGAGTCCGGGGTTGGAATCCACGAATTCCTCCATCAGATCCGTATAGCCGGCAACGATCACGATCAGATTGTCCCGGTTATCCTCCATCCGTTTCAGCAGGGTATCCAGGGCTTCCTTACCGAAGTCCTTCTCATCCTTGCCGGCGGTGAGGGTGTAGGCCTCATCGATGAAGAGGATGCCGCCGATGGCACTGTCCACCACCTCTGCAGTCTTGATGGCAGTCTGTCCGATATAGCCAACCACCAGATCGGAACGGTCAACCTCCACCAGCTGTCCGCCGGTAACAACTCCAAGAGCCTTGTAGATCTTGGCTAAGAGCCGTGCCACGGTGGTCTTGCCGGTTCCGGGATTTCCTGAGAACACCAGATGCAGAGTGATATCCGGCTGCTTCATGCCGCGCTCCTCCCGCATTTTCCGCACCTTGATCAGATTGATCAGGTTGGCCAGGTCCTGCTTGACGGAATCCAGTCCCACCAGGGAGTCCAGCTCCTCCATCAGTTCTTCCAGGGTTTTTTCCTTTTCTTCCTTCACCTTCGGAGCGACTACGGGTTTATCGTTACCCGCTCCGGTCTTTCCGTTTGTACCGGCGCCCTTCAGCCTGGCGGAATTCGTAACGCTGTTGGGATTCCGAAAGGAGTTGTTCAGCTTCGCGGAGTTGATGGAATCTCCGGAGATCAGTTCTCCCGGAGTTCCGTTATTGTACAGTCCGTATTCCTTCAGGAAATTGTTCAGCATGATGGTATAGTTGGACAGGTTGCTGATCTCGGTGACGGAGCTTCCACCGCCGTTTCCTGTGGTATATTCCGTGCCCAGCTCGGCGTAGGTATCCGCAACCATGCGGCATGCGGAACGTCCGTAGGCATCCCGTCTTGCTCCGCCGGACAGGTCATATTTCGCAAAATAAGTAAGGGAGCGGGGCGGCGTATTGATGAATTCCGGCTTCACGCAGCGGTCGTAACGAAGCTGCAGGAACTTGCCGGTATCCACCACCATGGTGAGATACTCCATGATAAAACGGCGTTCATACATGGTGTTGTTTCCGTCGGGCTCATACAGGAAGCCAAGGAAAAGAAGATAGTCGAACTTCAGCATATCTCTGAGACGCATGCTCCCTGCGGGCATCACGCCGCTGGCTTCTACCTGATCCGCCATCCGGAGCGAATCCTGGATCTTATTGAAGAGTGCGTAGTTGGTCATAGTGTTTCCCCCATAAAGTAGTGGTTCCGATGCGTACAGCTTACATCGCATCTGAAAGTTCAGTATACCACAAGTTGCCGCGTTTGTGCAGTGGGAGATATTTTTATTTCAAAATAACAAGGTGTTATGTTATAATAGGCGGAGTGTCAAAAAGGGAGGAGCAAAGGATGCGGTTTCGTCCGTGCATAGATATTCATAACGGAAATGTGAAACAGATCGTGGGCGGCAGTCTTACGGAGTTAAATGAGGCGGATACCAACTTTGTCTCCGAAGAGGGCGGGGCCTTCTACGGGGAGCTGTATCGAAACCTCGGACTGACCGGAGGACATATCATCCTGCTGAATCCGGCAGGTACGCCGGAATATGAAGCGGATCTGGTTGCCGCAGGGGAGGCGCTGGCTGCTTACCCGGGAGGTCTGCAGATCGGCGGAGGAGTAACGGCGGAGAACGCTGCGGATTTCCTGGACATGGGTGCCACCCATGTGATCGTTACCTCGTATGTATTCCGCGAGGGCAGGGTGGATATGGAGAGGCTTCACCGTCTGGTCAGTGAAGTGGGACGGGAGCATCTGGTCCTGGATCTGAGCTGCCTGAAGACGGAGCAGGGCTACTGCATCGCCACGGATCGGTGGCAGAAGCTGACGGATACTTATGTAAACTGCGAAACCCTGGACCGGCTGAGGGAATATGCGGATGAATTCCTGATCCATGCGGTGGATGCGGAAGGAAAAAGGAACGGGATCGAGCAGGATCTGGCGCAGCTGCTGGGAGACTGGCAGGGCGGAGCATTTATGAACGGATCGGCGCGGGGATCGGAAGATACGGCCCCGGAGAGGAATCGCATCACCTACGCCGGCGGCGTGGGAAGCTTTGAAGATCTCCGTCTGCTGAAACGGCTGGGGAGAGACCGGCTGGATGTTACCATCGGAAGCGCACTGGACATTTTCGGCGGAGAGATGAAGCTGAAGGAAGTTCTCGATTTTCTGACAGAGTCGTGAGTATAAATCCGGATTTTTAACAAGGGGAAATAACCATGAAGAAAAAAGCGTTAAAGAAAAGTCTCGTTGTCCTGCTCAGCGGCGCCATGCTGCTGGGAGCTGCGGGCTGCGGAGAGGATAAGGGAAAAGGAACCACCGGGCAGGCAGTGACCGACCAGGCCACAACGGCAGCGGATACCACAGAGACGGTAAAGGATACCGAAGCAGATACTTCGGAAGCCAGGGCGGAACCGGTCACCGAGCCCCGGACGGAGGAACCCACCACCGAGAAGAAGAACCTGAATGTCAAGGATGGCCAGTACATCGTGGACATCGACTTCGAGGACGGGGAGACCGGCAAATTCAGCAGCTATACCAAGGGCGGCAAGTTTGAGATGGAAAATGTGGACAACGAGCTGGTGGTCCACATTAAGGATATCGGTACGGTGGACTATGCGAATCAGATCTACTATGACGGTTTTCAGCTGCTGCAGGGCTGTGTCTATACCTACAGCTTTGATGTAAGAAGCTCCATCCCCCGGAAGATCGAATACCGTCTGCAAATCAACGGCGGAGACTTCCATGCTTATGCGGGAGAGTATATCGAGGTGGGACCGGAAACCAGGAACATTTCCGTGGATTTCACCATGGCGGAGGATTCCGATCCGGCGCCCCGGATCGTCTTTAATATGGGCTTCATGGACAACATGACCGGAGATCCCGGTGAGCATGATGTCACCTTCGACAACATCCGTCTTATGGTGAAGGATGCCTCCAACGCCATTCAGCTGGAGGGTCTTCCGGATTATCCGAAGGTAAATGTAAATCAGATCGGCTATCAAAAGGACGATACCAAGACGGTCTTCGTCAAGTCCAAGGATACAGAGTCCTTCAAGGTCGTAGATAACGCAAGCGGCGCTGAAGTATATACCGGAGCTTTGGGGGATTACGGTTTCCATGCTCCCTCGGATGACCTGGTGCGCTCCGGTGATTTCAGCGAGGTGAAGGAACCTGGAACCTACAAGATCGTAACGGATGCGGGGGAATCCTATCCCTTTGTCATCGGCGACGGCGTGTATGATGAGATCTACACGGCAGTGCTCCACATGCTGTATCTGCAGCGCTGCGGAGTGAAGATCTATGAAGAGGAAGCAGGGGCCTTCGGTCATGAGGCCTGTCATCTGAGTGACGCCATCGTTTTCGGTGATACGCTGAAGATCGACGTCACCGGCGGCTGGCATGATGCCGGGGATTACGGACGGTATGTGGTGGCAGGAGCGAAAGCAGTGCAGGATCTGCTCCTGGCCTATGAGGAATATAACGTTACTACCGACAGCACCAATATTCCCGAAAGCGGAAACGGCATCCCGGATATCCTGGATGAGGCCCGCTATGAGCTGGAATGGATGCTGAAGATGCAGGATCGGTACACCGGCGGCGTATACCACAAGGTGACCTGCTGCAACTTCCCGGAGACCGTGAAGGCGGATGAGGAGATCGAGCAGCTGGTGCTGGCTCCCATTTCCGCAGCGGCAACCGGTGACTTTGCAGCCGTAATGGCCAAGGCTTCTGTGATGTATAAGGATATCGACGAGGCATTTGCAAAGAAGTGCTACAAGGCAGCCGTAAAGGCATGGAAATATCTGGAGACTCTGCCGGATCGTCCGGAGGGCTTCCATAACCCGGAGGGCATCGAGACCGGCGAATATGGCGACAATACGGTAACGGACGAAGTGTTCTGGGCCGCAACGGAGCTGTATCTGGCGGGCTATGAGGATGTAAAGGATCAGCTGATGACACGGTACGATAACCTGGGTCTGGGCATTGATCTGGGCTGGGCGGATATCACGGCCTACGCCTGCTATGACCTGCTGAAGGCGAACCCCACAGGGGTGGATGAGCTGCTCACTCTTGTGCGGGAGCGTTTCCTGGGCCGGGCAGATCAGCTGATGGAACGGGCGGATGAGTATTTCATGATGCTGAACTCCGATTACCCCTGGGGCAGTAACATGACCATTGCCAATAACGGTATACTGATGAAGATGGCGGCAAACCTTACCGGAAAGAAGGAATATGACATCCTGGCCAAGCGTCAGATGGATTACCTCCTGGGAGCAAACCCCCTGGGCTATTGCTTCGTTACCGGCTTCGGTACGGTATCGCCGAAACAGCCGCACCACAGACCTTCCCAGGTGGCCAATGAAGCCATGCCGGGTATGCTGGTGGGCGGCGCAGCCAACAGCCTCTCCGACAGCTACGCCAAGGCAGTGCTTTACGGACGGCCTGCAGGCATGTGCTATGTGGATAACGTACAGAGCTACTCCACCAATGAGGTGACCATCTACTGGAATTCGCCGCTGCTCTATCTGCTGGCGGCCTACAAATAAGTTTTGAGATACTGGAGCGGTAATGAGTAACACGAAGGAAGACGTATTTTCGGAAGTGGATCTCGTATCGGAGGAAAGCTTCGACGAGGAAGAATTAAGCGAGGAAAACGCTGAAGAGGAAGGCTCCGGCGAGGAAAAGCCGGAGCCGGTCCCTGCGGAAAGAGAAATATGGTCAACGGGATTCGCAAAACTGATCAGCGGTCGAGGACTGAAGTCCGACGGCCGCTTTTCGCGTCGGGTTTATTACTTTACCCTGCGGAACTGGTCCTGGCTTCTGGCAGCGGGAGTGAGTCTCCTTTTCTTTGTTCTGGCGGCGATCATCATGTCGGTGGAACCCTTTGGAAAGAATTCCTTCTCTTCCATTGACAGTATGCACCAGTATGTTCCCTTCTTTTCGGATTATCAGCGGAAGCTGCAATCCGGAGAAAGCCTTTTCTACAGCTGGAATATCGGCATGGGACAGAATTTTCTGTCCCTGTTCATGTACTATATCGCAAGTCCCCTGAATCTGATCCTGATCCTTTTCCCCAGGACCGGGATATTCTCCGCCTTCACTATTCTGGTGATCGTAAAGGCAAGCTTTACCGCAGGTGCCTTCAGCTACTGGTTGTCCCGGAGAAGAGGCGCCATCTCCAATAACCTGATGATCTCCGGCTTCGGAATCGCCTTTGCGCTGGGGAATTACCTCATCGGGTATCACTGGAATGTCATGTGGATGGACTGCATCATGATGCTCCCCCTGGCCGTACTGGGGTTGGAGCGGATCTTCAGGGATGAGAGCCCGAAGCTGTACATTTTATCTCTGTTCTATATCCTTTACTGCAACTACTATATTGCCTTTATCATCTGCATCTTCCTGGTGCTGTGGTTCTTTGCCCACCGTCAGGGGAAGGTGAAGGATTTCTTCCGCCACGGCTTTAAGTTCGCCGGCTGCTCCATACTGGCAGCGGGAATGGCGGCCTTTTCCCTGCTCACGGCGTTCCTGGGGATCATGCAGACCGCCAGCGCGGGAAAGGGCTTCCCGGAGAATGGCTGGTTCGGCAGCTTCTTTGCCCTTCTGAAGCAGCATTTCTTCCTGACCAAGCCCATCGATATGGACAATTTTGATGGCGGACTGAACGCCTACTGCGGCGTGATCGTGATCCCGCTGTTCTTCCTGTTCCTGCTTTCCGACCGGTTCTCCAAGGCGGAGCGGATCCGGAAGCTGCTGCTCTTGTCCTTTCTCATGTTCAGCTTCAACAATACCATCCTGAACTTTATCTGGCACGGATTCCATGATCAGTACGGGATCCCCAACCGGTTCTCCTTCGTCTATTGCTTCGTGCTCCTCACCATCGGTTATGAATCCTTCGCCAGACTGCGGCAGACGGAGACCTGGCGGCTGGTGGCGGCAGGGGTCCTGAGCATCGGCTTCTTCGTGACCTGCTACATCATGGATAAACCCAAGGGGCTCCTGAACGGAACCTGGATGCTGGTGATCACCATAGCGCTGATCCTGGCCTATATGGTCTTCATGATCCTTCGGCAGAGGAGAGTGATGCGGATCGTATCCTCCAGCATCGTCATTGCCTCCATTTTCGTGGTGGAGATCTGCACCAACGGAGCGCTGGGCTTCTTTGCCGTGGATGTGGCCAACGGCGATTATTATGGAAAATATACCACGGACATGAAGACGGCCGTGGAAGCCATTGCGAAGAAAAATGAAGAAGAGGGCGTGGTCTTCTGTCGGGAGGACATGGCCATGCCGAAAATGTTGGATGAAGCAACCTACAATGGTATGCGGAGTGTGGGAACCTTCTGTTCCACGGTGGACGGAAAGCTGGTTTCCACCATGGGACGCCTGGGCTGCTATGAAGGGGCCAACGAGTTCCTTTTCTACGGCGGAAATCCGGTTCTCAATACCCTCATCGGCGTGAAATACATTTACGTGCGTAAGGATGACTATGCGGGCATCGCCAGTTATTCGGAGCCGGTGTATGATGACGGGAAAACGGTAAAGGTGTACGAGAATCCCGATGCTCTGCCCATCGGCTATATGACCGGGGAGGATGTCCTTACCTGGGATCCTTATCACAGCGACCGTGTAGACGGTGTACGCGCCATGGTAGATACCCTCTGCGGGGAGAAGAATATCTATGTTTCCCAGAGCCCCGTGCTTGAGGCGAAGGGAGAGAACGGCAGGGTCTGGGTCACCGGCAACCGTTCCCATGTGGTGAACTTCAAGCGGGATGATTCCGGAAAGGCCCTCAAGGCCTCCGCCATTTTCACGGTGACCGAAACCGGGATACATGTGATCGAGACCCGGCAGAACGGAGTGAAGAAGCTGGTCTATAAGAAAAACGGACAGCAGATGGGACGGGATCGTTATCAGTCCCAGCTCTTTAATCTGGGGTATCTGAAGAAGGGCGACCAGGTGGAGATTACCATGGAGTTTGGAGAGGATGCTTCGGAAAGCGGAACCTTCAGCCTTTATGACTATACCGTAAATGAAGAGGCATATCAGCGGATGGTGGAGAAGCTTTCCTCCCAGGGGCTTCAGGTGACCTATGCCCGGGACGGCAAGCTGGACGGAACCATTGATGTGAAGGAGGACGGAGTGCTCTTCACCTCCATCCCCTATGATCAGGGCTGGACGGTAGAAGTGGACGGGAAGAAGGTGCAGACCGAGAAGGCGGGGGATACCTTCCTTGCCCTCCGGCTGGGCGCCGGTCATCACGAGGTGAAAATGCGCTACGTATCCCCGGGATTCAAGACGGGGCTGCTGATCTCCGCCGCCTGCTGGGCATTTTTCCTGCTGCTTTGCCATATCTGGAAGAAGAGAAGACGGCTGTACGAGAAGAAGAAGGAAACGGCTTCTCCTGTTCCCGGGGATTCACAAGATATGGTATAAATCTTTTTGAAACCTACAATCTGTTGTTTACAGATATCCAAAACCGTTATATAATATAATGAGTCTTGCTTTTCTGTACGAAATAACCGAAGAAGGCAGGGCTTATCACGTGTTGGGAGACAGAGGAAAAGGGAGTGTAGTAATAATGGAAAAGATCAAGGAAATGGATGGAAAGACACTGGCTGTAGCGGCAGCGGCGGTCATCCTCGTTCTGGGGCTTGTGGGAGTTCTTACAGGCAACATGGCGGTGGGGATCATCATGCTGATCCTGCAGGCGCTGATAGTCTTCTTTCTGCTCAGCCAGCTGGCCGGTGGGGGGAAGGACAGTGCCAAGTCGGAGAAGTACCGTAAGCTGTTCATGAATCTGCCCATCGGATTTGCCCAGGCCAAGATCATCACGGATGCTACCGGAAATGTGACGGGGTATCAGATGGTGGATGCCAATGAGACCTTTGGCGCTTATTTCAATCTGGACCGGTCGGATTACCAGGACCGGGTCATCGGAGAGAGTCATATCGAGGTCCTTCAGGACATCAACGCCTGGTTCACGGCATACAACACCTCGGGAACCAAGGAAGGGGACCTGATGGATGTGGAGATCACCATGGAGAAGCTTGGTAAGGTCTTCAACACCGTTATGTATAAGTCGGAAGCAGATTACATCAACATGGTGGTTATTGATGTGACCCAGCAGAAGGAAACGGAGGCGAAGCTCTCCAAGGCGATCCAGGATGCAAATGCAGCCTATAAGACTCAGGCAGAATTCCTTGCCAATATGAGTCATGAGATCCGGACGCCGATCAACGGTATCCTGGGAATGATCCAGCTTACCCTTATGGCAGATGATCTGCAGGCCGATTACCGGGATAACCTGATCACTGCGAAGAACTGTGCAGATAACCTGCTCCGCCTGATCAACGATATTCTGGATATCAGTAAGCTCGAAGCAGGAAAATACAAGATCAAGGAAGAGATCACGGACATCCGGGCAGCCATCGAAGAGACTGTGGCTGCACATGTTCCCGCGGCGGATTCCAAGAACATTTCCCTGGATCTCAACTTCGGCAACAATATCCCGAAGCTGGTGCGTGCAGACGGACAGCGGATCCAGCAGGTGCTGAACTGCCTTCTGTCCAACGCCATCAAGTTCACCTCCGATGGTGGTGTGCGGGTTAAGATCGCAGCCATCGATGATACCGCCGAGAAGGCAACCCTTCGTATCGCTGTTGCAGATACGGGTATCGGTATCTCCGAGGCAAATATGAGCAAGCTCTTCATCCGTTTCTCCCAGGTAGACGGTTCGGATACCCGGCGTTACGGCGGTTCCGGTCTGGGACTGGTCATCTCCAAGCAGATCACCGAGCTCATGGGCGGTACCATTTCCGTACAGAGTAAGGAAGGCATCGGATCCACATTTATCGCAGAGATCCCCCTGAAGATCGTGAAGGCGGCAGAGGCTGAGAACAAGAAGGAGGAGAAGACGGATTCCGCACTGTTCTCCATCAATATGGCCAGCGGCAAGCATGCCCGGATCCTGGTTGCAGAGGACGAGCCTGTAAACCAGCAGGTGATCGGTAAGCTTCTGGGTATGGCAGGCTTCTCCTATGACATAGCTGAAAACGGAGAGAAGGCTATCGAGCTCTTCAGGAAGAAGCATTATGACGCGGCACTCTTTGATGTGCAGATGCCGGTTATGGACGGTATCGCGGCAACCCAGGAGATCCGCCGGATCGAGAAGACTGAACGCCGGACAAGACTTCCCATCATCGCCGTTACGGCGAGGGCCATGTTCGGAGATAAGGAACGTATCATAGAGAACCAGTTGGATGATTATATCGCAAAGCCGTATAATCTGAACACCGTGGTGGATACGCTGAACAAGTACATCAAGAAACAGTAAAGCTCGGGCTCCGTGGTACTCACACGGAGCCCTCGGTTTATAAAGAAGGCGAAGGGGATAGCGCCTCTTGCCGTGGATACGGCGAAGGGACGGTTCCTCTCGCCCTGGATAAAGGAGATGGATCATGCAGATTAGAAAAGCACAGGAGAAGGATCTTGCGGCGGTGAAGGAGCTGCTGGATCAGGTGGATCTGGTACATCATAACGGACGACCGGACATTTTTAAGATCGGGCGGAAATATGACGATGAGCAGATCCTTTCCCTGTTTAAGAATGACATCCGCCCGGTGTATGTGGCGGTGGATGAGGAGGACCGGGTCCTGGGATATGCCTTCTGCATCTATGTGCAGCATCCGGCGGACAATATACTGACGGATATCAAGACCCTTTACATCGATGATCTGTGCGTATATGAGCGCCTGCGTGGGCGGGGCATCGGCCGTGCACTCTATGAATATGTAGTAAAAACCGCCCGGGAGAACGGCTGCTACAATGTGACCCTGAACGTCTGGAGCTGCAATCCTTCCGCTGTCCGGTTCTATGAGAGCTGCGGGCTGAAGCCTCAGAAGATCGGAATGGAGACTGTCCTGTAAATCCCTGAATTCCGGTCTGTTCATACGCCGCAAAATCCTGTATAATCAGAAATGCAGCAGGATGATTTCTTTTGTTTTTTAAGGCGGGGGGTGCCTATGGAGACCAGGACTGCAATGAATGAAGGGCCGGGAAGCTCGATCTATACGACGGAGCCTCCGGCAAGGATGAGTGAGCCGGAGCTGGTGGGTTGCTTTGAGGATGCGGTGACATTTGGCCATATCTTTGCGGTGTATCAGCCGCAGATCAATCACTCGACGGGACGTATGGTGGGTGCGGAGGCGCTGATGCGCTGGAAGCATCCGATCTATGGAGTCCAGATGCCGGGGGATTTTATTCCGGTGCTGGAGAAAAATAATCTGATCTATCGCGCGGATCTGCATATTTTTGAAACAGTTTGTAAATTTCAGAGGAAATGTCTGGATCAGGGGATTGATATCATTCCCATCTCCGTGAACATGTCCAGATATGATATCTTCAACACCAATTACGTGGACGAGATCGAGGGACTCCGGGTAAAGTACGACATCCCGGTGCAGTACCTCAGGCTGGAGATCACGGAATCCTCGGCCATCGGCGGCCGGGAGATGATCACCCGGGTGCTCCGGCAGCTGCATGATCTCGGTTACACCGTGGAAATGGACGATTTCGGCAGCGGCTATTCTTCCCTGAACATCCTTAAGGATCTGGATGTGGATGTGATCAAGCTGGATATGGCGTTCCTGTCCGGGGATATCGGCGGGCGGGGAGGAACCATCCTTTCCTCCATCGTGCAGATGACCAAGTGGCTGAACACGCCGGTGATCGCCGAGGGTGTGGAGACCATTGAGCAGGCGGACTATATGAAGAGTACCGGCTGTAATTACATCCAGGGCTATCTTTATTACCGGCCTTTGCCGGAGGAGGAGTTCCTGCAGAAAATGATCCAGCTGGATCATGAGCCACTGACACCTGCCATGCATCTGGTGAAGACCCTGGATGCCGGTAAGTTCTGGGATCCCAATTCCATGGAGACGCTGATCTTCAACAACTTCGTCGGCGGGGCTGCCATCTTCACCTATAACACCGAATCGAAGGAGAAGAAGATCCTTCGGGTGAACCGGAAATATGTGAAAGAGCTGGGCATGAACATAAATGAGCACGACATCATCGGTCATGACAGCTGGAGTAACTTTGTGGACGGGGATGAAGTGAAATACGATAAAATGCTGCAGTGCGCCATCAAAAGCGGGGATGAGGAAATGTCCGAGACCTGGCGCGTGGTATATTCCGATTGCTGCGGTGAGGATCGGATCTGCATCCGCACCTATGCCCGGGTGATCGGTGAGGCGGGGAATGAATATCTGATCTACGCCATGGTCCGGAATGTGACGGCGGAAAAGAACCGGGACCGCCAGATGGCAGAGGATGAGGTGCGCTACAAGGCGGCCTTTGAACAGGCGAATATCTATGCGTGGGAGTATACCATTGCCACGAAGGAGATGCGTCCCTGTTTTCGCTGCATGCGGGATCTGGGACTTCCTCCCCTCCTCCGGAATTATCCGGAACCCGCCATCGAGAGCGGAGTATTTCCGCCGGATTACGCGGATATGTATCGTGACTGGCATAAGCAGCTGGAGAACGGAGTTGAATCGCTGGAGGCGATTATCCCTCTTACGGTAGGCCGTGTTCCCTTCCATGTCAGATATACCCTGGTGAAGGATGAGAACGGCCGTCCGCTGAAGGCCATGGGGTCTGCCACGCTGGTGGTGGATAAGAAGACGGAGTGAAGGGGAATGGCGTAAATCAACCACATTTCCACTTATCGTATATTTTATGAACGAAATATAACAAAAAACAGAGAAAACCCGATGGAAATTTCCATCGGGTTTTGTTATGATATGCCATGTGCTGATGTTCGGGACATAAAAAGCGTCCAGCATTTATCTTGAGTGAATCTCAAAAAGGAGGGATTTTCATGTTACTCAACACAATCATTGCCGGAGTCGGTGTCGTACTGGTGATCCTTGCGATCGTGGTGGCCACCACCTTTGGCAGTACCAAAAATAAGATCAAAAAAGGCGCAGGCGATGAGACCATCGTCGAAGTCGGAGGAAAGGGGAAGAAAAGCCTGGTGGCTGCACTTGCAGTGGCCGGCGTGATCGTTGTGATCTTCTCCGCATCCTTTACCATCATTCCCACGGGTTATACGGGTGTACGTGTAACCTTCGGTCAGGTAGAGCAGAATACCCTGCCCCACGGTTTCAATTTCCATCTGCCGGTGATCCAGCAGATCGTCACCGTGAACAACAAGCAGCAGGATATCCGGTTCGACAGCCCCATTACCTCCGAGACCAGCGAGCGTAATGAGGTGACCTTCCAGGGGATCACCGTTACCTATCAGATCAATCCGGAAGAGTCCGCATGGATCTATGCAAATGTAACGAATTACGAAGAGGGACTTGTCAACGAGTCTCTGGTGGCATCCTCCATCAAGACCTCCTCCAAGACCCTTTCCCCGGTGGACTGTACCAACCGGAGCATCCTGGAGCCCATCGCAAAGGATAACATCCAGAAGTCACTGGACGAGAAGTACGGACATCAGGTGGTTTATGTGAATAAGGTCGTGATCTCCGATGCAACCTTCGATCAGGAATATGATGAGAAGATCGCCAAGAAACAGCAGGCACAGATCGATTACGAGACGCAGCAGATCGAGAACAAGAAGAACATCGAGAAGGCTTCCGCAGATGCAGAGGTTCGTAAGACCCAGGCACAGGCTGAAGCAAATGCACGGATCATTGCTGCAGAGGCAGAGGCTGAGGCAAACCGCAAGCTCTCCGAGTCCATTGATTCCAACGTGCTCAGGAATAAGTATTATGAGACGTGGGACGGCAAGCTGCCCTCCACCATCGTAGGTGAGGATACGGCGAACATCCTGCTTCCGGTAGGGGATGACGGAAAGGTGACTCCGGCAGCTCAGACCACAACACCTGCTTCATCCACAACGCCGGCCACCACAACGCCGACTACGGAGACCACAGAAAACTAAGGAATCCCGGAAATGCCGCAGACAGCCTGCGGCATTTTCGCGTGCTTTACGGAAAGGCATTGGAACGATTATGGAAAAGAAACTTCTGGTCCTGGATATCGACGGGACCCTGGTGAATAACGAAAAGGAGATCACTCCCCGCACGAAGGAAGCGCTGTTTCGGACCATGGAGGCCGGCCACAGCATCATGATCGCATCGGGAAGACCGACTCCCGGGGTGCAGAAATACGTGGAGGAGCTTAAGCTGAAGGAATACGGAGGATACACCCTGACCTATAACGGCGCCAGGGTGGAGGACTGCAGGACCGGAAAGGTGCTGTATGAGAAGCGCCTGTCCAACGACATCCTGCGTCAGGCCTATGCCTTTGCCTGCGAGAAGGATCTGGGGATCATCACCTATGAGAACGACATGGAGAAAACTCCCCAGGTGCTTTCCGGCCGTCGTCTGGATGACTGGATCCTCTGGGAAGCGAAGATCAACCGCCTTACCGTGGGAGAGCGTCCGGACTTCCTGGATTATGTAAACTACGATCCCTACAAGGTCCTGCTCACCGCAGACCCGGAGAAGTCCGAGGAATATATGAAGGAGCTGCAGGAACTGGTTGGAGAGCGTGCAAATGTGATGCGCTCGGAATCCTTCTTTATCGAAGTGACTGCCCGCAGGATCGACAAGGCCAGGACCCTGGAGCGGGTCATCGGCCCCATCGGCATCTCCCAGGCCAATACCATCTGCTGCGGCGATGCATTTAACGATATCACCATGGTGAAATTCGCCGGAGTGGGGGTCGCCATGGGAAATGCCAAGCTGGAAGTCCGGGAGATCGCGGACTATATCACCCTGAGCAATGAAGAGGACGGCATCGCCCGGGTGGTGGAACGTCTGGTGCTTGCCCCGGAGGATGATCAAAGAGATTAGAACAAATTGGTGAATTTGTATGAGGAATAAATGTTGCGAAGTTGAACGATCCATATTATAATAGTAATGTTTTTTGCAAATCGGTCGTAGTATGTCTTGTGGGTAAAAAAAGCTTGGATAAAATGCCCGGAAAACAAAGAAGTGAAGTGGCAGGGACATTGTTCCTGATCCTGCAGATCGGCATCACCATGCTGGTCACCTTCGGGCTTTGCTTCGCCGCAGGGCTTCTGCTTGACCGGAAGTTCGGAACGAAGCTGCTGTGGGTCTTCATCGTGTTGGGGATCCTGAGCGGATATCGTGCCGTGTATCTGTTGATCCGCCGTCATATCAGGGGGAAAGCTTATGAACGAACCATACCGGAATGGGAAAGAAAAGCCTTCGCTCATGACCCGGTTTCTGATGAGACTGACCAGGATACGGCGGGAACGGGTAGCGGGAAGAACCCTGGGTGAGCTGATCTTCGGCATCATCCTGATCAGTATTCCCATGGCTTTGCTTGGAACGTTGTTTCTTCCCGGAAGATGGTTTTATCTGGGAGGGATCATCGTCGGAACGGTGACAGCGGTGCTGCTCACCATCAATATGTATGACTCCATTGACGCGGCCGTCAGTATGAACGAGAAGCGGGCGAAGGCTTACGCATCCTGGCACGGGGTGCTTCGGATCCTGATCACCGCCGTGATCCTCGGGATCGCCATATGGATCGATGTGTACGCCTTTGTGGGCGTAGCCCTCGGGGTTGTGACCCTGAAGCTGTCGGGGCTGCTGCATTTACCCATAGCGAAGTTCTTTGCAAGACTTCTGGGGGAGGAGACAAGCTCTGTACAGGACGATCCGAACGCCATGCTCCCACAGGGGGCAGCGGAGGAAGAGGACAGCCTGCCCTTTAAGATCAAATAACCCTGATCCGTAAGGATCGGATGTATAAACAGTATGCGGTCGGAAAGCACGGAAGTGCTGTACTGACCGAGGAGGATGAACTATGTTGATCGGTGGACCATCCCTTGGGATGCCTACACTGCAGGAAGCAGAAGCAGACTTTTATATTCACGAGCTGTATCCGTTGGATTTCTTCGGCACCACGGTTCACATCACCACGACCCATGTCTGTACCGTGATCGTGATCGCTGCGCTGATGATCCTGACGCTGTTCCTTCGCCATGCCTTTTTCAAGGCGGAACGGGAGGGACGGATGACCACGGCTTCCACCATTGTGGAAATGGGGGTGGATGCCCTCACCAGCTTCGTGGAATCGGCCCTGGGTAAGAAGGGTGCGACAAAATACATCAACTATATCGGCGTGATCTTCCTGTTCATTTTCTTCAGCAACACGTCGGGAATCCTGGGACTCCGGCCGCCCACAGCGGATTACGGAACCACCCTGTGCCTTGCGCTGATCAGCTTTGTCATGATCGAGTATGCGGATATCCGCTATAACAAGTGGAACATGGTAAAGGGACTTTTCGAGCCCTTCCCGCTGTTCTTCCCCATGAATGTGATCAGCATCTTCTCCACGCCCCTTTCCATGTCGCTCCGTCTCTTCGGAAACATTTTGGGCGGTACCGTTCTGATGGCGCTGTATTACGGAATGCTTCCCTGGTTTGCGAAGCTGGGTATACCGGCAGCCCTGCATGTCTACTTCGACATGTTCTCCGGAGCGATCCAGACCTACGTATTCTGCATGTTGACGGTAACCTTTGTGGGAGATAAGCGCGGAGTGGAATAGCCCTTACATACGTATTTAAAAAACATTTAAATAAAAAAGAGTTTCATAAGTATCAATTGGAGGAAAAAACTATGGGTAACGGAAATTTTGACGGAAATGATCTGGTTCATGCATTTTCTGCACTGGGCGCTGGTATCGCGGTTTGCTCAGGTATCGGTACCGGTATCGGTCAGGGAAATGCGGCAGGTCTCGGTGCGCAGGCAGTAGGCCGTAATCCGGGAGCAAGAGGAACCATCATGTCTACCATGCTTCTGGGACAGGCAGTTGCCGAGACCACCGGTCTGTATGGTCTGGTCGTTGCACTGCTGCTGATGTTCGTTAAGCCGTTTGATAAATAAACTGACGGGATCAGTCAGGATGATCGTTACAGATTTGAGGAGAAACGAATGGGTACAAATGCTATCATGCTAGCTACCGGGCGTATCTTCGGGCTTGACAGTCAGCTTCTTTTTGACATTCTCTTTCAGGGAATCGCGGTCTTCATCCTCTTCCTTTTTGTAGGATATCTGCTGATCAATCCGGTGCGGAACGCACTGAAGAAACGGCAGGACAAGGTGGAAAATGACCGGAAGTCTGCAGAGCAGGATAAGCTTGCGGCTGCAGAGCTTAAGACGCAGTATGACGCGAAACTGGCTGGGGTTGAACAGGAGAAACTGGAGATCCTCAGTGAAGCCAGAAGAAAAGCGGTAAAGAATGAAAATGCCATTATCGACGGTGCCAAAGAGGAGGCTGCAAGGATCCGGGCTTCGGCAGAGCGGGAGGCTGCTCTGGAGAAGGAGAAGGTACGTGAGGAAGTGCGTACCGAGATCATTGGTGTAGCATCCGCCATGGCCGGCAAGCTGATTGCTTCGGAGATCACTCCGGAGAAACAGGAACAGCTTCTGCAGGAGACACTGGATGAGATAGGGGATGAAACATGGCAAAACAAGTAAGGACGGTTTACGGAAATGCACTGTTTGAGGCGGCCCGTGACGCAGGACGGCTTACTTCCGTCCGCGAAGAGGCGGAGACCATCCTTGAGGCCTTCCGTCTTGAACCGGATTTCCTCCGGATCCTCTGTCATCCCGAGATCCTTCCGGAAGAGAAGGAAGGGATGCTGAATGCGGTATTCGGAGAAAATGCCGATCCGCTGATCCTGGCCATCATGGAAGCTCTGCTGGATAAGAAACACGGCGGCGAGATCCCCAAGGTGCTGCATACCTTTGTGGGACTTGCCCTGGAGGAAGAGAAGATCGGCGTGGCCGAGGTGACCAGTGCAGTGGAGTTATCCGATGCAGATAAGGATAGGGTCCGAACCAGGCTGCTGGATACAACAGCTTACGAAACTATGCGTGTGAGCTTCGCTGTTGATCCGTCCCTGATCGGAGGGATGATCATCAAGCTGAAGGACAAGGTGGTGGACAGCAGTCTGAAGACGAAGCTGGGACACATGAAGAACAGTCTGCTCACGGGCGCATAAGAAAGGCGAAACAGCTATGCAATTAAAACCTGAAGAGCTTAGCTCGGTAATAAAAAAACAGATCGAAAATTACAAGGTCAAGCTGGAAACGGCAGAGACCGGATCCGTGATCCAGGTGGCGGACGGTATCGCCCGGATCCATGGTCTGGACAACGCCATGCAGGGAGAGCTTCTGCTGTTCCCCGGTGAGGTTTACGGCATGGTCATGAACCTCGAGGAGGATAATGTGGGATGCGTGCTCCTGGGTGACAGCTCGGCCATCAGTGAAGGCGACGTGGTGAAGACCACGGGACGTGTGGTTGAGGTTCCCGTAGGCGACGCCATGCTGGGACGTGTAGTCAACGCACTGGGACAGCCCATCGACGATAAGGGACCGATCCAGACCACCAGGACCCGCCAGATCGAACGTGTGGCTCCGGGAGTTATCTCCAGGAAGTCCGTAGATACGCCGCTCCAGACGGGAATCAAGGCCATCGACGCCATGGTGCCCATCGGACGGGGGCAGCGTGAGCTGATCATCGGCGACCGGCAGACCGGTAAGACCGCCATCGCACTGGATACCATCATCAACCAGAAGGGTCTGGGTGTGTACTGTATCTATGTAGCCATCGGTCAGAAGGCATCTACCGTTGCCAATATCGTTAAAACACTTACAGAATATGAGGCCATGAGCTACACCACTGTGGTCGCTTCCACAGCCAGTGAGCTCGCGCCGCTGCAGTATATCGCGCCTTATGCAGGCTGCGCCATCGGTGAGGAATGGATGGAAGAAGGGAAGGATGTGCTGATCATTTACGATGATCTGTCCAAGCACGCACAGGCTTATCGTACCCTGTCGCTTCTGCTCCGGAGACCGCCGGGACGTGAGGCATATCCCGGAGACGTATTCTATCTGCACTCCAGACTGCTGGAGCGCGCAGCGAAGCTTTCGGATGAGCTTGGCGGAGGTTCCCTTACCGCACTGCCCATCATCGAGACCCAGGCAGGGGATGTATCTGCCTATATTCCGACAAATGTCATTTCCATTACCGATGGTCAGATCTATCTGGAAACGGAAATGTTCAACTCCGGATTCCGTCCTGCGGTCAATCCCGGACTGTCCGTATCCCGTGTAGGTGGTGCGGCACAGATCAAGGCCATGAAGAAGATTGCGGCGCCCATCCGTGTGGAGCTGGCGCAGTACCGCGAGCTTGCTGCCTTCTCCCAGTTCGGTTCCGAGCTGGATGATGACACCAAGGAGAAGCTTGCCCAGGGCGAACGGATCCGTCAGATCCTGGTTCAGCCCCAGTATAAGCCCCTTGCGGTAGAGAAGCAGACC
This sequence comes from Eubacterium sp., assembly GCA_017634475.1. Taxonomy (GTDB): domain Bacteria; phylum Bacillota; class Clostridia; order Lachnospirales; family Lachnospiraceae; genus Eubacterium_Q. Next base: position 36,914 of record JAGBNH010000090.1, read on the forward strand.
GTCATCATTTACGCGGCCGTTAAGCATTATCTGCTGGACATTCCGGTAGAACGGATCGCGGAATTCGAGAATATGCTCTTTGATTACATTTCCACCAACGAACCGGATATCTTCAGCCGGATCCGCGAGGATAAGGAGATCAAGGAGGATGTGGAGAAGATGCTCATCCACGCCATCGAAGAAACAAAGAAGAAGCTTTAATATCATCGGATAATCCATCGGAGGAAGATTTCCATGCCTTCCATGCGAAGCATAAAAAGAAGAAAAGAGAGCGTGACCTCCACGCAGCAGATCACCAAGGCCATGAAGCTGGTGTCCACGGTGAAGCTGCAGAAAGCAAGGGCGAAGGTGGAAGCCAATACCCCTTACTTTGAAGCGCTCTACAAGACCATCTGTTCCATTCTTTCCAAGACCTGGGAGCTGGACAACCGGTTCCTGACGGAGAACAAGAGCGGAAAACGGGTGGTGATCGCCATGTCCTCCAACCGGGGACTGGCCGGAGGCTACAACTCAAATATCGTGAAGAAGATCGATTCCATGGGCTTCGACAAGGAAGGAACTCTGATCTACGGCCTGGGCCAGAAGGGCATCGAGGGCCTGAAACGCCGGGGCTATCATGTGGAATGGGACGAGTCGGATATCATCAATGAACCGCTTTACAATGACTGCATCGCCATTACGAAGACCATTATGGAGAAGTTTGATGCAGGAGAGGTGGATGAGGTTTATGTGGCCTATACCGATTTTGAGAACACGGTGACCCATATCCCCACGGTACGGAAGATCCTGCCCCTTTCCAGAGAGGATTTTCAGGAGGATATCGGCAAGCTGTTTGACGAGTCCGAGATGGATCAGAACCTTCAGATGAACTATGGTATGTCCAACAGCGGGATCGAGCGGGATATGGTGCTCTTCGGGGCGGTAATGGATCATTATCATCCGGAGCAGAAGATCTTAAATGAGATCATTCCGAAGTTTATGACGAATATCCTTTACGGCGCATTCCTGCAGTCCATCGCCAGTGAAAATGCGGCGCGTATGCAGGCCATGGATTCGGCTACCGAGAATGCGGAGGATATGATCAGTACCCTGGAGCTGCAGTATAACCGGGCACGTCAGGGCTCCATCACACAGGAGCTGACAGAGATCATAGGCGGCGCGGAAGCCCTGAGCTGATAACTGAGGCTCTGTGGATACATACAAAGGAGATAAGAAATTGGGAGTTAAATCAACAGGTAAACTGACGGAGATCATCGGAGCGGTGCTGGATATCCGTTTTGCACCGGGAGAGCTTCCGGAGATCAATGATGCCATCCGGATCAAAAGAAAAGTGAAGGGAAATAATCAGGATGATGTGCTCACGGTTGAGGTGGCGCAGCATCTGGGTGATGATACGGTTCGTTGTATCGCGCTGGGACCCACAGACGGTCTGGTGCGGGGGATGGAAGCGGAAGCTACCGGCGGCCCCATCAGCGTTCCGGTAGGAGAAGAGACCCTGGGACGTATCTTCAATGTGCTGGGTGATCCCATCGATCAGAAGCCCGCACCCAAGACAGCGGAAAAGCATCCGATCCACAGAAAGGCTCCTTCCTTCTCCGAGCAGTCTACGGAGACGGAGATCCTGGAGACCGGTATCAAGGTAGTAGACCTTCTCTGCCCCTATCAGAAGGGTGGTAAGGTCGGACTCTTCGGGGGTGCCGGCGTAGGTAAAACGGTGCTGATCCAGGAGCTGATCCGCAACATCGCCACAGAGCATGGCGGATATTCCGTATTTACCGGCGTTGGCGAGCGGACCCGTGAAGGAAATGATCTGTATCATGAAATGAGCGAATCCGGCGTTATCAACAAGACCACCATGGTCTTTGGTCAGATGAACGAGCCCCCCGGGGCAAGAATGCGTGTAGGTCTTACGGGACTTACCATGGCGGAGTATTTCCGTGACGTATCCCATAAGGATGTGCTGCTGTTCATCGACAATATCTTCCGTTTCACCCAGGCAGGCTCCGAGGTTTCGGCGCTGCTGGGACGTGTTCCCTCCGCCGTAGGGTATCAGCCTACGCTGCAGACGGAAATGGGTGCACTGCAGGAGCGGATCACATCAACAAAGAACGGTTCCATCACCTCGGTTCAGGCGGTTTATGTGCCTGCGGACGACCTGACGGACCCGGCACCGGCTACCACATTTGCCCATCTGGATGCAAAAACGGTGCTTTCCCGTTCCATCGTGGAGCTGGGTATCTATCCGGCGGTAGATCCGCTGGAGTCCACCTCCCGGATCCTGGATCCCAGGATCGTGGGCGAGGAGCATTACAAGGTGGCCCGCGGCGTGCAGGAAACCCTGCAGAAGTACAAGGAACTGCAGGATATCATCGTTATCCTGGGTATGGACGAGCTGTCTGAGGCAGATAAGCTTGTGGTATCCCGGGCGCGTAAGATCCAGCGATTCCTGTCCCAGCCCTTCTTCGTGGCACAGCAGTTTACCGGTACGGATGGTAAATATGTGCCGGTAGAGGAGACGATCCAGGGCTTCCGTGAGATCCTGGAGGGCCAGCATGATGAGATCCCGGAGAGCTTCTTCCTGAACGCGGGACCCATCAGCGAGGTTGTAGCAAGATATAAGGAAAGCAGGACGAGTAAGAATTAAGCAACTGCAGGATGTCATCCTGAGCGAACGGAACGTAGTGGAGTGAGTCGAAGGAGCCTTGAAATCCTTCCAAACTCAAAGGGATAAGAGATGGGTATACTATGGCGGATACATTACAACTGATCATCATAACTCCGGAACGGGAGTTCTTCCGCGGAGAAGCCACATTTGTGGAATTCACCACCACCGATGGCGATGTGGGGATCTTCCCGAAGCACGTGCCCACCACGGTGGTGCTGGATCCCGGCGTGCTCCGTATCCATCAGGGTAAGGAGGCGCGGGAGGCTGCACTGCATTCCGGCTTTGCGGAGATCCTGCCGGATAAGATCACGATCCTTGCGGAGGCAGTGGAATGGCCGGAGGAGATCGATAAGAACCGGGCTGAGGAGGCCCGGATCCGCGCGGAAAGAAAACTGGAGGCTCATGCGGGAGATGGCAACAAGGCAGAGCTGGCATTGAAGCGTTCCGTGCTCCGGATCAGGATGGCGGAAAAAAAAGGAAAATGAGAAAGATAAAAAGGTTCGCAAAACTGAAGAAGAAAATGAGACGCAGTATGGCGTATGTGCTGGCCCTTGGGCTGGCACTTTCTGCATCTGGCTGCGGAAAGCAGGAGGAAAGCACCGGGCACCGTGTAAGCAGTATCTTCAGCCTGTTTGAACAGCAGGGAGAAGACCCCTTCGAGGGTGCCACCGTTCACCGCAGCACCGAGGGTGGCGACACGGAGGTGGACCCGCCGGATTTTGGCAGCACGGAAAGTACGGAAGAAAACACGGAGCAGGCAGATCCTTCGGGAGGTGCTCAGCCGGTTCCGGATACCAACGTCTATGCGTCGGAAGAAAATCAGGAGCTGAAGGACCTGTTCTTCGAGTATTTCAAATCCCAGGTGACGGATAATTCCTATAACTACCGGGATTTTATCAAGAATCCCGCAAGCTTTGATATTGATCCCCCGGCGGAGCGTACTTTTGGCAGTGCCGGAGTAAATGCGGGGAACATTGAAGAGATCAGGGCGGAGCTGGAGGACTGGATAAGCAGGTTTCAGGCCATCGATCCGGATACGCTCACGGAAAAACAGCGCTTTGATTATGACACAGTGCTGGATAATCTGGTGACAAGCCGTGTGGAGCTGGACAATTACCGGTTGGGCAGCGCCTTCTCCCCCATGCGCGGATTGCAGGGAGATCTGCCCACTGTATTTACGGATTTTGTCATCGAAAACAAGCAGGATCTGGAGGATTACATCGGATACCTTTTTCTGCTGCCGGATTATGTGCAGGAGGCTCTGAATAATGCTTCCGAAAATGTTGAGGCAGGCTACGGTAAGGAGGATTCGGTGCTGGATGAAATGATCAGCCAGTGTGATGATATCCTCGGTACGGATCTGGATCAGCATTTCATGGTGGTCTCCTTTGATGACACCGTGGATGGACTGGGTTTCCTTACGGATGCGGAGAAGAAGGAGTATAAGCAGAGAAATAAGGAAGCTGTACGATCGGCATTTCTTCCGGTCTATGAGAATATGAAAAACACCTTCCTCAGCTGGAAGGGAAAGAATAAGGTGAAGGGCGGTCTCTGCAACTACGGAGAGAATGGTAGTTCCCTGTACCGGTATCTTCTTCGGGAGTATACAGGAAGCAGCAAGTCGCCGCAGGAAATGATCGATTATCTGGACCAGAAGCAGTCGGAGCTGAAGCAGGAAATGATGATGCTTTACATACAGGATCCGGATGCTTACGAATACTTTACCTCACATACCTCGGATCTGTACGGTTCCTTCCATGATATGGCTGCGGAAGAGGTGGTACAGTATTTCATGGATAACTGTATGGCGGAATTCCCCGAGACCGAGCCTATCAAGTTTAAGACGTCTTATTTTGATAAGAGCCTGGAGGAAGTGAATAAGTCCACGCTGGCCTATTATCTGCGTCCGGCCATCGATGACCCGGACGGAAATCTGATACGGGTGAATGGCCGGAACACCAATGGGATATGGATCACACTTGCCCATGAGGGTTGTCCGGGTCACATGTATCAGGCAAACTTCTATCGAAGGACGGATCCGAATCCCATCCGGCTTCTTGGACTGGAACTGGGTTATATGGAGGGCTGGGCTGTATACAGCAGCTACGAGACACTGAAATACTGTGATTTCGGCGGCGAACAGAATGCGGAAGTCCTGCGAAGACTGGTGATGGTGGATGAGAAGCTGGGCTATCTTCTTTACGGAAGAGTTGATCTTGGGATCCATTATCAGGGCTGGACGGTGGAGGATGTCAGCAATTTCATGGTAAGCAGTGGCTATAATGCCAATGCGGCAGAGAAAATGTATAATTCCCTGGTTGGTGATCCGGCGGTATATCTCAGCTATTCCATGGGTTATTTTGAAATGCAGGATATGCGGGATTATGCTGAGGCTCAGCTGGGAGATAAGTTTGATGTGGTGGAATATCACAGGGCAGTGCTGGAAGCAGGCCCCTGCAAGTATGAATTCCTGAAGCGGAAGGTGGATAAATATATCCTGGAGAACAAATAACCACAAAAAAGGGTGCCCGAATGGGCACCTTTTTTCGATTATTATTATACGATCTCCAATATGGTATTCACCATCAGGTCGTTCTGCTTGGGGTTCATGAAGCAGAAGCGTATATATTTGTTGCTCAGTCCCCGGATGTCGTCGCACCGGCGGATCATGATGCCCCGGAGGCTGCAGTGCTCGGCCACCTTGGAGGAGGTGAGGTCTTCCCTCAGCAGCTTTACCAGCATGAAGTTGGCATCCGGCTTGAAGAGACGGATGGTGCGGCAGGGGGCCATGGCCAGATAGACCAGGCTGCGCTCTGTGTGAATGGTGGAACGGGAAGCTTCGAAGTAGCCCTTATCCTTAAACATATCCACACCGGCGATGGCCGACAGGGTGGCGATATTGTTCCGGGTGGTGGTGACGTCGATGATGTCTGCCAGCTCCCGGTTGTTCATGACGGCATAGGCGAAGCGGAGACCCGGAACGGCGAAGAACTTGGACACGCTTCGGAGAACGGCCATGTTCTGGAACTTCTCCACAAGGGGTACGGCAGTGACCTCGAAATAATCATCCAGGAATTCCACGTACATCTCATCTACGATGAGGAAGATGTCCAGCGCCTTGCAGGCCTCGGCGATCTCCTCGATCTGTTCCCGGGTGATGCGCTTGGAGGTGGGGTTGTTGGGATTTCCGAGGATCAGAAGATCCAGGGACTTATCCAGGCTGGCAATGAGATCGGGAACGGAAAGAACGTAATCCTCCTCCTCCTTCAGCTCATAGAAGACCACCTCGCTGCGGTAGGCACGGACCACCTTCTCGTATTCCGTGCTGCTGGGAACCAGGATCATGGATTTCTTCGGAGCGATAAGTGCCGCAAAAAGACGCAGAAGATCCGGAGATCCGTTACCGATAAAGATCCGGTCCAGAACCGTTCCGGCATAGTCGGCAACGGCTGTTTTCAGATTCGTATAATAAATGTCAGGGTATTTGATGATCGAACCGATGTTGTTTGCAATGGACTGCTTGACAGAGACCGGAATCCCCATGGGGTTCAGATTGGCGTCATAGAGTACGGTTTCGTACTGGTCAATTCGCAGGGTTGGTTTACTCATCTCAAAATTCTCCAAATGGTATGTGTCTTTTTTTGCTTTCAAATCTTGCCAATATCTGATATAATCATAATTTGTAGTGATTAACGTGGGGGAGTAGCCCCAATCAAGGTCTATTCTACAACATATAGCGTATGAATGGCAAGTTTTTTTATCGGATACGCTATATTTAAGGGTGACTAATTCTTTTTGGAGCAGCGATCGTATGAAGGCCATTGTTGAACAGTACGCAAAGGGAGAATTCCGGATCGACCGGCCCGATGTGGTACTATCCATGCACAACTTCAAAATCAGCATCGAAGCGGGGACCGTATACCAGGGTTCCTTCACCGTGGAGAGCAGAAATAAGTTCCCCATCAAGGGAATGGTGTACGACAGCCGGTATCTGCTCCGCTTTGAGAGCCACAGCTTTATCAGCCGCAAGTTCTCCGTGCGGTATTCTTTCGATGCCTCCTGCATGGAACCGGGACAGAACTACCGGGGTCATATCAATGTGATCACAGACGGGGGAGAGTTCCGTCTTCCTTACGATATCAGCATCATGCCCCCCTGCGTCATCGGCGGAGCGCAGTCTGCGGGAGCAAGCGACAGCCGGGTGCAGAAGATCGACGACCTCTTTAAATTTGCTGCATTTGCGGAGCGCAACTGGGATGAGGCGGCAAGACTTTTTGTGAGTCAGGATTTCCGTCGGACCTTCCTCAGCAAGGACGCTCATCTGAAGCTGGTTTATGAGAATCTGCTGGACAGCCGTTCGGTGGATCAGGCCATGGAGGAATTCCTGGTGCTGGTGCACAAGAAGCGGACGGTGACCCTTTCGGCAGACAAGGCCAAGCTGGATCTGGTGATGCCGGCGGAGACGGAAAGCATCTCCATAGAGCTCACCAGGAATACCTGGGGATATACGAATTCCAGTGTCCGCAGCAATGCGGAATTCATCATACCCGCGAAGAAGAGCATTTCCTCCGCGGACTTTGTGGCCAACTCCTGCAGCCTGCAGGTGTACATTTCTCCGGAGCATGTTTCGGACGGAGAGAACAGCGGTGTGGTCACCATCGAGAATATCTATCAGAAGATCGAGATCGAGATCCACCTGTCCAGACCCCGTGAGCCCCGGACCAATCAGGAGCACCGGCTCAGGGAGCAGGAGGAGAAGCAGAGCAAGATCAACATCATGCAGGCCTATCTGGATTTCCGGATGGATCTGATCGGCCTGGAGGAATACGTCAATGATACCCTGGAGGCGCTCCGCGTGCTGATGGAGACCTCGCCGGAGGAGGATATGTACCGCCTTGCGGTGATGCATATGCATATCCTCAGGGGAGACTACGCCAAGGTGGAACAGGAGTTCCTTCGGATCGAAGCTGATGTGGACCGCAATCTGATGACCAGTCAGGAGAAATGTTACTACGCCTACCTGAAGGCCATGGTGCTCCGGGACGAGGAGACCATTGAGCGTACCGCAAATATGATCCGCCGGAATTACCGGACACAGGAGCCGAAGATGTTTTATTTCTGGCTGCTGCTTTTTGTGGATCCGGTACTGGGAGAGGATAAGACCGCGCTTTACCGTGAGCTTGCGGAAATGTATGAGGAGGGCGAAAACAGTCCCATCATTTATTTTGAACTCTGCGATGTGCTGAATTCCAATCCTCTGATGCTGCGCCGGCTCACCCCCTTTGAGATCACGGCGGTGAAATGGGGCATGCGGCATAACTACATTTCCGACGATGTACTGAACGAATTCGTCAAGCTGGCGGGACGGAACAAGGAATTCAACAAGCAGATCTTCGATGTGCTGCGGTCCATTTATGACCGGAATGAAAGCTGGCTCCGTAAGAAGCGGGTAGAGAAGGAGCTTCGGGAGAAGCGTCTTCTGGATAAGAGTCTTGACGGCAGGGATCTGAAGGATGCCTATGACGAGGATCAAGGCAGGAACCATGAGGAGAAGAACCTGACGCCGGCAGCTGAGAATGAGACTACGGCGAATACAGAGTCTGAAGCAGATCCCGAGGATGACTTCGTTTTCGTGGGCTTTGACGATAACCAGGAGATCCCCGTTGAAACGAAGGAGAAGAAGCCGGAGAAGGATCCGCTGGCCCTTGCCGGCGGCGACGAGTATTATGATCTGGAGAAGATCCGGCTGGAGGAGAAGATCCGGAAATCCTTCGCCGACAATGTGGATGACCGGTTTGATGAGGCGGTCCGCGCAGAGGAGCAGGAACGGATCCTGAAGAAGGAGACGGAGAACCTGGAGGTCCTGGGCAGCATCTGCTCCATGCTGATCTCCGCCAATATGCTGGAGAGCCGGTATCACCGGTTCTACAGAGCTGCGGTGGAAGCGTCCCTGAAATTCATCGGTCTCAACGAGTGTTATATCCGAAGCATGGATCATTCCCATTACGAGATGATCCCCCATTCGGTGCTGATGTACCTGAATTACAAGAATACCCTGAATGAGGATGAGCTGGCTTATCTTTATGCCAATGTGATCTTCAATAAATCCGAACACATGAAGATCTACCATGAATACGCCCCCACTATGGAGGATTTCATGGAGAAAATGATCATGAAGGGCAAGGTAAATGATGATCTCACCGTGATCTATGATGAGTTCCTGGAGCCGGAGTCCGTAAGCTCCATCTATGCGGGAAAGCTGATCAACATCATCTTCCGGCGGAAGATCGTCTGCGACAACAAAAATGTGCGGGCGGTGATCGTAAGCCACGGCGAGCTTTCCGGCATTCAGCATGTACCCCTGGTGGACGGCGAGGCCTATGTGGAGATCCTGTCGGACAACGCCTCCATCATTTTCGAGGATAAGGACGGAAACCGTTATGCGGGCTCCATCAACTACCATTTTGAGCGGATCGTGGATGAGAAGGCCTATATGCCCATTTGCCAGGAATACAGTCCCCGGGATTACCGCGTGCTGCTCTTCAACTATGAGTCCATCGGGGAGTTCACCTACAAGAATGCCCGGGAGGTCAATGCTGCCCGGGAGATCATCAACTGCGAGGAGATTTCGGATGATTACAAGCAGCAGGCCTGCCTGAATATCATCGAATATTATCATGAGAATCTGGACACGGATGTGCTGGTGAAGTATCTGCAGCGGCTGGATATCGAATATCTGACCCATGCCAACGCCCGGACCATCATTACCTATCTCATTGACATGAACCTGTTTGACAAGGCTTTCCAGGCGGTGAAGCTTTACGGCTTCAACGAGCTGGACGTGAGAGAACTGTATCGTCTGGCGGATTACGGCGTGCAGGATTCCGACGGCTTCCTGAATGAGGATCTGATGTCCATCTGCCTTAATCTGTACAAGACGGGTACGGTGAACGCCAATATCCTGACCTACATGGTCATGAACTTTAACGGCTCCATCGATGAGCTGGCAGGACTCTTCAAGCTGGCCAAGGACCGGGTGAACGACGTATCGCCCCTGGCGGAGAATACTCTGGCGCAGATGATGTTCACGGGAGAGCATCTGGAATATATCTATGATGTGTTCTCCACCTATTACAGCGGGCGGAGCAGAGGACTGGTGGTAAAGGCCTTCCTCCGGCTGGCCGCACACAGCTATCTGATCAAGGATATGCAGGTGCCGAACTACATATTCGAGGCCCTGTATGCCGAGGTGCAGAAGGGAAATATCGAGGACGAGATCTCCTCCATGGCACTGCTCCTTTACTTCAGCAAGCAGGAGCGGTATACCAACGACCAGAAGAAATGGATCGCCGACACGGCGCTGAAGTTCATTGACGCCGGGAAGATCCTGCCCTTCTATAAGAGCTTTTCCTCCTTCCTGTCCCTGCCCCAGGATGTATTCCTGAAGACCTATCTGATCTACAAGACCGAGGATCTCAGGCAGGTGTATGTCCGCTACAGCACGGGGAACCGCACCCGCGAGCACACCCGGGTACACCGGATGGAAGAGGTGGTGCGTGGCCTCTATGTCATGGAATTCGTGATCTTCCACGGAGAGCGGCTGGTGTATGAGATCGAGGACGATCCTTCAGGCAACGCCCAGGTGGTGGAGAGCGAGGTGCTGAAGAAGAAGTCCTACAGCAAGAAGGATCTGAATCGTTTTGAAATGATCAACAGCATGCTGGTGAAGCAGGAGATGCGGAATGATCCTGAGCTGCTGGAGGAGCTGGAGAAGTACATCAACATCGTACATTTATTTGAGGAGAATCTTACACTGTTATAGATGCCCGGCCTGAAGCAGGGGCAGATCGTATGGGAGACTGATTATGGCAGACGCATTCTACATCGGAATGGATTTATGCTCGGATTTCACGCAGCTGTCCTACTATAACGACATTACCCGTGAACCGGAATCCGTCAGCCAACTGAATAACAAGGACACGTATCTTATGCCGAACATCCTGTTCCACAGCACGGAAACAGGACACTGGTACGTGGGCGGGGAAGCCTCCGAGGCCCGGTTCAACGAAGAGGGGATCATCATCGACGCCATCTTCGAGAATCTCCAGTCCACGGCGGTGGTCACCATTGACGGAGAGGACTATTCCTACTCGGATCTCTTCGTGAAAATGGTGAAGCTGCATATCGATTCCTTCCTGTACCGGTATGAGGACGCCACCATACGCAAGCTGGTGATCTCTCTGCCGGAATACGACGCAAGGATCTATCAGCTGCTCAGCGGACTCTGGAAGCTGATGGATGTACCGGAATCGGCCATCGAGATCACAAGCCATCTGGACAGCGGACTGTTCTACATTTTCAATCAGGAACAGGGGCTGTGGATCAATTCCGTGGCGCTGTATGATTACAATGCGGACGGGCTGGATTATTACCGGATCGATACCTCCAGGAACAAGAAGCCGGAGATCATCACGGTGACCCATGAGGACTATTCCAGCCAGATGTCCATGGCAAAGTACGGAAATGATACCTATCAGATGGATGCGGATTTCGCCCGTATCGCCGAGTATGAGCTGAAGAAAGCCTACATTTCCTCGGTATACCTTACGGGGGTGGCGTTTAACAGTAAGTGGATGAAGAAATCCACGGCCGTGCTCTGTCAGGGCCGGCGGGTGTTCGTGGGACAGAATATCTATACCAAGGGTGCCTGCTACCGGGCGGTGGGCGGAGATTACCGGGATTTCTATGACCGGTTCTTTATCGAGACCAAGGAAAATGTGCTGTTTGACGTGGGGCTTTCTCTGGATGACGGAGGAGAGAAGAATTCCTTCTATCCCATCGTCAGCGGCGGAAAACAGTGGTACAATATCCGGGGCAAGATCAATGTGATCCTGGATGATACGGATTCCATCACCCTGGTCTACCGTAGCCGGCATACGGAGGCGGAGAAGCGGGAGGTGGTGAAGATCCATGGTATACCGAAGCGGCCCAACAAGACCACGAAGCTTTCGCTGGAGGTGGAATTCGAGAATCCCACCGACGGCGCGGTGATCATCCGTGATCTGGGCTTCGGGAAGCTGTTTCCCACCACGAATAAGATCTACAGAAAGGAGTTTTCCATCAAATGGGACGAGTGATCATCTGCTCCTCGAAGAAAGCTGAAACTCCTTTTACCTTTCTGAATACCAAGGTGGAGATCTTCACCTATGAGGAGCTTTGCTTCTACATTTACAACAATACGGTATTGATCAGCAAGACCGCTCTTTCGGACAAGCTCTTTGACTGGATCCGGGATGAGCTGGATATGCCCCAGCTGGCGGAGCGGCTGACGGGGCTTTCCAATAAGACCTCCTTCGCGCAGGATCTTCTGGTGGAAATCCTGTCCGCCGGCGACTATTATACCCCGGAGGAGGTTAAGACCTATGCCACGGCGTGGCAGAAATACCGGAAGCTTTCCGCCGTGCAGCGGGAGAAGCTGAAGGCGGACGGATATCTCGGATACCGCCGGTTCATCCGGGCCGCCATCATTTATGACGGGATCATCGAGCAGGAGGATGAGATCCAGGACAAGGTCTTCCTTGGAAATGTGTATCATAACCGGGCGGTGGCTGCGGCCAACAATCTGGATACCGAGGACGCGAAGATGTATTTCCTGAAGGCCTTTGAGCTGAACGGAAATGAGGAGTCTCTGAAGGGATATTTCTTCATCATCGCCGCAACGGAGGATATCACCACCCTGCGCAGTGAGGTGCACAAGATGGGACTTCCGGAGGAGTACTTTGAGGATATCATGATGGAAATGGACGATTCCAGGGAGGATGTCCGGGAAATGACCATCTATACCATGCTTCAGCGGGCCATCTACAACCGGCTGAACAAGGATATGACCGATTATAACAAAAGGATGGATATCATCCTGGCGGATCTGAAGGACGAATTCAGAGACCAGATCGTGTGACGGGAGTCCTGCCCTGATCTTAAGGGGCATACGAAGGTGCCCGGAACATAAGGATAGCGAGAAATAAAAAGTGAGAGGAATAGATAACCATGGCTAAGGAACTGGAAAAAAACTACAACCCGGAGGAGATCGAGGGAAGGCTTTATAAGAAATGGGAGGAGGCCGGATATTTCCATGCGGATCCGGACCGCTCCAGGAAGCCCTTTACCATCGTGATGCCGCCGCCGAATATCACCGGACAGCTGCATATGGGACATGCGCTGGATAACACCATGCAGGACATTCTGATCCGGATGAAGCGTATGCAGGGCTACAATGCGCTGTGGCAGCCGGGAACGGATCATGCAGCTATTTCTACGGAGGTTAAGATCATCAACGCCCTCCGGGAGCAGGGCATCGAGAAGGCGGATCTGGGCCGGGAAGGCTTCCTGAAGAGAGCCTGGGAGTGGCGCGCGGAATACGGCGGACGGATCGTTCAGCAGCTGAAGCGTATGGGCTCCTCGGCGGACTGGCAGCGGGAGCGCTTCACCATGGATGAAGGAAACAACAAGGCGGTAGGTACCGTATTTAAGAAGCTGTACGACAAGGGTTGGATCTATAAGGGATCCCGTATCGTGAACTGGTGTCCGGTATGTAAGACCTCCATCTCCGACGCAGAGGTGCTGCATGAGGAGCAGGAGGGACATTTCTGGCACATCAACTATCCGGTGGCAGGTGAGCCGGGACGCTTCGTGGAGATCGCCACCACACGTCCGGAGACCCTGCTGGGAGATACGGCGGTAGCCGTAAATCCGGAGGATGAGCGGTATAAGGATATCGTGGGTAAGACGCTGGAGCTGCCTCTGACCGGACGGACCATTCCGGTGATCGCCGACAGCTATGTGGACAAGGAGTTCGGAACCGGTTGCGTGAAGATCACCCCGTCCCATGACCCCAACGACTTTGAGGTAGGTAAGCGGAACGGTCTGGAAGAGATCAACATCATGAACGATGACGCCACCATCAAGCTGGCCGGCAGCAAATATGACGGTATGGACCGTTACGAAGCAAGAAAGGTTATCGTTGAAGATCTGGAGAAACTGGGTCTTCTGGTGAAGGTGGTTCCCCATACCCATATGGTAGGAACCCATGACCGCTGCGGCACCACGGTTGAGCCCATGGTGAAGCCCCAGTGGTTCGTAAAAATGGCGGAAATGGCCAAGCCCGCAAGGGAAGCCGTAGAGAAGGGTGAGCTTCGTCTGGTTCCCGAGCGGATGAACAAGGTATACTACAACTGGCTGGACAATATCCGTGACTGGTGTATCTCCCGTCAGCTCTGGTGGGGTCACCGGATCCCGGCCTGGTACTGCGACGAGTGCGGTGAGGTTACGGTGGTGAATCCCTCGGTGGACGGTGTTCCCTGCAAGTGTCCGAAGTGCGGCTCAGAGAAGCTGACTCAGGATCCGGATACCCTGGACACCTGGTTCTCCTCCGCCCTGTGGCCCTTCTCTACGGTAGGCTGGCCGGATACGGAGAGTGAGGATTACAAGTATTTCTTCCCCACGGACGTGCTGGTAACGGGTTATGACATCATCTTCTTCTGGGTGATCCGTATGGTCTTCTCCTCCATCGAGCAGACCGGCAAGCTGCCCTTCCATACCGTGCTGTTCCACGGACTGGTGCGGGATGATCAGGGACGGAAGATGAGCAAGTCTCTGGGGAACGGTATCGATCCTCTGGAAGTCATCGATCAGTATGGTGCGGACGCCCTCCGTTTCACCCTGATCACGGGAAATGCTCCCGGAAATGACATGCGCTTCTACTGGGAGAGAGTCATCGCCAACCGGAACTTTGCCAACAAGGTATGGAACGCATCCCGTTTCATCATGATGAACATCGACAAGGTAGATCCTGCAGAGATCAGTGCCGTTACGCCGGATCAGCTGACCCTGGCGGACCGCTGGATCTTAAGCAAGTGCAACACCCTGGTGCAGGATGTGACCGAAAATATGGAGAAGTACGAGCTGGGTATCGCAGCCGATAAGATCTACAGCTTCCTCTGGGAGGAATTCTGCGACTGGTACATCGAGATGGTGAAGCCGCGGCTCTGGAATGAGGAGGATACCTCCAAGGCAGCTGCGCTGTACACCCTGAAGACGGTGCTTTCCATGGGCCTTAAGCTGCTGCATCCCTACATGCCCTTCGTTACCGAGGAGATCTACTGTACCCTGACGGATGAGGAGACCATCATGACCTCGGCATGGCCGAAATATGATGAGAGCCTGTCCTTCCCGGAGGAGGAGAAGTCCGTGGATATCCTGCAGGAGGCCATCCGGGTGATCCGGAACGTCCGGGCGGAAATGAACGTGGCCCCCAATCGTAAGGCGCAGGTAGTGGTGGTTTCCGACCAGACCGATATCCGGGAGCTCTTCGAAGCAAACCGGACCTTCTTTGCACCTCTTGCCATGGCGGAATCCGTATCCGTACAGGCAGACAAGAACGGCATCGCCGATGACGCCGTATCCGCAGTGATCCACAATGCGGTACTCTACATGCCCTTTGCCGATCTGGTGGATCTGGCCAAGGAGAAGGAGCGTCTCGAGAAGGAGAAGGAACGCCTGGAGAAGGAGATCGCCCGGGGTGAGGGAATGCTCTCCAACGAGCGTTTCATCAGCAAGGCTCCGGCTGCAAAGGTTGAGGAAGAACGGAACAAGCTGACTAAGTATAAAGAAACCTATGCACAGGTGCTTGAACGACTGAACAGTCTCTCTAATTAAGATCGGGGCCCCTCGGTCGGGAGGAAGATATGGAAAGCGGCAAACGTTTGCGCAATAAAATTAAATATGTGATCATCGTGCCCATCATCCTGGCACTGATCCTTGTGGGGATCGTGGCCTTAAGCTTCGGCCTCGAGGCGAAGGAGACCTTCATCGCCCTGGGTATCGCAGCGGCCTATGTGGTGGTGGTCATCGTGGTCTACGTGAAGATGCTGCCCACCATCAGCGCGGCAGTCACCGATTATTCCCTGGAGCAGGGCAAGGTCCAGAAGGAAATGCTTCACGGCCTGGCTGTACCCTACGTCCTTCTGGATACGGACGGACGGGTGCTGTGGGCCAACGCCATGTTCTACAAAATGGTGGACATTAAGGAAAAGAAGAACATCCACGGCCGTATGGACAAATACATCCCGGAGCTGGACTCCTCCTTATTCGAGGATCTTCCGGGGGAGACCAGTATGGAAGTGGAGTACAGGGATCACAAGTATAACGCCGTGATCCGCAGGATGGATCTGTCCCGGGCATTTGACCGGGAGGATCAGGAAGAACGTAAGGATGATGACATCGTCATCGTTATGTATTTCTTTGATGTGACCAGAGAGCGGCTTCTGGAGAAGGAAAATGAGGACCAGAAGCTGATCGCAGGTCTGGCATATATCGACAACTATGACGAGGTCATGGACTCCATGGACGAGGTCCGGCATTCCACCCTGACGGCTCTGGTGGACCGCAAGATCAACATGTATCTTGCCAACATCGACGCCATCGTAAAGCGGATGGAGAATGACAAATACCTCTTTGTATTTCCGCAGAAATATATGCAGATCCTCAGGAGCGACCGTTTCTCGCTGCTGGATGAGGTGAAGGCCATCAACGTGCGGAATGAGATCCCCATGACCATTTCCATCGGTATCGGTGCGGGAAGCAACAGCTTTCAGGAGTGCTTTGAGAACGCCAAGGTGGCCATCGGTCTGGCTCTGGGCCGGGGCGGCGATCAGGCAGCAGTGAAGTACGGGGATCAGGTATCCTATTTCGGCGGAAAGAGTACCGGAACCGAGAAGAATACCCGTGTCAAGGCGAGAGTGAAGGCCCAGGCCTTTGAAGAATTGCTGGAGAATAAGGAGAAGGTGCTGATCATGGCCCATAAGCGGCCGGATGCGGACGCCTTCGGTTCTGCAGTGGGGATCTGGCGGCTGGTGACCACCCTGAAGAAAAAGGCGTATATCGTTCTGAACGACGATATAGAAGCCATCCGTCCGGTGGTAAACAGCTTTAAGAATGTGGAGGGCTACGCGGATATGCTGGTCAGCGGCCAGCAGGCAGTGGGAATGGTGGACCAGACCACCATGCTTGTGGTCTGCGACGTGAACCGGCCCAGTATGACGGCCTGTGAGGAGCTGCTCACCATGGTGAATACCGTGGTAGTCTTCGACCATCACCGTCAGTCCAACGAACCCATTGAGAATGCCACCCTTTCCTATATCGAGCCCTTTGCTTCTTCGGCCTGCGAGCTCATTACGGAAATGTTCCAGTACATTTCCATCAAGCCGAAGATCAAGCCGGTGGAAGCGGATGCCATGTACGCAGGTATCCTGATCGATACGGATAATTACCAGAATAAAACGGGCGTCCGGACCTTTGAGGCCGCGTCCTATCTCAGAAAGGCGGGTGCGGATATCACCCGTGTAAGGAAGATGTTCCGGAGCACCCTTACCTCCATGAAGGAGCGTGCCCAGGGCATCAGCAATGCAGAGCTTTATATGCGTGTCTTCGCCCTGTCCTACGTGGATCCGGATCCGGGATCCGGGGAAGCCCCCACCGTTCCGGCGGCTAAGGCGGCAAATGAACTTCTGAATGTAGAAAATGTAAAGGCTTCCTTTGTGGTCACCGAAGCGGATGACGGGATCCTCTATGTATCCGCCCGTTCCATCGGCGATGTAAATGTTCAGCTGGTAATGGAACGGTTTAACGGAGGCGGTCACGCCACCATCGCAGGCGCGCAGCTTAAGGGCAAGACCAAGGAAGAATTCTTCCGTGAGCTCCGTTCGGTGCTTCGGGAGATGAGTGAAGAAGGCAGTATATAATGGATTGTCATTCTGAGGATAATGCTTAGCCTTCCGGTGCCGTGCTCGCGGCAGCGTAGAGCATAGCTTGTCGCGGCAACACTCGCCATGGCGAGTGTGAACGGGACAAGCGTTAGCTGGAGTGCGGCCAGGGAAGGCGTTTGCAGCAAAGCGAAGAATCTTGAAAAAATTTAAGGAGAAATAACATGAAGGTTATCTTACTTCAGGATGTAAAGACCCTTGGAAAGAAGGGCGATATTGTAGAAGTGAATCAGGGCTACGCACGGAATTTCGTGCTGCCCAAGAAGCTGGGTGTTGAAGCAACGCCCCAGAACCTGAACGATCTGAAGCTGAAGAACCAGAATGACGCCAAGGTTGCGGCAGAGCAGCTGGCTGAGGCAAAGGCACTGGCTGAGCGGCTGGAGAAGGCTTCGGTCACCGCATCCATCAAGGTGGGTGAGGGCGGAAGAGCCTTCGGTTCCATCTCCAGCAAGGAGATCGCCGATCTGGTGAAGAAGCAGCTGTCCCTTACCATTGACAAGAAGAAGATCGTGGTAAAGGAACCCATCAAGGGACTGGGTACCAGCAGAGTGACCGTGAAGCTCCATCCGGAGGTTTCCGCCGAGCTTACGGTAAATGTGGTGGAAGATAAGAAGTAGGTGCATATGGCAGATCAGGAAAACAGACCGAATGAGGAAAACTTCATACCGGAATATGCATCGGATTATGATCCTGCCTTTGAAGAGGACTATGAGTACGATATGCCGGAACCGGAGGGATTTGTTCCGGATTATCCCGAGGCCGGGGCTGCAGTGTCCAGGCGGGTGCTACCGGCTGACCGAAATGCCGAGCGCAGCGTTATCGCCTCCATGATGATGGATCCGGACGCCATAACCGACGTCAGCGGTATCCTGACGAAGGAGGATTTCTTTGACCGGCAGTATGCGGTGATGTTTGAGGCCATCGTCTCCCTGCATGATGAAGGGCGTTCCGTGGATGATATCATCCTGGCGGAACGGCTTCGTTCCATGGGCGCACCGGAGATCCTGTACCAGAACAGCTTCCTGGGAGAACTGCTTGCCAGTACCCAGACCTCGGTTTACGCCGTGGAATATGCCAGGATCATCAAGGAGAAATCCCTCCTTCGGGAAATGATCCGCGTGACGGACGACATTTCCAGGAAATGCTATGATGCTCAGGGCCCTGCGGGGGCGATCCTGGAAAATGCGGAAGAGGATGTGTTTCGGCTGGTACAGAAGAAGAACGGCAGCAAGGACATCACTCCCATGGATAAGATCGTGGTGGACGTCATCGGGGAGATCGAGAAGGCAGCCAGGAACGACGGACGGATCAACGGTATTTCCACCGGCTTCATCGATATCGACCGGAAGCTTACGGGACTCCATGGAGGAGAGCTGATCCTGGTGGGAGCGCGTCCTTCCATGGGAAAGACTGCTTTCGTGCTGAATATCGCCCTGCATGTATTGAAATATGAGGAGGTTCCCACGGCGATCTTCTCCCTGGAGATGAGCAAGGAATCCCTGGTGACCCGTCTCCTGGCCATGGACGCCAAGGTGGATGCCCAGAATATCCGAACCGGCCAGCTGTCCGAGAAGGAATGGGACAGTCTGATCGAGAGCACGGAAACCATTTCCAGAGTACCACTGTTCATTGATGATAATTCCAATATCACCGTCTCCGAGCTACGTTCCAAATGCAGGAAGCTGAAGCAGACAGAGAATATCGGACTGATCATCGTAGACTATCTGCAGCTGATGAACGATTCCGGTCAGAGAAGAGAATCAAGGCAGCAGTTTATCAGTGATGTATCCCGTGCGTTCAAGGGTATCGCCAGAGAGCTGAATGTGCCCTTTATCGCCCTGGCGCAGCTGAACCGTGCGGTGGATTCCCGGCCGGATCATAAGCCGGTGCTGGCAGATCTTCGTGAGTCCGGTTCCATCGAGCAGGACGCGGATGTGGTAATGTTCATTTATCGTGATGATTACTACAACAAGGAGGATTCCAAGAAGCCGGGCGTGGCGGATATCAATATCGCCAAACAGCGTAACGGCTCCGTGGGACCGGTGGAGCTTTTGTGGCAGGCACAGTATACGAAGTTCCAGAATATGGAGAAATAAAGAGGTATACGAAATTCCGGAACATGGAGAAATAAAAGGTATATGTAATTCCGGAACATGGAGAAATAAAAGGTATACGAAATTCCGGAACATGGAAGAGTAAGGCGGAAGAAAAACAGAAAACGAGGACGGGCCTGATCTGAGGACAATGTCGTTAAGGTAAAAAAAGCCTGTCATTCTGAGGAGCGTAGCGACGAAGAATCCCTTCGACTTGCGAAGGAAGATCCTTCGGCTCGCATAGCTCACCTCAGGATGACAGGCATACTTGACTGTACGACATTGGATTTGAGGCCCGTCCTCGTTTTGTATATCTTCGTTTTGGTATATTGACGTTTCCGTATTGCGCGCTCTACGCCCCCTGGATCCGCTGCAGCTTGCGCATCAGCTGCTCGTCGGTCAGATTGTAGCAATCATCGATCACCCAGATATGCATATCCTTCGCACGTTGTTTGAAGAAGGCTCCTCCGCTGGCAGCGGCCTCACAGGGCGTTGCCATAACGAGGACCTTTTTTGCATATCGCCCGCCGAAACGGGAGGTCACGGTCTCCAGCTCATGCAGCGCCTTGGAATCCGCGCGGCCGCTCTTACAGGAGATAAATGTGGGAACTGCATCCCGCATCAGGATCACGTCGATCTCGTTGATGGTCTCACCCTTGGAATGGCCGTCGGAAAAGGCGCTCTCCTGCTGTACGGGCTGTCCCTCCCAGTCGATGATGGCTCCGGTGGTTGCATCCGTAAATATGGTAGGCTCTCTGGTGGCTACCTCATAGACATGAAGCTCCAGGATGTTGCCGGTCTTGGTCACGACCTCACGGATCTGCTGGTTGGCGAACCGGAAGACGATGCAATGCTTCTCCGAACGGTAGAAATCCATCATTCCCTTATCCTTAAGCTGCTGCAGAAGGGTTATGGAATCCTTCAGTGCAGCCTTCGGAAGACGGAAGACATGCTCCGCATCCTCCGGGTAATTCTTGATCACCTCTTCAATGATGGAGCAGTAACGGTTCCAGTTATGGCCCAGGCGTTTTGCCACGGTCCAGATCTCCCGGATCTCCTCCCGGAACAGCTCGTCGAAATCCCAACGGAACAGCTGGGGACGGAGAGTTCCTCCGTGGAGAACGATATTCTCCGAAACGGTAATGGAGGCATTGGTATGGGTGGTGGTGGGCAAATGCCCGCTGGACAGGTCCATTTCCGTACCGGTGTAGGGGTCGATCCGCAGGGTATCCACCTTCCGGTTGGCACTGACATAACCGAAAGCAATGAGGAACATCTCGCCGCCGCCGGTGAGCTCGAACCGTGCATGGGGATGGTCCGTAAGGATATCCTCGATGGTCTGGATACACAGCATGAGATCGTCACGGGGGACCTCGATGAATTCCAGGGTGGTATGGGGCGAGGTGAGCCCCGCAAAACGGCGCAGGCTGTTCATTTTCTTTGTGATCATGTTATGCTTATGCCCAAGGTAAATGATCCGCTCGGGCTTATAGGTCAGCAGTGCCATGATATTCTCCAGAGCTTCCTCGGAGAAGAATTCCACGATGACCAGTTCCTCTTTGGACCGGTCAGTGTTCATAGGATCATTTGTCATGGTCCACGCTCCTTTCTTTTCGGATCATCCGATCCAGCCGCCGTCCATACGGAGGACTGCGCCGGTAACATAGGAAGGCATGAGGGAAAGAAGTTCTATTGCTTCGGCCACTTCCTCAGGGGTGGCAAAACGCCCGTAGGGGATCTCCTCTGACAGGCCCTTTTTCTCCTCCTCGGACAGATTGCCGTTCATTTCCGTATCCACAGCCCCCAGCTCCAGACAGTTTACCGCCACATGAGAGGGGGAAAGCTCCTTGGCCAGGGCCTTGGTGAAGGCGGTGACTCCTCCCTTGGAAGCGGAGTAGGCGACTTCGCAGGAAGCGCCCACGGCGCCCCACACCGAGGACAGATTGATGATCCGGCCGGCATCTCCGGCTGGATCCGAAGCTGCCTGAAGGAGGTCATGCTGGAATGCCCGGCAGGTAAGATACACCGAAGAGAGATTGGTGGAGATCAGCCGGTTCCAGTCCTCGAAGGAAAGATCCATAAGCATGCCGGGAAGACTTATGGCAGCGTTGTTGATCAGAAGGCTGACCCGTCCTCCGGCGGCGTGGATCTCCTTCACCAGGCGTTCCACAGTGTCCTGCTCCCCGATATCTCCGAGAAAACAAAGTACGGTCTGCCGGGGGCTCAGCGAACGGATCTCCTCGGCGAGCCGGTAAAGCTTCTCCTTCTCCTTATGGGCGGTGAGGCAGAGCATGGGAAAACGCCCGGATTCCGCGAGCCTGAGTGCTGCGGCCCGCCCGATCCCCCGGGAAGCTCCCGTGATCAGTGCACATTTCATGGCTGCTCCTTTCAAAACGGCAGAGTTAAGTAGTTACCTGTATTTTACCATAAACAGGGCGTTTTGAACATTTCCGCGGCGGATTTTTTTGCGAAAACATGTGCTGCAGAATTGAAAATGGAAAATGAATTTGTTATACTTAAATTTGGTTAAGAAGGTTTTTATTGGGAGGTTAAGTCATGAAAAAAAAGCAAAGTGCATCTGGGCTGTTTTTTTCCATGTTTCTTCGGGCCATCGTGGTGATCCTTGCCATCGTGATCGTCTGTCTCGCCGTTGCACTGGTCCGTTCCTGGATCAAGGGAAGCGGGAGCAAGACGGGTGACACCAGCACGGGGGGGATCGCGGTTTCATCGGAGAATCAGACCGATAATCTTCTTACTTCCACGGCCACCGAAGCACCGACGGAGGCTCCTACCCAGGAAGTGAAGCTGGACATCAAGATCGTCGTACTGAACGGTACGACTACTAATGGTGTTGCAGGAGCATGGCGGGAGCAGCTGAACAATGCAGGCTATACGGCAGTTGAGGTCGGAAACTATTCCGGAACCACCACAACGACGCTGATCTATTTCAAGACCCCGGGGGCAGGGCAGGAGCTTGCATCCTACTTTAAGGAGCCCCAGATCCTGGAAACCTTTGATTCCGGTAACGCCGATGTGGACCTTTCGGATACCGATGTCCTGATCGTTATCGGTGCCAAGGACGATATCGTCTCCGCACGGTAGACCGGCCCTGAAATCCACCGTTTTCTGGTGATTATTTAGCAAAACTGACAGTATTTCCTTTATGATTTCGGCACTTTTTCAGATCGGATCCGGGATTGTTGATTTACATAAGATTTTAATGAAAAATACACAAAAGACAGGTGGTTTTCTCTTGAACCACCTGCTTTTTTTTGTTGAAAATGTTGTGCATGCATACACCCGTATGCTAGATTAACAAAAGTTTTTTCCGTTCTTTATGCAATCCACATATAGTCTAAAACGGGTAAAACAGTTAAGATATGTCACAGTGAATTCCGGGAAGGGTGCGTTTTATTCCCGGGAAATAATCTAAAGCTAATTTAGAAAACAATTAGGAGGATGCAAACAATGGCTAGTTTATCTTTGAAGAACATTTACAAGATCTATCCGAATGGCTTCAACGCAGTAAAGGACTTCAACCTGGAGATCCAGGATAAGGAGTTCATCATCTTCGTAGGACCTTCCGGATGCGGTAAGTCCACAACCCTTCGTATGATCGCAGGACTTGAGGACATCAGCTCCGGTGAGCTTTGGATCGGTGACAAGCTGGTTAACGATGTTGAGCCTAAGGACAGAGATATCGCCATGGTATTCCAGAACTACGCTCTGTATCCGCATATGTCCGTATATGACAATATGGCATTTGGTCTGAAGCTGCGTAAGGTTTCCAAAGAGAAGATCGACAAGTCCGTACATGAAGCTGCTAAGATCCTTGAGATCGAGCACCTGCTCGATCGTAAGCCGAAGGCTCTTTCCGGTGGTCAGAGACAGCGTGTGGCTATGGGACGTGCTATCGTGCGTGAGCCCAAGGTATTCCTGATGGACGAGCCTCTTTCCAACCTGGATGCTAAGCTCCGTGTTCAGATGCGTGTTGAGATCTCCAAGCTTCATCAGAGACTTCAGACAACCATCATCTACGTAACACATGACCAGACCGAGGCTATGACCCTTGGTACCCGTATCGTAGTTATGAAGGACGGTATCATCCAGCAGGTAGATACACCGCAGAACCTGTATGATCATCCGACAAACCTCTTCGTAGCAGGATTCATGGGTATGCCGCCGATGAACTTCATCGACAGTAAGGTAGTTAAGTCCGGCGCAGATGTACTTCTGATGTTCGGTTCTCACTCCATCAAGGTTCCCGAGGCTAAGGCTAACAAGCTGATCGCCGGCGGATTCATTGACAAGGATGTTGTACTTGGTATCCGTCCTGAGGATATCCATGACGAGCAGCTCTTCATCGAGTCTTCTCCGGAGTCCGTCATCGACGCTCGTATCAACATTTACGAAATGCTCGGTGCTGAAGTTTATCTGTACTTCTCCATCGACCAGTTCGATATCACCGCTCGAGTTAATGCTCGTACAACTGCTCGTCCCGGCGATACCGTACAGTTCGCATTCGACCTGTCCAAGATCCATATCTTCGATAAGGAAACCGAGCAGGTTATCGCAAACTAGTCATTATTTCAGATCTACCAAAGGGCTGTCCGCAATGGACAGCCCTTTTTTTTCACAACATTTTCTCTTTTAATTGGCGTCATTTTCTGATACAATAAGGAATGATTGTCTGGGTATGATGATCATTTGCTTATGGGATGAACATAATATCATTGTAGAAAAGGAGTAAACCATGATTTCAAATCAGATTCTGCAGGATACGATTGATGGAATCCACACGATCACGAAGGTGGATCTGCTCGTTACGGATGTAGAGGGGCGCGCACTGGCAAAAACCTTTGACGTAAATGTTGATGGTTATGAGAATGCAGTTGCCACATTTGTGGATTCTCCGGCTGAAAGCCAGGCCATGCTGGGCTGTCAGTTCTTTAAAGTAAATGACGATAAGCAGCTGGAATATGTGATCCTGGCCAAGGGCGAGACAGATTCCACATATATGGTTGGAAAGATGGCAGCCTTTCAGATCCAGAATCTGCTGGTAGCCTATAAGGAGCGGTTTGATAAGGACAACTTCATCAAGAACCTGCTTCTGGATAATCTGCTTCTGGTGGATATCTATAACCGCGCAAAGAAGCTGCACATCGAGACGGACGTTAAGCGCGTGGTCTACATCATCGAGACCAAGACGGAGAAGGACAACAATGCCCTGGAGACCGTCCGGAATCTTTTTGCCACCAAGGCAAAGGACTTCATCACTGCAGTAGATGAGAAGAATATCATTCTGGTGAAGGAGGTTAAGGCGAACGAGAGCTACGAGGAGCTTTCCCGCATCGCCAAGACCATCGTGGATATGCTGAACACGGAAGCACTGTCCAGCGTTCACGTAGCCTTTGGTACCATCGTAAATGAGATCAAGGAAGTATCCCGTTCCTATAAGGAAGCCAAGATGGCTCTGGATGTAGGGAAGATCTTCTACAGCGACAAGAATATCATCGCTTACAGCAATCTGGGCATCGGCCGGCTGATCTATCAGCTTCCCATCCCCCTCTGCCGTCTTTTTATCAAGGAGATCTTCGATGGCAAGTCCCCGGATGAGTTCGACGAAGAGACGCTGACCACAATCAACAAGTTCTTCGAGAACAGCCTGAACGTATCTGAGACCAGCCGCCAGCTGTACATCCACCGGAACACTCTGGTTTACCGTCTGGACAAGATCCAGAAAGCCACCGGCCTGGACCTTCGCGTCTTCGAAGACGCCATCACCTTCAAGATCGCCCTTATGGTTGTGAAGTATATGAAGTATATGGAGACGCAGGAGTTCTAGGCGCCCAGCTACAAGCGGTGCACATCCCATCCAACGGCCGCCGCCCGGGAGCTTGCTCACGGGGCGGTGGCCGTTGGATAGGATGTATAGCGCGCCAGCGCGCCGACTCACCGACCGCCTTGCGGTCGGTGAGCCGAGAGCACCGCTTGTAGCGAGATGCCCGGGAGCTTGCTCACGGGGCGGTGGCTGTTGGATGGGATGTATAGCGCGCCAGCGCGCCGACTCGATGCCCGCGAAGCGGGCGTCGAGCCGGAAGCACCGCTTGTAGCGAGACGCCCGCTTCGCGGGATCAAAATAAAAATACTAAAACCGCGCCCCAGCGCGGTTTTCAGGAGGTTTTAATTCTATATGATTACATTGGAAAATGTGACGATGAAGTACCCCACAGGTACCGTCGCCCTGCAGGATGTAAGTCTGCATATCGACAAAGGCGAATTCGTCTTTATCGTGGGTAGCACAGGCTCCGGAAAAACAACGCTTCTGGAACTGCTTCTTCGGGAGCTGGTTCCCACAAAAGGAAAGATCCATATGGCGGGCTTTGATTATTCCAGGATGAAGCGCCGTCAGATCCCCAAGCTTCGTCGTAAGCTGGGCGTGGTATTCCAGAATTTCCGTCTGATCAAGGACAGGACCGTATATGAAAATGTGGCATTTGCCCAGCGCGTCATCGAGACTCCGCCCCGGTATATCCGGCGTCAGGTCCCCGCAGTGCTTACCATGGTAGGCCTGGCAGACAAGTATAAGTCCTATCCGAAGCAGCTTTCCGGTGGTGAACAGCAGCGTGTGGCTATTGCCCGTGCACTGGTTAATAAGCCGGATATCATCCTGGCTGATGAGCCGACAGGTAACCTGGATCCCAAGACTACCTGGGAGATCATGAACCTGCTGGAGGAGATCAATTCCAAGGGAACCACAGTGGTGGTGGTTACACATAACAAAGAGATCGTTAATGCCATGAAGCGTCGCGTGATCAAGCTGAAAAAGGGCGTTGTGGTCAGTGACGTGGAGAAGGGAGGATATATCGACGATGAGGATTAGTTCAATCGGTTATACCTTCCGGCAGGGCTTTAAAAATATCCGGCGGAACCTGCTGTTCTCGCTGGCATCCATTGGTACCATCATTGCGTGCCTTTTCCTTTTCGGTCTGTTCTATGCGGTTCTGATGAATTTCCGGACCGCTATCAAGAAGATCGAAGGCAACATCTCCATTTCCGTATTCTTTGACTATGGGATCTCCCAGGAGCAGGTGGATCTGATCAGTGAGCAGATCCGTACCAGAGATGAGCTGGCCACCCTGGATTACGTATCGGCAAAGGATGCATGGGAGAAGTTCGTTCGGGACAATTACGACGACCCTCAGGCAGCGCTGGAAACCTTCGGGGATGACAACCCGCTGGTCAACTCCGCTTCCTTTACCATTACCTTGAAGGATGTTTCCCATCAGGCGGATTTTGTATCCTTTGTCAGCGGCATAAAGGGCGTTCGAAAGGTAAAGAGCTCGGAGTATACGGCAAATAACGTTGCAGCCATCAACACCTTTGTGGGCTATGGCTCCGCAGGTATCATCCTGATCCTGTTCCTGGTATCCATCTTCCTGATCAGCAATACCATCACCATCGGTATCACGGTCCGTAAGGAAGAGATCCGGATCATGAAGCTGATCGGTGCGACCAACGCCTTTGTGCGTACGCCGTTCATCGTAGAGGGTGTGGCCATCGGTATCATCGGTTCGGTGATCCCGGTCATCCTTCTCTGGTACATGTATGACGGTATCATTAATTATGTCGTAGGGCGCTTCTCCGTACTGCAGACCGTATTTGACTTTATCCCGGCCAAGGATCTTTTTGTTGTACTTGCACCGGTATGTCTTGCACTGGGCGTGGGCATCGGCTTCATCGGAAGCTTCCTGACCACGAGAAAGCACCTGAAGGTATAACAGCAATTGATTAAAATAAATGTAGGAGGTAGTACAGAATGATCAAATCTGGAAAATCGGATAAAACGAAAAAGAGTCGTGCTAAACGCCTTCGCATATTTGCAGCCTATCTTCTGGTCATCGGGATGGCCGGATCAGGTGTATACGCAGATGAACCGGAGGTGCCCGAGATGCCCGAGGTAAGTGATTCCTCGGAGCAGGATCCGGAAAATCCCGGCGGAGAGACGCCGGAGACTACCGAAACAACGGAGGAAGGCTCTTCTGAGGTGACCGTTACAACGGAAACTACAGAGACGCCTACGGAGCCCGGAACAGAGAAGCCAACGGAGCCCCCGACAGAGAAGCCCACTACCAAACCCACCGAGCGGATCACGGAGGCTCCTACGGAACCACCGACAGATCCCACTTCGGAAACCGGATCGGACATCACGGAGGAAACTACCGAAACTACCGAGGAGATCACCGAACCGGAGATCATTACCTACACGGTGCAGATCCCGGGATATGACGTGTCCGAGATCCTGCAGCTGAGAGAGTTTTACTTACAGAGCCAGAACGAGGTGGCGCTTGCACAGCAGCAGCTGGACAAGCTGCTTGCTCAGCAGAACGATTTCTATACCAATCTGCAGCAGCTGGATGAAATGGTGATCGATCTTCAGACCCGTATGGAGAAGCTGAAGGCGGAGCAGAAGCGGGCAAATGAGCTGATCGCCAATGTTTCCTACGCGCTGGACCGGGCCAAGGAAAAGGAAAATGAGCAGTACGAACGGTTGAAGGAGCATATTCAGAACGCGTATGAAAATGGAAATTACTCCATGGTGGACGCAATCCTGAACGCCGGCAGTTTTGCTGAACTGCTGAATAAGCCGGAGTATGTGCAGGAGGTCAGTGATTACGATAAGGAGCTGTTGGAAGATTTCCAGACGGCCAGAAGATCATTGGCAGACCAGAGGTTGATGCTGGGCGTCATGTCGGACAGCGCGGGCATCATGCAGAAGGTATATCTGGAGCAGGAAGAGGCGCTTAACCTGATGATGGAGGAGAAGCAGAAGCAGATCGCACTGTGCCAGACCCCCATCGAAGAACAGACCGGAACGCTGACGAAGCTGCAGACCCTGGAGCAGGAGCAGGCGGCCCGTCTTGCGGAGATAGAAAGTAACGCCTGGAGGACCTACACCCTTCTCAAACCGGAATATGACGGAAAGATATTTGTGTGGCCCCAGCCTTCAAGCACCTACATCACTTCCGATTACGGCTATCGTGGATATATCGGGATCCCCGGTGCATCTACCTTCCATCAGGGGATCGATATCCGGGCGAGTATGTATGATCCGGTGGTGGCTGCGGCTCCGGGAGTTGTGGTAGACACCAGCTGGCATGGAACCGGTGGAAAGACAGTGGTTCTGGATGTCGGAAATCATATCACACTGATCTACCATCACCTGAATGGTTATGCTGTGAAGCCGGGGGATACCGTGGA
This sequence comes from Eubacterium sp., assembly GCA_017634475.1. Lineage (GTDB taxonomy): Bacteria > Bacillota > Clostridia > Lachnospirales > Lachnospiraceae > Eubacterium_Q. Next base: position 65,752 of record JAGBNH010000090.1, read on the forward strand.
AGCAGGAGAAGTGCTGGGCTTTGTGGGAATGACCGGCGTTACCAGTGGGCCGCATCTGCATTTCAGTGTACGTGTGAACGGCCAGTATGTGGATCCCAAGCCCTTCCTCGGACTTACGAGCCCGATTGAAATGTCCATCGGCGGCGGCGGAACGGAAAGTGAGACCATTCAGGATGGCAGTGCATCGGCATTTGACTAAGAGCAGGAAAGTATTTAGATCATGACGCGCAAAAACATATTACGTAAAACTAAAACAGGGCTGCTGCTTACCGCGGCAGCTCTTATGATTGGTAACCTTGGCGGCTGCGGCAGCAGTGAAGAACCCACCACGGTTCAGCCGGCTTCCGAGGACAGTTATTTCAGTGAGTATTCTCTCTCTGTCAGAAACAAGACCCAGCAGGTGGAAAGCCTGATCAACCAGTATTTTTATTTTGACCAGGACAAGGAGAGAAGAGAGGAACGCTATTTTGACGGCATTATGGCCGGTCTGGATGATCCTTATTCGGTTTACTACACGAAAGAGGAAATGAAACGGTTGGAAGAGGATGATTCCGGAGAGTATGTGGGGATTGGGGCCTCGGTCAGCAAGAACGTGGAAACCGGAGCCATTTACGTGGTAAAGCCTCTTCGGGGCAGCCCTGCAGAGGCGGCCGGACTTCTTCCGGAGGATGTTTTTGTGGAGATTGACGGTGTGGAGCTCACCACGGATATGGAGCTGGAGGAAGTGGTGAAGATGATCCGCGGATCCAAGGGTACTACGGCAAAGCTGAAAATGTACCGCGCTGGAGAGAAGGATTACGTTTATTTTGATATCCAAAGAGCCGTGGTCCAGAATATCACCGTAGAATACGAATTGCTGGAAAACGGCATCGGTTATATCCAGGTCAGTGAGTTTATCGATAACACCTTTACTCAGTTTAAGGAAGCGGTAGATTACCTGGAGGCCAAAGGGGCGAAGGCGCTGATCATTGACATGCGCAGTAATCCCGGTGGCTTTACCAATCAGGCAACCGACATGGTGGATTATCTCCTGAAGGATAATTCCGTGGCTGAGGGAGAGAACAGGGATAAGCCGGGGATCCTTCTGGAAATGAAGGATAAGAACGGAAAGGTCATTCAGTCGGACAAGTGCAGTGATGATCATTATGTGGATCTTCCCATGGCTGTTCTGGTGAATGAGAATACCGCCAGTTCCTCGGAGATCTTCTCCGGAGCCATGCAGGATTATAAGAAGGCAACTCTGGTGGGAATGAAAACCTACGGAAAAGGCATCGTTCAGCAGGTCTTCGGCCTGACTGACGGATCCGGTGTAAAGCTCACCATAGCCAGTTATTTCCTTCCCTCAGGAAGAAATATCCATAAGGACGGTCTGGTGCCGGATGTGGAGATCGATATGGATATCGAGCTTCGGCGGCAGCTGAATCTCCCCCACTATAAGGATGTGCAGCTTCAGAAGGCCGTGGAGGTGCTGGGCGGAGAAGCATTGAAGGAACCATAAAATGTTCTGCATGCCCGCGTGCGGGATACAGGATGATACAGAAAAGAAAGAAATAAGGAAGTAAGAATGAACCAGGAAACCATCGTTGTCCTTGATTTCGGAGGACAGTATAACCAGTTGATCGCAAGACGTGTAAGGGAGTGCGAGGTATATGCCGAGGTGCATCCCTACACCATGCCCCTTGAGAAGCTGAAGGAAATGAATCCCAAAGGGATCATTTTCACCGGAGGACCAAACAGTGTCTATCTGGAGGATTCTCCGACCTATACGGAGGAGATCTTCAAGCTTGGTATTCCCATCCTGGGAATCTGCTACGGTTCCCAGCTCATGGCCCACAAGCTGGGAGGACGGGTTGCCACGGCACCGGTAAGCGAGTACGGACATACGAAGACCATGCTGTGCGATGCAGGTAATGCGCAGTCAGCAGGTGAAGGTTCTCATCGGTCACTGCTCTTTGATGGCATTCCCGGCGAGTTCACCACGTGGATGAGCCATACCGATTATATCGCAGAGGCTCCGGAAGGCTTCCGGATCACGGCGAGAACAGAGCACTGCCCGGCAGCGGCCATGGAGGATCCGGCAAGGAAGCTATATGCTACACAGTTCCATCCGGAGGTCATGCATACCCAGTACGGCCAGGAGCTGCTTCGCAATTTCGTGCTGAAGATCTGTGGCTGCAGCGGAAGCTGGCGGATGGATTCCTTTGTGGAGAGAACGGTGCAGGAGCTTCGGGAGAAGATCGGTAACGGCCGTGTGCTCTGTGGCCTCTCCGGAGGAGTGGATTCCTCCGTGGCGGCAGTTCTTCTGTCCAAGGCAGTGGGCAAGCAGCTGACCTGTGTCTTCGTGGATCATGGTCTGCTCCGGAAAAATGAGGGCGACGAGGTGGAAGCGGTCTTCGGCCCCGATGGACAGTATGATCTGAACTTCGTTCGTGTAAATGCACAGCATCGTTTCTATCTGAAGCTCGCGGGAGAAAATGATCCCGAACGGAAGCGGCATATCATCGGAGAAGAATTCATCCGTGTATTTGAAGAAGAAGCAAAGAAGCTGGGAACGGTTGATTTCCTGGCGCAGGGGACCATCTATCCGGATGTGATCGAGTCCGGTCTCGGCAAGTCTGCCGTGATCAAGTCGCATCACAATGTGGGTGGTCTGCCGGAGCATGTAGATTTTAAGGAGATCGTAGAGCCTCTTCGGATGCTCTTCAAGGACGAGGTCCGGCGTGTAGGCCTGGAGCTTGGAATCCCGGAATATCTGGTATTCCGTCAGCCCTTCCCCGGCCCGGGACTGGGTGTCCGTATTATCGATGACATCACCGCAGAGAAGGTGCGGATCGTCCAGGAGGCGGACGCCATCTATCGGGAAGAGGTGGACGCTGCAGTTCAGCGTGGAGAGATTCAAACACCGCCGAATCAGTATTTTGCGGCGCTTTCCAATATGCGTTCCGTAGGTGTCATGGGCGATTTCAGGACCTACGACTACGCTGTTGTCCTGCGTGCCGTATGCACCAGCGACTTTATGACCGCCGACTGCACCGATATCCCCTTTGCAGTGCTCCAGCGCTGCATGACCCGGATCATCAACGAGGTGAAGGGCGTAAACAGAGTCATGTACGACCTCACATCCAAGCCGCCGGGAACCATTGAGCTGGAATAATACCGGGTGGCTTGCCGGTAGGATTTTAATATTTGCGATTAAAGGCTTTCGATGGCATAAACAAGTGCCTTCGGAAGCTTTTTTGTTTACACGTGTGATAACAGGATATGAAGTGACGGGTACATCATGGGTGCGGAAAGATTCGTTTCAAAGCGCATAATAAAGCGCAGTACTATAAAATTGTGCTTTATCATATTTTACATTCGAAATCAGTTTATACGTTGACAACGTACGAAAATAGCTCTATACTTTATTAAAGTATGATATTTACGGAGACTATGTTATGGATATTTCAGATAGAATAAAGAAGTTACGAAAGAAAACGGGATTATCACAAAGTAAGTTTTCTGCAAAATTTGGGATTCCTGTAAGAACTCTTCAGCAGTGGGAACAGGGAATAAGTGCCCCTCCGGAGTATTTGGTAAGAATGATGGCGTATATTATGCTGC
>JAGBNH010000091.1 GCA_017634475.1 Eubacterium sp.
ATACCATAATAATCGGTGGAATTGATAGCCGGCGAAACCTCCGGCGATTCCGTGGGGATCTGAATATCCGACACATCGCCGCTGATCATGGCGTTATAAACCGCAGAGATCATATACTCCAGTTTTGCGCCCTCGACCTGTCTTTTTTTCGTTTCATAGATGGTATAACCATCTCCGGTAAATGTGATAAATCCGCCCAATTCATGGGACCGGATCAGTTCCTCCGGTGTTCCCGCATCATAGCGGTTAAAGGTGATCCCGTTTTCTTTTCCTACGGAATCCAGTGCTTCCAGAATGCCTGCATATGGGCTGTCTGCCTCAACGGTGTAGCCCACCTCAAAATCTCCGGGCGCCTTATAGCTCTCCATCAGGGAAGAGAAGGCAGAGATCAGGACTGCGGAGATCAGGATCGGGCAAAGCACGTACAGCACGATATTTACCGGACTCCGGAACATGATCTTGAAATTGTTTTTAATCAAATATCGAATCATCGTTTCCTCTGCACTTTCTTTTAATCTGTCATTCTGAACGAACGTAGTGAGTGAAGGATCTTTAAGATCCTTCGCTTTGCTCAGGATGACATCTCGGATGACATTTCGGATGACATCAGAAATCTCTCAACTTCTTGCCGGTCAGGGTAAGGAAGACTTCCTCCAGTGTGATGGATTCCGTATCATCCACCACAAGCTTCTTCAGTTCTTCCGATGTTCCGCTGGCGATGATCTTCCCATTATCCATGATGGCGATGCGGGTACAGATAGCTTCCACCTCTTCCATGTAGTGACTGGTATAAATGACGGTAGCACCATTCCGGTTGGATTCCTTGATCTTCTCCAGGATGAAGTTTCTGGACTGGGGATCGATTCCCACCGTCGGCTCATCAAAGATCAGCAGCTCCGGATGATGGCCGATGGCGCAGGCGATGTTCAGTCTCCGCTTCATTCCGCCGGAGAATTTCTTCGCATAATCATTTCTTCGTTCAGACAGTCCCACATAGGCGAGCGACTCATCGATCCGCTCCTTCAGTTCTGCCCCTTTGATCCCGTAGAGAGAAGTGAACAGCTCCACATTTTCCCAGGCCTTAAGGCTTCCGTGGATCGCCAGATGCTGCGGGATATACCCCAGTTTCGTGCTGAGTTCTCGCTTATTCTTCCGGAAATCCTTTCCCTTAAATTCCACGCTTCCGTAATCCGGCTTCACCAGATTGCAGATCATATTCATGGTGGTACTCTTTCCTGCTCCGTTGGGGCCCAGGAGTCCGAAGATCTCTCCCTCTTCGATCTCGATGTTCAGGTTATCCACCACAATCCTGTTGTCATATTTCTTTGTAAGATCTTTGGTCTTAAGTATGGTTCCCATATGTATCTCCTTTTAAACTGCCTGCCGTATTTCCATCTGACGATCTTATTATATGATCCTCCCTTTCTCTTCTGTAGTGAAAAAAGAAACAATTCCGATATGACTTTCGTCACATTCTGAAGATCACACAAAGATCCCGTACCCCCTGCATAGTCCAGAGAGTACGGGATCTCATTTCCTGCCTCCTTAGTATACTTCTACCTTTACACTCAGCCGATCCTTCTTCGTTCTTCCGGTTTCCCCGGCGAACCGGAAACGGCCGTGATGCCGTACGGAAACCACATCTTTCTCCTTTAACTCCCTGGACACCTGTGTCACCGTGCGCCCGTTCACGAAGATCTGCTCTCCCCGGATCAGATGCTGTGCCTCCTCCCGGGACAGATGATACAGTCTTGCGATCACACTGTCGATCCGGTTCCCACTCACCACCAGGGTCTCTTCCCGAAGCTTCGGCGCCAGCTCCCGGGGCACTTCAGCAAGCTCCGTCACCTTCACCTTCGTGTGCTTTACGAAGGTCAGATTCTCCCGGATAAAGCCGGCCACATCCGCGTGCACGAATACATATCCCGCATTATCCCTGAGGAAGATATCGCCAATCTTCTCCCGCTCCAGTCCCACTCCCAGCACGGAACCCAGAAAATCGCGATGGGTCAGTGTATCCGCAAATTTCTCCTGCACCGCTTCCACCTTGAGAAGGCAGATGGGATACTCCTCCGCATAGCCGCACATTTCCTCGGAGCCGAAACGGACCATGCACCGCTCGCAGGAATCCGTTCCTCCGAAAGCCTCCGAAGGCACAAAGGACAGCTCTCTCTCCATGGAATGATAGATCCCCAGCTCCGACATTCCCAGAAAACCCGTATACAGATACCGATTCCCGCTGTAAGCCCTCTCCGCCAGCTCCGTAAGCCGGTGACGTATGAAACCATCTTCCTCATTTACTGCCATAACAACCTCCATCCATCTGCGGATCACCCAAAGATTGTCTTGTTGTCAATATCCGCCATATTTACCGGATTGATCCCCTGTGATAATAAGCATATACCAGCGGCACATAATCCAGCCTCTGAATGTCCGCATAGCGGAACCGGTATTTGGCATTCGTGTGTCTTCCGGTGGCCAGTACCCGGAGCCAGTCCTGGTTGAGATGATCCAGCCTTTTCAGTCTTTCCACGGAAGTGATATACGGGAAAAAATGTTCCGCAAAGCTGAGTTCATCCTGATCCTCACGGCCGTAAAAATATTGGTTGATAAACACCGCCATCCGACCGGCCCCCTCTTTCCCTGAGATCTCACCCCGCCGGACCTTGCGAAGAAGCCGGTCAGCCCGGTGCTTAAGCCTTGCACGCGCTTTGCTGTAGGTATTGTCGGCTAAGTCCAGATAGTCCGGGGCGAACTTGATCCCCATGAGGTCAAAATCCTCTCCGGGAGGTATGACCATGGTTTTTTCTTCATTGATCTCCAGATTCAGGGCATGGAGCATTTCCACAAGCTTTGCCATGTTTTCTTCCGCCTTATCCCTGTCTTCGCAGAGCATACAGATATCATCCGAATAGCGGCTGCATAACAGAGAATTCTCCTGCATGAACCGGTCCACATCCTGAAGAAAGATATTCTGAAGAAAAGGAACCACCGGATTCCCGGGGAGTACGGATGTAAAGCCCTCCTCCTCTTTTCCGTCCCTGATATACCGGTTCCTTGTGATGAGCCACAGGATGAAGGAGCAGACCTCCGGTTCATCCCGTAACCACTCCTCCATGATCCCCTTCAGCCGGTCCGGGTCCATGGACTCACCGAAGCTGCGGATATCCGCCTTTACCACATATCTTTCCCGCTTTGGGTCCACCTCCCGGATCATGGAATACAGCTGATGGATGGGCTTTTTTCTTCGGAAGGAATACAGTGTGTCCGGTAAACGGTCATCATATCTTTCCAGCAGCATATAAGCCAGATATTGCAGAAGCATCTTATTCTCCTGCGAAAAAGAATAAACCTTCCTTCTTCTGTTGGACTGTCCCTTTCTGAGGAAGATCAATCTGGGAAGATCAAGGTAGTAGTCCCCTCGGATCAGCCGGTCCATATCCCGGTCAAAATGTTCCGACAGAAGATAGTTTTCCATGGACTGAAACTCGTTCATGTCGCACGCTATCGCCTCACATTTCCGACACAGAAACTCTTCCTTCCTCTGCTTTAGTTTCATCTCCTCAAAAATCATGTCCTTCACCCTGCTTACTACGAATTATGAACCGTTTCCAACCTGCTGTTTGCTGACCAGATGAGCGAATTTGCCGTTTCTTTCCATAAGCTCCCGGTAAGATCCTTCTTCGGCGATCAGTCCATCCTCCAGCATGACGATCCGGTCAAAGCCCTTAACAGTGGAAAGCCGGTGTGCCACCATGACCACCGTAGAATGCAGATGGTCGATGCTTTCCAGAACCTGCTCCTGGGTCAGATTATCCAGCGCAGATGTGGCCTCGTCCAAAATGAGCACCTTCGGCTTTTTGATCAAGGCTCTGGCAATGAGCAGTCTCTGTCTCTGCCCGCCGGAAAACCCGGAAGAATTGGATTCCGAGACCTCCGTATCCGCTTTCATGGGGAGGGACCGAACGTAATCACCGATGGCGGCCTTATCCAAAGCATCCCAGAGCTCCTCATCGGATACCTTCCGGTTTGCTCCGAATATGACATTGGAGGCAATGGTCCCGGGAAATACCTTGCTGAACTGAAATACCGAACCGATCCTTTTCCGCAGGGATTTCAGGTTCAGGGTCTGGATCGGTTTTCCGTCATAGGATACCGTTCCCGTATCCGGCATCTCCATGCCCAGCATGAGCTTGAGCAGCGTGCTTTTTCCGCAGCCGCTCTCTCCCACGATGGCCACCTTCTCCCCCCTGCGGATCTTCAGGGAGATTCCCCGGATACAGCCCTTCGGATCATTTTCATAGCTGAACCGAAGATCCTCGATATCGATATCCCCGCTGAGACTGCGGACATATTCCTTCGTTCCGTTTTGCTCGGTAGCCGCACCGAAGATGGGCGCGGCATTATCATAGAGTGTCTTCATCAGAAAGGCATTTGCCATCATATCCGTCAGTCCGGACACTGCCGAGATCACCAGTGCATAGGAGGAGGTAAACGACAGATAATCATCCGAAGTAAGTCCTTCAAAGATGGAGGTTCCGAGAAGCATGATGGTCGCTCCGATGGAAAGCGCGGCAATGATCTCGGCGTTGTATTTCAGAAAGAAGGGCTGCTGATAGGTTCCGGCCAGGGTCCTCCTGTACATGCCGGCCCACCTGGCGTAGATGGCGTTTTCACAGCCCATTCCCTTGATCCGCTGGATCCCGCGAATGGCAGTATATAAAAATCCGCTGTTCTCCATATCCGCTTCCAGAAGCGTTTTCTCATTCGCCATATTGTTCAGTGCACTGATGACCGAAACAAAGATCTTCAGCAAAAGAAAGAGTATCGCCGGAAGAAGCAGCGCCGGTGCCAGACTGTGCATCTGAAAGAGAAAGACCACCGAGAATGCCACATCCAGCAGCACATCCGCGTAGAACCCCAGGATCATATCCGAAAGTCTTGAACAGCTGTAGATCCTTCTGGACAGCTTTCCGGAGGATGTATTCTCAAAAAAATCCCGGTTCAGATGAAGCACCCGTGCCATCACCGCCGACTGCACCTTCATGGATACCCGGATCTTCGTTCCCGCAAGAAAGAAGGATTTGACCAGGGCAAGAAGTCCCCGGATCACGGTTACAAGGACGAAGATAAAGATCGCCGCCACGAACCCGGAAGCATTCTCCCCGTTTCCGGGGATAAAGGTCTTATATACCCATCTGCTGACATAGGGAAGAATAAGTCCCAGTCCCGCTGCCATGCCTGAAGCGGCAATCAGGCGAAGGATGTCATAGATGGTCAGCGACCGCAGTACATTTCGATGAAAGGATCCCCGAAGTGTTCCTGACTGTTCAAGGGGTCTCTGGAAAACATAACAGCCCTTCCGAAGCCGCCGGCAGAACTTGCTTGTGGCGTACCCGAAGCTGGCATCATTCGGACAGTAATACCGGTATCCGGTAATGGTGGGGAACAGCGCTACCGCCTTCCCGTCTTCCCGGAAGGCAAGGATATACTCTGTTCTTGAACCCGAAAAGGCTTCCACCGATTCCTGATAATCGTACATCATTCCCAGGGGATCGAGCAGGATCTCCAGCAGCTCATCCACGTTCCGGAGTCCGTACTGGCGCTCTGCCGTGATGCCGAACTTTCCAAGGATATACAGCACCGTTGTCTGCACGTCCTCCAGTCCTTCCTCCAGCTTGACCATGGCCTTGTCGTGTACGAGGGATTCATCCGCATAATGCTCCATTTTGAAATTGTTTTCTTCTTTTCTTCTGATCGATTTCGAATAAAGTCCCATGTTCTCCCCGTTACTGTGCCCCAATCAGGCGCCTGTATAATCCGTCCTGTGCGTATAATTCGCTATGCGTTCCTTCCTGAACCACTCTTCCGCGATCCATGACATAGAACCTGTCACAATCCACTATGGTGGATAACCGGTGCGCCACAAGGATGCAGGTGGTCCCCTTATCCCGTATGGACCGGATGACCTTGTCCTCCGTCAGCGCATCCAGTGCGGAGGTGAATTCATCAAGAAAGAGCAGCGTTGGCTCATGGGCCAGAGCCCTGGCCAGCTCCAGTCTCTGCAGCTCTCCTCCGGAGAAATTCTTTCCGTTCTCAAGCATCCTTGCGCCGTAATCCATCTTCTCCTTCTCGATACGCTTGCTGATCTGCGCATCCCGGGCTGCAATGACCACCTCATAATCCTCGATGGTATCATCCCACATCCGGATATTGTTATAGATGGAGTCATCAAACATCACACATTCCTGATCCACCGTGGTCACGGAGGAACGGAACACCACGTCCGGTATCTCCTCCCGGTGTTTTCCGGAATACAGGATATCTCCGCTCTCTGCCGTATACAGATCCGCCAGTATCTTCAGCAACGTGCTCTTTCCGCAGCCGGTAGGTCCCACGATGGCCACCATCTGACCGGGCTTTACCTCCAGGCTCACGTCATTCACCGCAAGCTCATCTCCCTGAAAATACCGATAGTTGATATGCTTCGCCTCTATGCGTCCCTGCAGCTTATCCACCGTTTCATACTGATCCTCCGGAAGCCGTATGGGTTCCCTGGCGGGACGTCTGCTGATATCATTCATTCTTTCGATATTGGTCCGCATCTTCTGCAGGGTTTCCACGGAAGTGAGACAGTTTTTCATGGAATTGACCATACTGTTCAGCACCGTCTGAAAGAGGGACATCATACCCAGAGTAAAGCTTCCCTGCAGGATGAACCAGGCTCCCAGGAACAGCTGCACCGCCTGCAGGATACCATTGTTCAGACTGGAGACAAAGGCCGTGATCCCGGTGAGCTTTGCGCCGGTCATCTTATTCCCGCTCACCTGGAGCTGGGAGTCAAACCAGATATTGTAAAAATCCCGCTCCGCCCCGGTGGATTTTATGGTATCGATCATATTGATCCCGTTCATGACAGAGGTATTCAGCGTCCCCCTGTTGGTCGTCATGCTTTTTGCGGCTATGGAATTCTTCTCCTGAAAATGCAGGGTGATAAAGATATTTATCAGAACGATCAGAAGACAGATACAGGAAAGGATCACATTGTACCGCATCAGGATGACGATATAGATCACCGTCATCACCGCATCGATCAATCTGGGAACCAGAGACTTGATCAGGGAATTATCCAGCCTTACATTGTTTTCCAGTCTGGACATCAGCTCCCCGGCACTGTACTGCTCAAAAAACTTCAGGGGCTGATTGAACATTTTCTTAAAGAGTTTGCTTCCCGATCTGGCAGAGCTATCCCGGCTGGACCGGTTCACCAGACGGGTCTTCATCATTCCGGAAAAGGTATAGAGTGTGAGAAGGATCAGATAGATGCCCAGCGCCAGCTCCCAGGAAATGAACGAATCCTCCCCGGTTCCCCCACTGGGATTCATGAAGGTATCCAGCGTATCCTTCTGCAGCTCGGCCATGCCCATGTTGAGCACCACCGCAGCAATGGTGAAAAGGCTGAGGAGCAGCATGGTTTTCTTAAGGAACCCCAGTCGGCCCCGGATCAGACTGAAGAGAGATTCTCTTTTCCCTCCGGGCTGAAACTGCTCATTCGGAGACAGATAGATCGCCTTTCCGGAATAGATTTCTCTGAATTTTTCTATTTTGATCTTGTATTCCCCTTTGGCAGGGTCCACCAGGGATACGATCCCCCCCTTAATGGAACGGATAATGACATAGTATCTCCTCTTCCAGAGTACCATCAGGGGGAAATCCTTCTGCTCCAGCTCCGACACATCCTTCTTCTCCACCCGTCCCACAAGGTCATAGGCTGCCGCAGCCTCTATGATCTGTTCAGGACTGGAGCCGTTTCTCGATGTGACGCATTTTTCGCGGAGCTCCTCCATGGGGACATATCTTTTATGGCATCCGAGCATCATGCACAGCGCCGCAGCACCGTTCTCTCCCGGCTGCATTTGTATCACCACAGGTATTTTCATTTCCGTATCTCCTCACTCAGCGGAGTATCCTATGTATCCTACAGAATGCCGTGGTCAAATGCGTTTTGACCCTATTATCATTCTACATTGGTGGAAAAGGAAATTCAATCCTTTTCGGCCCGTCTGGCACAGCAGATCGGATCATAAACATAATCGAGTAGGAGGGGGTCCCTCCTACTCGATGTCGCGTTGGCCGGCCTATGTGCATGCAAGCATGCCCGCATGCCGGCCGTATCGCGCAAATAAGGGAGGGCTGCCATCCTTACGTACAGCAGCTCTCCCGCAGTGAAAGAGACACGATGAGATCATTATGCCGCAGCCTGAAACTGAACGGAATCATAAACCTCATGAAATGCCTTGAACCCCTTTTCCTTTGATGCATCACGACATACGGACTGGAATACATAGAATACACTTCCGATCTTTACCACCAGCGTTTCCCGGATCATATCCAGTGTCTCGCCGTCCCTGGTGGTTGCCCTGTATGCACAGGAATACTTATACGCCTTCTGCCCACCCAGAACGGTTTCCGTGATATCACTGTAGGTACCGCCGAATCTGGCCTGCTCCTGGGCTTTGTAATTGCTTCTGATGGACTTTACCATGTCCCTGGCGTTGAGCAGATGGGACAGGATCCATCCGGTCTTGACCCAGCTTACCGTGATCAGCATATGGTCTTCCTTGTTCATGATATTGTACATGGGGGCCTGACCCTTGCAGGCTGTCATCTCCTGTACCTCAGCTCGGCTGATCTCGTTAAATCCCTCGGGGATCGCAATATTCATTTCACCATTCAATACGATATTCTTCATCTTCGTTTCCTCCTGCCGTATATATTTACCCTTGTTTCGGGTGTTCTTTTTTTTAATGACGTAACTTTATCACACCACTTGTCACAGAACTGTCACACGAAAAAAAGATGGTTATGGTATACTTGAACTATATCTTGTAATCAAGGAGACCTATGCATCATGGAAGACACAAAGAAGAAGCCGAATGTAAAAGCCCTGTTACCCATCGCCCTGTTCCTGATCCTTTATCTCGGTAACGGGATCTACTTCCAGTATATCCATCCGGAAGAGGGGGTCATGGGATTCTATGTGGTTTCGGTGG
>JAGBNH010000092.1 GCA_017634475.1 Eubacterium sp.
ATTTGCAGATCTGGGACTGGACTGAAAAAGATTTGTATAGTTCGTAAAATAACACTTGCGGATTTCTGAAAAAGTGATTATAATGAATCTTAAGTGAAAACGATTACAATATAATTTCAAAAAAGAGGAGGATACCACATGACACTGGATTACAGGAAGTGCGCTGAGGAGATCGTTGCCAATATAGGCGGTCGTGAAAACGTAGCTCAGGCGGCGCACTGTGCAACCAGACTTCGACTTGTGATCAAGGATAACGGCAAGATCAACAAGGCGAACCTGGAGAACGTAGATGGTGTGAAGGGTATGTTCGAGAATAACGGACAGCTTCAGCTCATCATCGGAACCGGAACCGTTAACAAAGTGTACGACGAGTTTCTTGCAGTTACGGGAATGTCCGCAGCAACCAAGGATGATGTAAAGGCTGCGGCAGCCGCACAGCAGCCTGCATGGAAGAGGGCACTGAAGTCGATTGGTGATGTTTTCGTTCCGATCCTTCCGGCCATCGTAGCATCCGGTCTTTTGATGGGTGTTGTCGAAGCTCTCGGTAAGGTTTGGCCGTCATTCGCGGAAACCGACTGGTATGGCTTCCTGGATATGGTTGCCAATACCGCATTTGCATTCCTGCCGGTTATCGTGGCGGTGAGTGCGGCAAGAGTCTTCGGAGGAAATGTATATCTGGCGGCCGTTATCGGTCTTATGATGGTACACACCGGCCTGCTGAACGGCTGGAACGTAGGTAGTGAGGAAGCCATCAACAGCTTCTTCGGTATCTCAACAGGCCAGATTCCGACCTGGAATCTATTCGGTAATATTCAGATAGGAAGCTATACGTTGGGATCTGTCGCCCGGCATGGCTATCAAGGCCATGTCATACCGGTAATCATAGCCATATGGGTTATGTCGAAGCTGGAGAAATGGCTGCATAAGCACGTGCCGGAAATGATCGACCTCTTCGTTGTACCGATCACCACCGTATTCGTAACGGCACTCTTTACATTTGTAGTTATAGGACCGATCTTTGCAGGACTTGAGAACTATGTACTTCAGGGAGCAAAATGGCTGGTTCAGTTCGGACCGGGTGCGATGCTCATGGGTGCCCTATACCCACTGACCGTTGTCATGGGCCTACACCATATGTACAATGTAATAGAAGCAGGCATGCTATCGTCCGCCGGGCTAAACACGTGGATGCCAATAGCATCTGCGGCGAACTTCGCACAGTTTGGTGCCTGCCTGGCGGTCGGAATTAAGTGCCGCAACGCAAAACTGAAGACCGTAGCGATCCCGTCCTCCATGTCAGCAGCACTTGGAATCACGGAGCCGGCAATCTTCGGTGTAAACTTCCGTTTCATGAAACCGTTCTTATGTGGTATGGCAGGTGGCGCGGCCGGAGCACTGTTCGGTGCGCTGACGAAGATCGGCGCAACCGCCTACGGCGTAACCGGTATCCCGGGATATCTGACCATTGACAGTCCGGGTCTGTATACGATCCTGCTTCTGATCTCCGGAGGTGTGGCATTTGGCCTTACCATGTTCTTATGGAAGGAGGAGGCTCCTGCAGGAGGTGCTTCCATCAAGGAGGCAGCAGGAAAAACTGTGAGTGATGCATCGGGCGGCGGATCTGCTTCAGGCGGAGCTTTCGCTCAGGATGCAGGATTTGAGCAGAAGGTAGTTATCAAGAGTTCCGGCGGTGAGATCCTTCAGCCTACACCGGGTAAGGTCATTCCGTACACGGAGATCCCGGATCCTACATTTGCGGCAGGAACACTGGGTGAAGGCGTCGGGGTAGAACCCACGGAAGGTGTAGTATACGCACCATACGATGGTGAGATATCTTCCGTGGCAGAAAGTAAGCACGCGATCGGTATCACAGGCGAGAATGATCAGGAACTTCTGATCCATGTAGGTGTCGATACCGTGGAAATGAACGGCGACGGATTCAATACTCTGGTTGCGGAAGGTGATCAGGTGAAGAAGGGTCAGAAGCTGATGGAGTTTGATATCTCCAAGATCAAGGCGGCTGGTCATCCGGATACGGTAGTTGTCCTGCTGACCAACAGCGATGACTATGAGGATGTTACATTTGGATGATTTCGGTATTCCGGAACGTAGGCTATGAAGTTGTAAGGAAATACTATAATACTAAGAGAATTCAGGAGGAGAAGGAAACATGAAGGAATTTAAGTATGTAATCACAGATGAAGTAGGTATCCACGCACGTCCGGCAGGTCTTCTGGTAAAGAAGGCAAAGGAGTTCACCAGCACCATTATCATCAGCAAGGATGACAAGTCTGCGAAGGCTACGGCTCTGATGAAGCTGATGGGTATGGGAATTAAGAAGGGTGACGAGGTTACCGTTCAGGTGGAAGGCGATGACGAAGAGGCTGCTGCTGCAGCAATCGAAGCGTTCCTGAAGGAAAATCTGTAATTTTCCATTTGTCCCCGGTATGTCTGATATCGGATGTCAGAAACGAAGGGAATAAGGTCACAAGAATCAGGGCGGTTCAGGGAGCGTTCGGACAGGACACCCGGAGCCGCCCGTTTCTAAGTAGATTGATTCGGGAAAGGAATGGATCCATAGTTGGACATTCCTTAACAGTGATTGAATGACATGGAGGAAATCACATGAGAATAGGAGCATTGGAAGCAGGCGGCACGAAAATGGTGTGCGCCATCGGTGATGAGAACGGGAAGATCTACGAGCAGATTTCTGTTCCGACAACCACACCGGAAGAGACCATGCCGAAGATCATAGAGTATTTTAAGGACAAGGAGATCGAGGCACTGGGTATCGCCAGCTTTGGTCCGGTGGATGTGCATCAGGATTCTCCCACCTACGGCTATATCGTGAAGACTCCGAAGCTGGCATGGGCCAACTATAACATCGTGGGAACCATGAAGGATGCACTGAATGTTCCCATCGGCTTTGATACCGATGTGAACGGCTCTCTGCTGGGAGAGGTGACCTGGGGCGCAGCTCAGGGCCTTACGGACGTGGCGTATATCACCATCGGTACCGGCGTGGGTGGCGGTATTCTATCCGGCGGTAAGGTGGTTCATGGTATGCTTCATCCGGAAATGGGACACGTGAAGGTGATCCCTGCACCGGGGGATACCTATGCAGGACGCTGCCCGTTCCACGGAAACTGCCTGGAAGGCATGGCGGCGGGGCCGGCATTGAAGGACCGCTGGGGAAAAAACGCTCATGAACTGGTGGATATCCCAGAGGTATGGGAGTATGAAAGTGATTATCTGGCTCAGGCATGTGTGATGCTGATCCTCACCATGAGTCCGCAGAAGATCATTCTGGGTGGCGGCGTAATGCATCAGATGCATCTTTTCCCGCTGATCCGGACCAAGGTGGCAGAGAAACTGAACGGATATCTGGAGACGAAGGAACTTGCGGATATGGACAACTATATCGTTCCTGCGGGATGTAATGATGATCAGGGAATCCTGGGTGCTGTGAAGCTCGGCTTGGATGCACTTGGACAATGATCATTTGTAGTTGAGGGCTTAAATGTTGGGATCCTTCAAGTCATGAACGTGAAGGGTCCCATATTGGGATGTAATGGATATATCGGAGAAGGGGGGCATGGAGTTTGAAAGAATGGACAAGAGAAGAAAAATACAGATACCTGAAGGATCCCCAGGAGCTGGTGGGATTGTATGACCGGATCCGAGGCTCCCGTTACCGCCAGACATTTCATAATCAGGCGGTGACCGGACTCATGAACGACCCCAACGGCTTCGTGTGGTTTGACAACCGCTGGCATCTGTTCTATCAGTGGTGTCCCTGGGGCGCGGTTCACGGCCTGAAGCATTGGTATCATATCGTGTCCAAGGATCTGGTGACCTGGAAGAACCTGGGAGTCTGCCTGCTTCCGGACCAGGAAGAGGGCTATGATAATAAGGGAGTATACTCCGGTTCCGCCATGCCCATCGGGGATAAGATTTATCTGTATTATACCGGGAACCATCGGGATCCGGACTGGACCCGACACGCATACACCTGTCTGGCACGTCTTGGAAATGACGGCTGGCCGGAGAAGTACCCGCTGCCTCTCTTTGGCGCCCATCCCGACTACACAGAGAATCAGAGAGATCCGAAGATCATCTGCGGGGTGGAGGAAGGGACCTATTACATGCTCATCGGCGCTGAGACGAAGGAGAAGCATGGCTGTGTTCTTGTATATAAATCCGAGGATCTGCAGCACGGATGGCATTTTGAGGGGAAACTCTCGGTACCGGGATTTGAAGCCTTCGGCAATATGTGGGAATGCCCGTCCATCGAACGGATCGGCGGGAAGGATGTTCTGATCTTCTGTCCACAGCATCTGTCCATCCCCGGACGGGGAGGAAGCCAGAACCACAATGGTTATATCATGGGAACCATGGATTGGAAGACGCTGACCTTCACGCCGGACGGCCAGTTCCATGTGTTGGATTTTGGTTTCGATTCCTATGCGGCAGCCTGTGCCAATAATATTGAGGATGCGGACAAGGCGGTTCTCATCGCATGGATGGGAGTGCCGGATGTTTCCTACCCGACGGATGAAGAGGATTGGGCCGGATGTCTGACCCTGCCGAGAGAGCTTACGGTCCGGGGAAGAAGACTGATCCAGCAGCCACTGCCGGAACTGAAAAAATTAAGAGAAGAGAAGGTGGAACTCAGGCCGAACGAGTTTGGTTCCTGCAAATTGCCTGAGGCTGCGGAGCTGGAGCTGGACTGCAGGGCCGGTCATGTTCGGGTTCATCTTTTCACGGATGAACGGGGTGAAGGCGGACTGGAGATCCGTTACAATGATGTGAAGCGTGAGATCACTGTGGATCGCAGCGGGCTGAAGACCCAGTTTAATCTTCAGGAGGGCACGGAGCGTACCCGTCCGCTGGAGAACGGGCTCCAGCATTTACGGATCTTCATAGACCGGAGCTCCGTTGAGATCTTTGTAAATGACGGAGATGCAGTATTTACCTCCAGAGTGTTCCCGCAGGAGACGGAGCATCATTTCCGGATGGAGGGGGATCTCTTCCCCAGACTTTGGACGCTGAAGCCGGCAGTGAAAGAGGAATTCTTGATTTGAGGTTTCCGGAAGAATAAACGACGCCAATGACAGGGCAGACTGCAATTAAAAAAAGGAGATATTTGTAATCTTCATTTCAAAAAATCCTGCACCTCCCGGATCCATTTGTTTTGCTCAAAACTCATGAGTTGCGCATGGGCATAGCCTTCATACACGCGGACTTCCGTCTGTGGATTCACTTCTTTCATCCGGATCGCACATTTCCGGGATACTTTCTCATTCCCTTTTGTTCCGTGCATGAAGAGGATACTGGTGTTCGGATCATATGTCTTATAGTCGAAAGGACTGAACACACTGTTCAGTATATTTCGGATGGACGTATCTTCAATATGGTCTGCGATCTTCAGAAAATCTTCGATGTACCGTTCGGGAAGGAAATCTCTCCTGCAACTGGCCAGTGTCTTGGGATCTCTGGCTTTTGATTTTATAATGATCTTAATGTAATTTTTTGTCATGAATCTTATCAGGAATTTCGGAATGGAATTAAGCGGGGCACCATCCAGTACCAAATGCTCTGTAAAAATGCCCGGCAATCCTGCAAGTACTGCAGCAATCCTACCTCCCATGGAGAGTCCGGAGATCATGAAGAGGTTCCCGCCAAATTCCCTGATCACATATTCACGGAGCTTGTCTGCCTCCCTCTCCACAGAGATAAACTCACTCTTTTCCTCCTCCTACAATAAGATTGTGGTGGTTAGATACCTAACAACCAGTTAGGACTAACCGTTTCATTGCTTAAGCTGTATAATGGAACGGCATGTGGTGTGACGATTTCCTCCTTGGACCCTTTGGTGTCCGTTTGAGAGCCCGTCAGCCAGCCGTCCATTTGCAGCTGTTCGGTTTACGCAGGTAGGACTGTCCTGTACATGTCCGTGTGATACCCCGGGAGATAGAATAAGCAATGGAGAGCCGCTGGTACCAATGCATATTTTTTTTCGGGAGGTA
>JAGBNH010000008.1 GCA_017634475.1 Eubacterium sp.
CTTATGGTCAGCAGGGATATCAGGACCCGAATGCTTATGGTCAGCAGGGATATCAGGACCCGAATGCTTACGGCCAGCAGGGATATCAGGACCCGAATGCTTATGGTCAGCAGGGATCTCAGGATCCAAATGCACAGGATCAGGTGAGCGGATATGGTACGCCGGACGGCTATCAGCAGGGGCTGTATGGCCAGCAGAGTCCGGAGCAGGGGGCCTTTGGCAGGCAGGATGAACCAAATCCGTAAGTGAAGGGAAACTACAGGGGGACAGCGATGAAGAATAAATGTCCATGCTGCGGATGCTATACCCTGGAGGAGGATTACGGCAGCTATGAGATCTGTCCGGTCTGCTTCTGGGAGGAGGATCCCGCAGCCGAGAAGAATCCGAATATCGTTTTCGGGGGAAACAGTGTCAGTCTGCATCAGGCACAGGAGAATTATCGGAAGATCGGAGCCTGCGATGCGGATCAACTGCAGCATGTGCGAAAACCTCTTCCGGAGGAAGTGGATCCGAAGGTCGCTTTCCAGTTTATCCGGGTGAAGACGCTGCCTCAGCTGGCCGGTATGTATTACATGCGGATCGCCGGCATGCAGCAGCACCACGATATCCCCCTGGAGGATGAGTTCGACGAGCATGACAACATGGATACCTTATACATGATCGTTCTGGACGGGATCGACCCCATCGCAACAGCGAGGATGTTTTTTATTTCCGATACGGAAATGATGATCGGCCGGGTGATCGTGATGCCCCGATACCGACGCATGGGGGTGGCGCGAAAGATCCTTATGGAAATGGAGGACTGGGCCAGAGAGCTGGGGATCAAGACCATGGTGGGGGAGTCCCGGACCGGACTGGAGCATTATTATGAGTCCCTGGGCTTCACCATTTTCCCGGACTGGCTCATTCAGGGCCCCACATTTCTCTGTGTGCATATGGAGAAAAAGATATGATCCCCGGCCTTGCGCCGTGGGATAGAGACAGAATAGAAGGTGCAGGAGTTTATGACATCTGGCGATAAGAAGAATAATGGCGGAAAACTGCTTTTAGTCCTGGTGGCTTTTCTGGTGGTAGTGGGCGTGGTGCTTTTCTTCCTTTTCCGGGACAAGGATAAGGGAAATGGGGGACAGACCACGGAAGCAACCTCCGTATCCGGAACCGAAGCTTCGGCAACGGGGAAGACCGAGACGCTGACGGAATCCGAGACCGGTAAGACAACAGAAGCAGAAACCGGAAAGTCGACAGAGACAGAAACCGGAAAATCAACAGAGGCCGAGACCGGAAAGTCGACAGAGACGAAGACGGAGACGCCGACGGAAGCAAAGACGGAGAAACCGACAGAAGCTAAGACAGAGAAGCAGACCGAAAAGACCTCTGAGGCGAATCAGGGTTCTCAGGGAAAGGCCTACAAGTTCCGAAACAAGAAGCTTCTTGAGCAGCATTACGAGAAGCATGGGATCGAAATGGGCTTTCCGGATACGGCGAGCTATGTGGCCGCGGCGAATGATGTGATCCTGGATCCTTCTTCCCTTTATAAGGTAGAGAAGGAGGATGGGGATGATGTGTATTACCGGGAGAGGGACAATGCCTTCGCGGTGGTTTCACGGGACGGATATATCCGGACATTTTTCTACCCCAGCGGCGGGAAGAAGTATTTTGACAGACAGTAAAGCGGGTGACACGGACCCTCCGTGTCACCTTTTTTTAATGATAGTTAATTTGACACCCGGCAAAAAATTGCATACAATCAGTAAAGCTGAAACAGGACCGGACTTTGTATGACAGAAAAAAGGCATTTCATAGAATGATTGGAGTGAACTACCCATGTTATCAAAATTCAGTGTAAAACGACCGTATACGGTGCTCGTCGGAGTGGTCATGATCCTTGTATTGGGATTTGTGTCCTACTCGAGAATGACGGCAGATCTGCTGCCGGATATGAGCTTCCCCTATGTCATCGTGATCACCACGGATATCGGTGCATCGCCGGAGGAAGTGGAGGCGGATGTTACCTCAAAGCTTGAGGCAACGCTGGCCACCACATCGAATCTGAAGACGATCCAATCCATGTCCAGGAACAGTGTATCCACCATCATCCTGGAATACGAGCAGACCTCGAATATGGATTCCACCATGATCGAACTGCAGCAGAAGCTGGATCAGATCTCCGGAATCTTCAATGACAACGTGGGTTCCCCCATGCTCCTGTCCATCAATCCGGATATGCTCCCCATCATGGTTGCGGCCATTGGTGTGGATGACATGGATTCCACTGCAGTTTCCTCCTATGTGGACAATTCCATCGTTCCCCAGCTGGAGAGTATCGAGGGCGTGGCTTCCGTTACCGCATCCGGCGGCGTGAAGGAGACGATCCAGGTTTCCCTGAATCAGGAGAAGATCGACAAGCTGAACCAGCTGGTCCTGGATGAGATCGAAGACCGGTTCAAGGACGCAACCCAGGAGATCGAGAATAATAAAGATAAGATAGAAGACGGCAAGAAGGAACTGGAGAACGGCAAGGAGAAGCTGGCGGATCAGATCAGTCAGGGCGAGACCATGCTGAATACCCAGAAGATCCAGCTCTATACCAGCGAGGCGGAAATGAAGCGTCAGCTGGTGGATCTGCAGTCCACAAGTCAGGGACTGGATCAGGCGGTTAACAATCTGACCCAGATCTCCAATGGAGCGATACAGCTGAAGGACGGCATTCAGAAGCTGGATGCCGGTATAACGGAAATGAAGACGCTGCAGGAGCAGCTTGCACAGGTTGCCGCACTGCCGGATGAGCAGCTGGAAGCAGCCACAGGAATGACCCGTGAACAGTACAACACCCGGGTGGCTGAACTGACCACAGGGATCACCGCTGCAGAGGTACAGAAAAAGGCGCTGGAGGATCAGCTGGCACAGCTGGATTCCCAGGTAGCCCTGGTGGGCCAGAATATGGGCCAGCAGCTGGAAGCCTATAATATCAAATTGGAAAGTACAGAGGATCTTCCGGAGGCCATCAAGGCTCTGGAGGGGGCAAAGGTGCAGGTGGCCACCGGTATCGCCACCATCGAAGCGGCACAGAAGCAGATCGATGCAGGAAAGGTGACCATCGATGATGCCCTTACCGCACTGAACAAGAATGAGATCCTGGGAGCGCTGCAGCTTTCCGACGCTTCCATGCAGATGATCAGCGGTTCCGCAGCCCTGGAGACGGCAGAGAAATCCGTGACCGACGCCAAGACCCAGGCGCTGGATCAGGCGGATCTGAACTCCGTTCTGTCCGCTGATGTTGTCCGCCAGCTTCTGGTGGCGCAGAATATGGAGCTTCCTGCCGGTTATATCCGTCAGGGAGATGATTCCTTCCTCATCAAGGTGGGAGATTCCATCGATACCGTGGATGCTCTGACAAACCTGGTACTGATCGATATGGGTATGGACAGCCTGGGCAAGGTTTATCTGTCGGATATCGCAGATATTGAAGTACAGAGCAACGCAGATTCCGTATACGCGAAGGTAAACGGCAAGCCGGGCATCCTGCTTTCCTTTGAGAAACAGACCGGTTACGCCACGGGAGATGTAACGGACGCCATCCTGGCAAAGTTCGACAGCCTGGAGAAATCCGAGGAGCAGTCCATCCATTTCTCCACCCTGATGAATCAGGGCGTTTATATCGATCTTATTGTTAAATCCATCCTGCAGAACATGCTGCTTGGTGCGGTACTGGCGATCCTGGTGCTGATCATTTTCCTGAAGGACTTCCGTCCGACGCTGATCATCGCCTGCGCGATCCCGCTTTCGGTGGTCTTCGCCCTGGTACTGATGTACTTCTCCAATATCTCACTGAATATCATTTCCATGTCCGGTCTGGCACTGGGTATCGGTATGCTGGTGGATAACTCCATCGTGGTTATTGAGAATATCTACCGTCTGCACAGCCAGGGAATGTCCATCAAGAAGGCCTGTGTAAACGGTGCAAGTCAGGTGGCAGCTGCCATCACCGCATCCACCCTGACGACGGTCTGTGTATTTGCCCCCATCATCTTCACCGAGGGTATCACCAGACAGCTCTTTGTGGACATGGGACTTACCATCCTCTATACGCTGGGAGCCAGCCTGTTTGTGGCGCTGACTCTGGTTCCGGCCATGGCGCAGGGCGTGCTCCGTCGGCCGAAGGAGATCCGTCACGGCCTCTACGACCGGTTCCTGAACTGGTACGGCAAAGCCCTCCGAAAGACCCTTCGTTTTAAGGCCATCGTGTTCCTGCTGGCCATTGCGCTTCTGGGCGTCAGTGTATTTATGGCCATGCGGAACGGTACGGCGTTTATGCCGGAAATGTCTTCCACCCAGGCAACGGTAACTCTTTCTCCGCCGGAAGGCGAAAATCGGGAATTTGAGGAAATGACCGGTTATGCGGATCAGCTCATGGCGAATCTGGAGGGCGAGAAGGATATCAAGACCATCGGTGCCATGGTTGGCGGCGGCGGAATTATGGCCAGCATGGGCGGTATGGATATGGGCGGCGGTAGCAGCAACAACACCTCGAGTACAAGGGTGACCATGTATGTGCTGTTAAATGATGATTCCAAGCTTTCCAACGATGAATTTGAAGAAATGATCATGAAGGCCGGCAAGGACCTTAACTGTGAGGTGAAGGTCAATACGGCCATGATGGATATGAGCGCACTCACCGGCTCCGGTATCTCTCTGCAGGTTCGGGGACGTGACCTGGAGGTCCTGCAGGATCTGGCCCGTCTGGTTTCCGGTGCCATCGAAAATGTGGATGGCGTAGCTGAGGTGGATGACGGACTCTCCAACGTGGAGAAGGAAGTGGTGATCTCCGTGGATAAGGAGAAGGCGGCAAAATACGGCATGACCGTGGCGCAGATCTTCCAGCTGGTCTATACGAAGACCGCACAGAGTACCTCCAATATGACCCTCAACACTGCAAACAGGGATTACGAGGTTTATGTGAATTCCGCCGAACAGGCAGCCATGACCGTGGAGGATCTGAAGAAGATCACCTTCACCTACAAGAACCGTCTGACTCAGGAAGAAACAGAAGTAAAGATCACGGACGTGGCAACATTTTCCGAAAGGGAAGAGCTGACCACCATCAACCGCGAGGCACAGACCAGATTCCTGAACATCACAGCCAAACTGAAGGATGGCTATAATGTGGGCCTTGTGGGTAATGATATCGAGAAGGTCATCAAGGGACTGGATATCCCCGAGGGCTACAACGTGAAGGTAGGCGGTGAAAATGAGGCCATCAACGACGCCATGAGCCAGCTCATGCTGATGATGCTTCTGGCCATTGTGCTGATCTATCTGATCATGGTGGCACAGTTCCAGAGTCTTCTTTCGCCCTTCATCATCATGTTCACCATCCCGCTGGCGTTCACCGGTGGTTTCCTGACCCTGGCCCTTACCGGTAACGAGGTGAGTGTCATCGCCCTCATCGGTTTCGTCATGCTGGCAGGTATCATCGTTAATAACGGTATCGTGCTGGTGGATTACATCAACCAGCTTCGCCGGGAAGGAATGAGCAAGAAGGATGCTATTATTGAATCCTCCAGGACTCGTCTTCGTCCGGTACTTATGACCGCCCTTACCACCATCATTTCCATGTTCACCATGGCCATCGGTATGGGACGCGGTACGGAAATGGCACAGCCTATGGCACTGGTGGTTGTAGGAGGTATGATCTACGGTACACTGCTGACGCTGGTAGTGGTTCCCTGTATCTATGATGCATTTAACCGCGAGAAGGATATGCGGGAGGAGGATATCGAGCTGGAGAAGGCACCGGAGGATCCGGATCTCATGGACGAACCGGTTCAGCGGCCCGCTATGGCAGTTGCCGGAGGATATACGGAACAGGCTGCGGGTATGGATAAGCAGTATCAGCCGGAGAGGGTGGAATATGATTACGGCTCTGACGAGGACGAGGTTCTGCACCGTCCCAGTGAGAGTGGATCCGATGAACCGCCCTACGGTGGAAGATAAGAGAGACGAATGAAAATGACACCGGAAATGACAACGTTATGTTACATCGAACAGGAAGGCAAATATCTGATGCTCCATCGGGTAAAGAAGGAGCGGGATATCAACAAGGATAAATGGATCGGCATCGGCGGGCACTTCGAAGGTACGGAGAGCCCGGAGGACTGTCTGCTCCGGGAGGTACGGGAGGAGACAGGACTTACCCTTACCCGTTACCGGTTCCGGGGGATCATTACCTTCCTCTGCGGAGACTGCTTTGAATATATGTGCCTTTATACGGCGGACGGCTTTACGGGTGAACTGGAGGAATGCGACGAAGGTACCCTGGAATGGGTGGAGAAGGAGAAGGTTTACGGTCTGGATCTGTGGGCGGGAGATAAGCTCTTTTTCCGCCTTCTGGAGGAGGATCGCCCCTTCTTCTCCCTGAAGCTTACCTACAAGGAGGACGGCACTCTTCTGGAGGCTGTTCTGGACGGAAAGAAGATGGAGCTTCTGGATGTTCTGCTGGATACGCCGGATGAAGGTATGGGTGATGGCGAGGTTTATCCCATAGGCGCCCCGGGAACTAAGCCGGAGAGTGCTTCATTTGAAGTACTGGAGGTACAGGAACGGGATACGGTGCATTTCCTTGGACTGCTTCATGCAACGGTGCATATGTGGGTGGTCCGCCGGGATATGAGCGGCGGATGGGAGGTGCTCTGTCAGAAACGCAGCATGGTGAAGGATTCCAACCCCGGCTGCTGGGATATCTCCTCTGCAGGCCATATGGATACGGGAGACACCCGGGAGGAAGCGGCAGTGCGGGAGCTCTACGAGGAGCTGGGCATAACCGCGAAGCCGGAGGAACTGGAATATATCGGCTATACCCGGAGAAAGACCATGAAGCCCTTTCAGACCGGCATGCTCTGTGATAATCAGATCAGCTATGTCCATGTCTACCGGACAGAGGTGGATACGGATACCCTCTGTCTGCAGGACGGGGAAGTGGATGAGGTGAGCTGGATGATGCTGGATGAGGTGATCCGGCGGACCCTGGAGGACCCCGGTTTTAAGCAGTGTTTTAATCCGAAGGAGCTGTTCATGCTTCTGGAATATCTGAGCCATGCAAATTAATAAGGTGTGCTGCACAGGAGCTTGCTCTGCTGTACAGCACACCTTATTGATTTATACGGCGAAGCCGTACCCTGGACGGATGCATGGCGTATAGTCTTATTTTGCCGGCGGCTTCGGGAATACCCGATTTACCTTTGCTACATAATCCGCGAATTCCTGATCGAACCGGCGGAAGAGCTCCCGCTCCTCCGTATTCTTCAGAAGCAGTGTCAGGATGATCCAGAGAAGGATCGGAATGAAGTACATATATACGTTTCCGGAAATGAACAGGATTCCGGTGCTGATAAAGAGCAGCGCCGCATAGATGGGATTCCTTGTCCAGGCGTAAACTCCCGTGGTGCAAAGCTTGTTCTGGGCGATATGGTCCCCGATCCGTTCGGTGAACTGGGCGTCCAGGAAGAGCTTTCCGCCGATCAGGATCAGCAGTACGCCGAAGCCGATGTAAATGTATTTCAGCACATCCGAGGAAGGTATGCCGGATTCGAAGATCCAGCGGTTCCGGAAGAACAGGCCGAAGGCGGTCAGCGCGATGACGATCAGACCGTAGACGGGGCCTATGCCGAACTGGGACATGGGCAGCACCACATTTTTCGTGACGATAGGAGGAAGACTGTTCTCCTCCAGATCGGCGAAGTCCTGTTTCTCTTTTGCATCCCCGCTTTCGGGGGCTTTGTTTTCGGATTTATCGTTGTTTTCCGTCTTTATTTCCTTATTTTCCTGACTGTCCATA
>JAGBNH010000093.1 GCA_017634475.1 Eubacterium sp.
AGCTGCGAGAGCGTCAGCCATTTTCTTTTCCGCTGATGCCTGTATGTTCTCATAGCTGGTAGAGCTCTGATTCTCATAACTGTTATCCAGCAGGAACCCTCTTACTGCATCATCGATCCACTGATGGGTATTTCTGTCCAGCATATTGCCGGTATCCCATAACAGAGGTACATAACCGTAAAGGTCGCAGTTGGCAAAGAAGTTCTCATACCAGAGCATCCAGTTGGGCTTCATCTCCCGGTTGGAGGTGGGAAGAACGCCGCACTCACCGATGATGATGCCGTAGCCCTGATCCGTGAAGGTGGAAAGCTTCTTCAGGAGATCGTTCATCTCCTCGTAATTCTTCTTTGTTCCCCAGGTGGTGGATCCGCTGCTTCCGCAGTAGCTCCAGGGGGTGTAATAATGTACGGACAGGAACAGCTTATCCTTAGCGGTATCCGAAGGCATGTGCCAACGGGAATCCAGGGTCTGGGTGATGTCCGTGCCGTAGCCCGGGATCAGAAGAAAACGGGTGGCGTTGTTTCCGCCCAGTCCGCGGATGGTATCTACAAAAACCTGATTTACCTTGTTAGCGGTCTCATAGCATTCGTCCTTGGTGAGTCCGTTACCGTTCTGCACGATGGGATTTCCTACATCATTGAAACGGTCGCCCAGCTCTTCATTTCCACCCTCGAAAATGAGGTGCTCATCGTAATCCTTGAAATAGGTTCCCAGCTGCGTCCACATTTCCGTGAAAATGGTGTAGCCGATCTCACGACGGGAAGCATCCTTCTCGCCGAATACGCCCCACCACTGGCCATCCCAGTGATCGTTCAGAACAACGAACATCTCATCTTCAATGGCCCAGTCCACGATCTCCTTTACACGGGAGAGATACTCGTCCTTGATCTTGTAATCTCCGTTTACGATATCCATGGCATTTGTCCATGCTACAGGGATGCGGAGGGTATTCATCCCTGCGGCATGGATATCGTCAATCATTTCTTTTGTGGTCACAGGCTGTCCCCACAAAGTTTCGAAATAACTTACACTGTTACCGACATAATCACCGGGGCGATTCATGTCAGCGGCTTCCATGGTATTTCCAAGATTGAAGCCATTACCCATATATACGGCAAGTTCTTTGGCCGTCATATCTGCATACGCTGAACCTGACGGAGAAACGCTCTCTGTTGCAGGTACTGCGGTATCTCCTTTGTCTCTTTCCGTGCTTTCTGTGGTGCTTGCTGCTGTCTCTGTAGAAGTGCCATTACTGTCGCCACAGGCGGTCATCCCGAATGTCATGATGCCGGCGAGCAGACCTGCTGCCAGAGAACGGATCTTTTTCTTGTTAAACATGGTATTCCTCCGAAGACTAACTTATGATGGTTTTAGTTTATGTAAGAATACCGAAAATAGAAACACGAATTATTCCCACTTCTTTACCTTAATTATTCAAGGTATAGAAAAACAGGGCATCGGAAAAGTCCGAAAATGCCCTGTTTATCAAGAATTACGCAATATGAAAATTTAAGTAAATCATAACTCGTCCAGCTCGGAAAGCCATGCTGCCGCCGCTGCATCACTGGGCATGCGAAGGTCTCCTCTGGGGGACATGGCCACAGATCCCACCTTTACGCCGTCCGGCATGCAGCTTCGTTTAAACTGCTGGGAGAAGAATCTTCTTACGAACATGCGCTGCCATTTCAGGATGGTCTCCTTATCATAATCCCCGGCAAAGGCCCGGTTGGCCAGGAAATTGATCTTCGCCGGTGTATAGCCGTAGCGAAGGGTGTAGTACAGGAAGAAATCATGCAGCTCGTAAGGCCCTACACTGTCCTCGGTCTTCTGGGTGATCCGTCCGTGCTCGTCCGGCGGGAGCAGCTCGGGACTGATGGGCGTATCCAGGATGTCCTTCAGTACCACGGTACTGTCCGGGAAGATCCTGTTCTCCGCAACGGTATCGATCATCCAGCGGACAAGGGTCTTGGGGATACTTCCGTTTACCCCGTACATGGACATCTGGTCACCGTTATAGGTGCACCATCCCAGAGCAAGCTCTGACAGATCTCCGGTCCCCACCACGAGACCGCCGTGCATATTGGCATAATCCATCAGTACCTGGGTCCGTTCTCTGGCCTGGGTGTTTTCATAGGTAAGATCCCTGGTTTCCATATCGTGCTTCAGATCCCGGAGATGCTGCTCGCAGGAAAGCCGGATATCCACGATGATGGGGATGGTGCCGAGGCTCTTGATGAGGGCCAGGGAATTCTGATAGGTCCGGTCGGAGGTTCCGAAGGCCGGCATGGTAATGGCGATGAGATCTTCCGGGGGGCGGTTCATTTTCCGAAGGGCCCTGGCCGCAACCAGCAGAGCCAGGGTGGAATCCATACCACCGGATACGCCGATGACCGGTCTTACTCCGGTTAAGCTGAGACGCTTCACCAGTCCGCCTACCTGCATGTCGAAGATCTCGGAACAGCGTCTGGACAGTCTGGTCTTCGAAGCGGGAACAAAGGGATGCTTCGGAAGGATATAATACATACCGTCGGATTCCGGAAGGGCTTCGGCCGTTTCGGTCACCGTGCGGCAGCGGGACACGAAGCCCCGGTAATGGGCTGCGCAGTCGGCAAAGGACTTCATCACCATCCGCTCTGCACGGACCTTGCCCAGATCCATATCTGCAACAAGAAGATAATCCGTGGCGATATAATCCTTATTCTCGTTTAACACGGTACCGTTTTCCGCAAGAAGGCTGTGCCCGGAGAAGATCACATCCTGTGTGGACTCCGAAGCACCGGCGGATACATAGAGATATTCCGCCACCAGGTTGGCCGAGGTCTGACGCACCAGATTCTTCCGGTATTCCCGTTTGGCAATGAGCTCATTGGAAGCGGACAGATTGATGATCATCTCCGCTCCGGCCATGGCCATGATGGAGGAAGGCGGTACAGGGGCCCAGAGATCCTCACAGATCTCCGCACCAATCCGTAGCTTCCCGTCCAGATTATAGATGATATGGCTGCCAACGGGAACCGCATAATCCTCGATCTCCTCGGGATCATAGGACAGTCCCAGCTCGCTGAGATACAGATGGTCTACCGGCAGGGTGTCCGCAGAATTGAACCACCGTTTCTCGTAGAATTCATGATAGTCCGGCAGGAAGGTCTTCACCGTGACTCCCAGGAGCTTTCCGTCAAAGAAAACGAAGGCGCTGTTATAGAGCTGTCCGGATACCATAAGGGGCGCTCCCACAAAGACCGCGGTCTCATGACCGGAGGTTGCCGCCATAATACGGGAAAGCCCGGTACGGACCTCCCGCTGCAGGGTGTCCTGAAAGAACAGGTCCTGACAGCTGTAGCCCGAAACCGCAAGCTCCGGGAAGGCGATGACTGCCGGCTCGTAAGTATAGGCTTCCTCCAGCTTCGCCAGGATCATATTTGTGTTATAAACAGGGTCAGCCACACTGAGTTCCGGGACTGCAGCGGCTACACGATAGAAATCAAACATTTCCTTCCTCCTCAGAATGCTTTAGTCAGTATCTTCGTCCCTCTCGGAAAGATCCAGTTCCAGACCCTTCAGATACGGGATCAATGCTCCGTCTCTGGCCTTCAGGAAATACTCATCCCGAAGCTCCAGATATCTGATATGCTTCGGATGTCCGTCCCTGATCCGGTCAAGAAATCCGGAGAGCTCCTTAAAGGTCATATAGTAAGCATCCTGCCGCATGGTGAACTGAAGCAGGATGAAGGACACTCCCCCCTGGGCCTCGAATTCCTTCATGAACTGAAACTGGTGTTCATGGATGTTCCGAAGCTCAAAGGTATCGGTCTTACTCTCCTTTGCATCAAAGCAGACAGGGATCCCCTGGATCACGCCGATATAATCCACGGTGGAATCCTTCTCAAAGTACGCATCCGTGATCCGGTGTTCTGCTTTATCGAATTTAACGGGAACGATGGGGGTGGGGATCTTCTGCACCAGAGCCAGTCCGTGCTCCCGGTAAAATGCATTGGTCGCATTTACCAGATCCTCCAGACCGCTTCCCCTGAGTCCCCGGGAATTCCAGGTTGCCATTGGTTTCTCCTGATCCTTTAGATTTTCTTGATCTTCTCTATCGCCAGCTGTTCGGCGTTTGGAAAATAACCGAGAAACGCCTGGGGTACACCGGCCTGTACCACCTTGCCGTCCGGAAGCTTCAGCTGAAAGGCCAGAAGAAGCTGACCCGTCTGCTCAGTTCCGAGAAAATGATCCCTGACGGGATTGCCGTACTTCGGATCTCCTACCACATGGTACCCGTAGTGCTGCATGGTCACACGGATCTGATGGGATCTGCCGGTATGCAGTCTGCAGAGCATCAGGGTGACGTCCTTCTCCCGGTTATAGCTGAGGGGAGTAAGGTCGGTCCAGATGATCACCGATTTCCCGAAATTCATGGTCTCAGGTGGCCGTTTTCCGCCGATCATCCACACATAGGCCTGATTATTGGAGTTGGATTTCACGTATTCCAGCCGGTCGAAATGCCCCTTCAGTGTACAGTTCCCGTGAACGATGGTCAGATAGTATTTCCCGGCGCTTCTTCCGTCCTTCGCCCGATAATAATCCGTCAGTTCTCTGGCGCCTTTTCTTGTCTTGGAAGCGGAAATGATACCGCTGGTATTCCGGTCCAGACGATTGCAGACGGAGGGGCGGAACAGCTCCAGGCTTTTCTCGCTGATGCTTCCCTTATCCAGCAGATAGGCGATCACAGCATCATTTACGGACTGCTCGCCGGGCTTCCCCTTCTGGGATAAAACTCCGGAGGGTTTATCCAGGATCAGCCAGTCCTCTGTCTCATAAAGCACCCGGTCCGGCGTAAGCCATTTGTAGTCGGAAAGCTTCGGCAGTTCCCCGGCCTTGCTCCCCTCTTCTCGCAGCTTCTTCAGGGATTCATCGGAAATGTAGATCTGAACCTTGTCTCCCATCTTCAGGATCTCGTCCCCGGAAGCCTTGCCGCCATTTAACAGAATATTCTTCTTACGCAGCATTTTATACGTAAAGCTGTTGGGAACATCTTTAAAATACTGGAAGCAAAGCTTCTTCAGCTTCCATCCCTCTTCATTTTTGCTTACCAAAAGCTCCTGCATAAGTTCTTTCCCCTGTTTTCTGTTTTTATAATCCCAGTTCCAGCAGTCGTTCTGCCAGGATCAGGTCTTCTCTCTTCTGTTCCTCCCTGGGAGGATTCAGGCGGGAGAGCTCCCGGTCGATCTCCTTCAGAGAATCGACTACCACTACTCTGGGTTTGGCATCCGAACGGATCTTTTTCAGATAGGCTACGGAATCCTTCTTCTTCTGATTCTGTCCCTGCTGCTGCATGGCGATCACATTGTTGTTATAGATGGCAACGCAGGGATAGTAAAGGATCCCTTCGGTGTCCGTTACGGAGACATCATAGGCCAGGGCCGTTTCATGCTTTGCAGCGATGGCTTCCGCCTCCTTAAGCTCCTCTTCTGTCAGTGGTTTATACTTTATGGTCATGAGATACCCGATTAGATTTTTCGCAAAGGGGATGGACATCACCGCGGCGATGATGACAAACAGTGTCTTCTTCGTCTGAAAGAAGATCAGACTGAAGAGGACATCTCCCAGAATGAAAATGAAGCAGAGGATCATCAGGATCAGCCGTCTGTTCTTCAGCTTCTTCAGGTATCCGTAATTTCCTTTTTCCGTTTTACTGAATAACATATCTATACCAGTTTCCTTTATGCCCCGATACGCCATCCGGGCAGATATTTGTTCTTGATTCTTCCGTCCTTCGCTTTGCCGAAGCCAAGAGGAAGCTCACCGATGGTGATCAGTACCCATCCGTCCCGGGCTTCACCCGGTTCGTACTCCAGGGTCTCCCCCCGAAGATACCGGAGGACCCGTTCATCCGTAAGGGAAAGCTTAAGGCAGTTGCCGAAGCTATCGGGGGACAGGGTCATGGCCAGAGCCTGTGACGGTTCATACCGGTTCTTCCGTATCTCTCCCAGGAACAGTCCTCTTCGCATGACTCTAAGCCCCTTAAGTCCCGGAAGATCGTATGCATCCGGGAGATAGGACAGATATCCGCTCTGCTCCGAAAGCCGGCTGCTATCCCAAAGGATATTTGCTGATCTGCAGAAATCGGCGAAATCCGGATACTTCTTCTCGAAGGAACGAAGATTCCCGGCCACCTTCTTCGGATCTGAGGATAGCCTATATACGGAGGGTGAAGGTTCACGCGACTCCGGGGAAGGCTCTTTTGCTTCACCGCTGGTAAAGAGGGCGGCAAAATGCCCCTCTCCCCTTACGCGGGAAGGCAGCATGTGAACGGTTTTTACAAGATCATCCGAACCGCCCTCTGTCCACTTCGGATCTCCGGGAAGAAATCCGGGACAATAGGGGATTTCCGCAAGTCTGAGCCCCATTTCCTTTGCTTCCGGATGCTCCAGCAGAAACTGCACCGAGCCCTCATCCTCTTCCGGAGAATAGGTACAGGTGGAATAGAGAAGCATTCCCCCGGGACGGAGCATACGTATGGCGTGGGGAAGGATCTCCCGCTGGATCGCTGCATACTCCATGGGCTTTTCCTCCGACCAGTCAGAGATCATGGCCGAGGATTTACGGAACATTCCCTCTCCGGAGCAGGGAGCATCGATCAGGATCCTGTCAAAATAATGTTCAAAGACACCGGCCAGATGTTCCGGGGTTTCGGCGGTAACCACAGCATTGGACACACCGAAGAGCTCCAGATTCTTGATCAGCGCTTTGGCGCGGCTGGCGGAAATGTCATTGCAGACAAGGACCCCTTCGCCTTTTAGCTTCTCTGCCAGAGCGGTGGATTTCCCTCCCGGGGCCGCACAGAGATCCAGCACCCGGTCTCCCGGCCGCACCGGAAGGGCCGCAGCAGGAAGCATGGCGCTGGGCTCCTGCAGATAATATGCCCCAGCATAATAAAGCGGATGCCTGGACGGAGGATCCGCCACAGCATCCTCATTTAGGTATAATCCGGAGGGACACCAGGGTATGGAAGTGACCTTCCAGGGAGAAAGGGCGAGAAAAGCTTCTACGCTCATTCTCCCTGTATTCACTCTCAGTCCATGCTCCATGGGATGGTTCAAGGCTTCCAGAAGCTTTGCCGTCTCCTCTTCGCCGAGAAGTCCTGACATCTTCGCTATAAACTCTTTAGGAACCGCCTTCGCCATTTAATTTCCCTCTAATTTTCTGCGTATTGCTTCCCATTCCTGATCCGTCAGCGCATCCGAGAAGGGGTTCACCGGCTGGGGATCCGTATTGATCCGGCTGTCCAGGAAGGTGAATTCCCGCAGCATATCCGTATTCTCCGGATACTGCGTATGGAGTGCCGCGATCATCTGAAAGGCTTCGTCATATTTTCCCTGGGTCTCCAGGATGATCACCTGATTATACTGAAGCAGATCCTTGTAAATACCATCTGCAGCCGCGAGACCCTGTTCCACGTATTTTGCTGCCTCATCCGGCTTCTCCTCCCGCAGGCAGGCTGCCGAAAGCTCGTAGGCCACATAGGAGTTCATGGCATGCTCCTGGGCATATTTCTTTACGGCGTCGGTGGCCAGGGCATACTCTCCTCTCCGGTTATAGGCAGAGGCCAGATAGAGATACAGGGAGGAATCCGATGCTGCCATGGTCTTCAGTCGATCGATGGTAACGAAGTCGGGCTTGGCGTCCTCCTTCTCCTTGATCTCCTGCAGCAGCTGATTGGCTTCGGCTGTCTCCAGCATGGAGGCCACCACCGCCTGATCCACAACTTTACTTTCCTCCAGACTCAGCAGGTGGTAAATGGAGGATGCTTCGGAATAACGGGACAGCCTGAGATAGCAGGCTCCCATGTACATTTTCGTATCCAGATCCATATCCCGGGAGAACCACTGCTCCTCATTCAGGGATTTCTGGAAGCACTCCAGCGCCTTCTCGTAGGAACCGCTCTTTACGGCGGTGATCCCCTCTTCCCTGTACTTTTCCTTGTCCGAGTGACACATCCGATAGAACAGGTAAAGACCTGCAAAGACCAGGATCGTTACAAAGGCGTAGACCGTGATCAGCCGGGCCAGACGCTTACGCTTATTCTCCTTATAACGGCTGGTCTGCTTCCTGATCTCCGGTTTCTTCGGAGCAGCCCTCCGGACCGGTTCACGCCTTACGGCCAGATCATCCTCATATTCATCATAGGGATCATCATACTCCTCGTCATACGATTCAGCATATGCCTCGTCATAACCATCGGCATATGCTTCATCATATGTTTCGTCATAACGATCGTCATCGTCATAACGGTCATCATATCGGTTATTGCTCATTACTGATTTTCCTTCGCATACATCTGGGCGAACCGCCAGGAATCCTGGCACATCCGCTTCAGATCAAACTTCGCTTCCCAGCCCAATTCTTCTTTGGCCTTAGTGGGATTTGCATAACACATGGCAACATCCCCCGGACGGCGGTCCTTGATCCGGTAAGGGATCTTCACTCCGTTGGCGTCCTCAAAGGCATGGACGATATCCAGTACGCTGTAGCCGGTTCCGGTACCCAGATTATAGATATTGGTCCCGTGAGCGGACATCACCTTGTTCACGGTACAGACATGTCCCCTGGCCAGATCCACAACATGGATATAATCCCGAACGCCGGTTCCGTCAGGGGTATCATAATCATCTCCGAAAACTCCGAGCTCCGGCAGCTTTCCGACGGCAACCTGCATGATATAAGGCATCAGATTGTTGGGGATACCGTTGGGTACCTCTCCCAAAAGGCCGCTTTCGTGGGCACCTATGGGATTGAAGTAACGAAGAAGTACCACACTCCACTCCGGATCGGCAACGGTGAAATCAGTCAGTATCCTTTCCAGCATCAGCTTGGTGGAGCCATAGGGATTTGTGGTGGAGAGAGGGAAATCCTCGGTAATGGGTACGGTCTTCGGGACACCGTAAACCGTTGCGGATGATGAGAAAATGATCCGCTTGCAGCCGTATTCGTTCATCAGCTTGCAGAGATTCAGGGTCCCCGTGATGTTGTTCTCATAGTACATCAGGGGCTTTGCAACAGATTCTCCTACAGCCTTAAGACCTGCAAAATGGATGACGCAGTCAAAGGTATGCTCCTCGAAGATCCGGCGCATGGAATCCGGCTCCAGCATATCCGCCTTGTAGAAGGTGACCTTCTTTCCCGTGATGCTCTCGATCCTTCCGACTACCTCTTCTTTTGAGTTGTACAGATTATCAAAGATAACTACCTCATGACCATTCTGCAGCAGTTCCACGCAGGTATGAGATCCAATGTAGCCTGTACCGCCGCTGACTAAGATTTTCATTTTATGTTCCTCCTGTTTAAAGTTTACTCTTACGTCCATCAAAGACTTCTGCAAAAGCGTTCAAAAGCTTTCTGACCGGCGTCTGTCTGTTTATATACACCTGCATCTTCCAGAACGCCCACAAACACATTTCCCACTTCCTGCTTCAGGATGTCGTCAATGTTGGCTTCGGAAAATGTTCCGTACTTCTCCTTCAGCTCTTCCGCCCATTTTGCGTGGGAGGCCAGAGTCTCTGTGGCGTAGAGATCGCCGCCGCTTAGAAGCGCCGTACGGAGCTCCTCAAAGATCTCCGTCTTCAGTCTGGCCGGAAGGATGGCAAGTCCCATCACTTCGATGAGGCCGATGTTCTCCTTCTTGATGTGATGATATTCCGGACCCGGATGGAACAGACCGAGAGGACGATCCTCCGTGGTACGGTTGTTCCGCAGGGTGAGATCCAGTTCATACACACCGTCCCTGCACCTTGCGATGGGGGTGATGGTATTATGGGGCGTGCCCTCCGTTTCGGCGAAAATGTCTGCCTCTGCATCACTGTAGGGTCTCCACCTGGAAAGGATATGATCCGCCAGTTCCACCAGACGGCAGGTCTCCTTCCCCCGGATCCGGATCACGCTGAGGGGCCAGCGGACCATGCCTGCTTCCACATCCTCAAAGCCAGGAACAGTGAAGGACTTCACCATGGGCGCCTGGGCCATGGGGAAGGTATAGCAGCCTCCCTGATAATGGTCATGGGAAAGGATGGATCCGCCCACGATGGGGAGATCCGCGTTGGATCCAAGGATATAATGGGGGAACTGCCGTACAAAATCCAGCAGTTTCCGGAAGGTGTCCTTCTCGATCTTCATGGGCACATGCTTCTGGTTAAGAAGGATGCAGTGCTCATTGTAATACACATAGGGGGAATACTGCAATCCCCAGTCTGTTCCGTTCACCGTAAGGGGAATGATCCTGTGGTTTGCTCTGCCGGGATGATTTACCCGGCCGGCATACCCCTCGTTCTCCGCACAGAGCAGACACTTGGGATAACCGGAGCTTTTGGCCTTCCCCGCTGCGGCGATGGCCTTGGGATCCTTTTCCGGCTTGGACAGGTTGATGGAAATGTCGATCTGTCCGTAGCTGCTGTCCACCTTCCACCGCATGTCCTTCTTTACCCGGTAGGTCCGGATATAATCCGATGACCGGCTGAAGGCATAGTAATAATCGGTGGCTTCCTTCGGTGAACTCTTGTACTTCGTCCAGAAGGTACGTGCCACCTCCGAGGGCCGGGGAAGCAGACAGTTCATGATCTCCGTGTCAAAAAGATCGCGGTAGGTGACGGAATCCTCGCAGATCCCCCGCTCTGTCGCAATATCAAGCAACACTTTAAGGATCTGCTCAAGATCGGGGCGGGGCTCAGGGAAGACGGTCTCCTGTTCGGGGTAGTCATCCTCGCCAAAAAGCTTCAGCAGCCGGTTCCGGGTATAGTTCACATCCGTCCGTTCCAGAAGCTCGTGCTCCAGTCCGTACTCGATCAGCAGATCGATGAAGGTGGATAATGTATTCATTTTCATTCTCCTTTGATCGTCATGCGTGGGGTCCATCAATACGTGCGTTTAAAGTTACGGAGGATCTCATCATAATGTGCGATCAGATCGTTTAGTTCCTTGATCTCCCTGGCTTTCAGCTCGTTGGATAAGGTGGCTGCTTCCACTTCCATCTTCAGTCGTTTCATCGTACCAACCGCATTATCCTTGTAATTGTTGGCTACATCGTTCTTGATGGCGTTGACCACCGGTTGCAAAGCTTTGTATTTTTTACTTTCAAACATTTGACAACCCGCCCCCCTCTATGATAAACTTGCTAAAGTTATTTCTTTTCAGCCGGCATGTCGGAACTGGCAGACGAGACAGACTCAAAATCTGTTACGGGTAACCGTGTGTGGGTTCGATTCCCACTGCCGGCACAAACAGAGCTTAAACTTCGGTCAGGCTCTGTTTTTTTTAATCTCCGATCCTTTTTGCCACCACCACGAATCGTTTACCCTCCTTTGCTCCGGTGTTGTCGCAGGTGGAAAGGGTGATCAGCTGATCGCCGTAGACTGCGGAGGTGGAAGCAATGATGGTATTCAGACCGGTCACTTCGCGGATAAAGCTGTTAAACTCCTCTTCGTTCGCCGGTTCGTGGAAGGTGTAATACCGGAAGCCCTCTGCATCCTCCGGAAGGATCTGTCCGTGGAATGCAGCGATGACCTCATATTCGTTGGTCCCGTAAATGGTATCAAAACGGATCCGCTTATGGGCCTCGTAGAAATCCTGATCCTTGTAATCCATCAGGCTTCCGAACATACTGCCGTCCTTCATGTTATGACCGTAAATGATCATATTCACGGAGGGCTTCACCGGATCGCTGTCTGCGGACAGAAACAGGGTTCCGGCAAGTGCATACTCTCCGTCAAAGTTCTTTCGCAGATACTTCTGCTCGTCATAGGGCGTATATAGCACCGGATAATCGATATTCGTATCCTCTATGGTGATCCAGCCCATGAAATCCTTATTCTTCTCATACAGGGAATGAAACTTCCGAAGGATCAGCTTCCCGTCTACGGTGACATATCTGGAAAGACTGTGTTTCTTTGACCCGCCCTGTGCCGTACTGCCCGACGGTTCATTTCCATCCGGGTCAATATCTTCTTCTGTATCTTCGTCCTCCGGGTATACCTCCGTATCGATCAGATCCTTCAGCGAATCATTCAGCTTCTTGTTCTGGTGTGATGCATAGAAATACCGGAACAGGAAGAAGCCGGATGCCAGAAAGGTCACGGCAAAGATCACCAGCAGGATGTTCAGCACCCTGTTTTTTCTCCGCTTTTTTTCTGCAGTTTTCATCATCTCACGGAATTCTCTGACCCGATCTCGCTTCGGGGGCTCTTCCGGATGTTTGTATTCTTGATTATTGTCCAATATTTTAACCTCATAAATAAAGCCCGGGATTCTCCCAGGCTCCATTTTTGTACTAGAAGTACTTCTTGCTACCCCACAGATTGGCACTCCGGAGAGCCTGATACTCACCATAGGCCTGCTCCAGAATCTGCTTTTCATTTGGGAACTTCAGGAGGTGGTAGGCTTCATGATACTTATAATATCCGGAATCGCAGAAGTATTCCTCCTTCTGCGGCTTGCTGTAATAGCTGTCAGCCATCATCAGATACCAGTGGACGTCCTTGTTGATCGTGTCATATGCGGTACTGAAGGTATAATTCGTCTTACCCACATATTTAATGATCTTCGCCGCTACGCCGGATTCTTCCTTCACCTCGCGAAGCGCAGTCTGCACATGCTCTTCGCCTTCTTCCACGGTGCCCTTCGGCAAAACCCAGCCTTCGTATTTATTCCGATAATTTTTATAAAGTAACAAGATCTTTCCGCGAAAGATCACCACACCACCACAACTTGTTGCTTCTGACACTGTACAACCCTCCCTGAAAATGGTGTGAAAACTTGAGAAAATTATAGCAATTTACCGGTGCTAAATCAAGTATAAAAGCCATGTTCTTTGAGGGTTCTTTGAGGAGTGTGTCAGGGGTAATAGGTTTCGAATACAGCGGCTGCGACCTGTACTCCCGTCAGGTTGTTCTTATCCGAATCTTCAACGACTACAGAGACCACGATATCCGGGTCCTCGGGATTGGAATATCCCACAAACCAGGAATTGCAGTGTCCTTCGTTATCATACTCCGCCGTACCGGTCTTTCCGACGATCTTATGCCGGTAATTCTTAAACTTATAGGCGGCAGTTCCGTAGGCTCCCGGGGCAAGAAGAAGCTCCTGAAGCTTTGCTGCCTCGGATGAGGTCATAATGGTTTCGGCGGATTTGGAGGAATAGCTCCTCACGGTGTCCCCTGCCACATTTTCCACATGATCGATGAGATAGGGCTTCATCATGACTCCGCCGTTGGCAATGGCGGACATGATCAGCGCATTATGCAACGGCGTGATCTGGGTCTCCCCCTGCCCGATGACGGTCTGGGGGATGTCGGTCCGGGGCTTGCTTCCGTCCATGGTAAATGAGGATATCAGGGCGTCCCCGTCATAGGGAAGTTCCTTGTTAAACAGGCAGTCTTCCGCGGTCTTTCGGAGACCTGCCATGGTGATATCATTCATTCCGATGTTGGCGAAGCTGGTATTGCAGGAATAACCGATGGACTGCTCCAGGTTCACATTTCCGTGGGCCTTATGCTTGTAGCAGATGATCTTCACGCCGTCAAAGGAGTCCTCACCGTTGCATGCATAGCTGTAGTCCGCATTCGGATGCTCCCGGAGATATTCCAGGGTCGTGATCACCTTAAATGTGGAGCCGGGGGCATAGAGTCCCCGGGTGGCCCGGTTCAGCAATACGGTGCTGGATGCACCCTCCTCCGAATGGATCTCTTCCCATACCTCGTCGATCTTGTTGGGGTCAAAGCCCGGCTTGCTCACCATGGCCAGGATCTTACCGGTATCCGGTTCCATCACCACCACAGCGCCGCTATTTTTCCCCAGTGCCTTATAGGCGGCGGTCTGGAGCCTGGAATCCAGGGTGGTCACCACATTATCGCCGGGTTTCTTCCGGCCGGCCAGATCATCCTTCACCTGATCCACCACATTTTCATTGGAGGTAAGGAGCTGGAAATTCATGGAAAGCTCGATCCCGGACTTGCCGTAGCTGTTATATCCCACCACATGGGCGAAGGTTTCCCCGTAGGGATAGATCCGGACATCCTCGCCATCCTTTGCTTCGGTCCTGGCCAGCACGGCGCCGTCAGCAGAACGGATCTCCCCCCGGGTCACCATGGCGGCCATGGTATCCTGTCTGCGGTTTCCGGTGTTGGCCACGGTGGATTCCGCATCATGCAGCAGATAGTAAATGATACTTCCGAACATGCAAAGGAACACCAGCACGAAGAAATAGGTGAGGTGAACGATGGGCCGGTTCTTGATCCTGTTATTCTCTTTTCGTTTCTCCTTATGCTCCAGATATTCCTTGTAGGCCCGGCCTTCCGGATTGTCCATGGAGGTAAGGAGTTCGTCCTCTTCCCGTTTAGTCAGCCGTGGTCTGCTGGGACGCGTGGGCCTCGGCTCCCGGGAGGAGTCCCGCATCTCGCGCTGCGGCTCTTGCTCTCGCTCTGAGATGTCGTTCCTCTTCATCCGCCTGTTCTCCTTCCTTGCCTGTAAGGATATAAATGAACTGGACCATGGAAAACATGATCAGGGTACTGAATATACTGCTCAGTCCATAGCTCACCAGCGGCAGGGTCACGCCCGTTGAAGGGATGAACCTGGTCACGCCGCCGATGTTCAGCAGGACCTGGGTGATAAAGCTTATGGCGAAGCCAAAGCAAACATACTTATAGAACGGCTGCCGGCATTTGGATGCCAGGTTGGCCATGGCAATAAAACCGCTGATATAAACAAGAATGAGGCACAGGCCGAATACGGTCCCCAGCTCCTCGCAGATGGCCGAGAAGATGAAATCGCTTTCCACAATAGGGATCAGATAGGGATTTCCGTTGCCCAGACCTACGCCGGTGAAACCGCCGGTACCGATGGCGAAAAGCGATTCGCAGAGCTGATATCCTCCGGTGCTCTGGTAGGCAAAGGGATCCTGCCAGGCCTGCCAGCGAACAATGATGTGGGCAAAAAGCGTATCCTTGAACAGGAAATACCCCACGAAGACGGCAGCCACGGCCAGAGCCAGTCCGCCGAACAGGAAAATGGGTCGGGAGGTGGCCAGATAAACCATGGTGATATAGGTGATATAGAATATGGCTATGGCACCGAAGTCCTTCTCCACCGCCAGCACCAGCATGAAGAGCACGGAGATCACCGCATTGATCACAATGTCCTTCAGTGTTCCGGCTTTAACCAATCCGCTGGCCACAAAGAAGATGAAGATGATCTTCACGAATTCCATGGGCTGCAGGGAAATGCTGCCGATAAAGATCCAGTTTCTTGCACCGTAGAGGTTCACTCCCAGGCCGGGAATGAATACGGTGAGAAGGAACAGGATCCCCACGATGCCGTACAGGATGGTCCAGTTCTTCATGGTCTTCATCTTCCCCATGAAAAATGGCAGGAAGCTGGTGATAAAAAGGGCTACCGAGGCCAGGATGAACTGCTTGGTGGCCAGTCCCCGGTCGATCCGGGTCAGCATGCTGTAGCCCACCAGCATGAGGACGGTGATGAAATTGATGATGAATCTGGAGGACTCCGGATATACGCACCGGAAGATCACCACATAGAGAATGGCGATGAGAAGCTCGATTAAATAATACCAGATCACCTGCTGCTCTCTGGTGTTCAGGTACATGGTCAGATGGCACAGGAAATGAATGGCAAAGATATCCACCATCTGCAGATTCGCATTCGTGTTTCTCTTCCGGCTGGTTTTTGCGGAAAAGTAAAGAAAACACTTGATGGTATACAGTGCCATAAAGATCAGGATCAGATATTTGGATATGGTACAGATCAATGAACTCATAACAATCCTTTGTGCCGGACAGCGTCTTTGATTTCGTTCATCAGTTCATGAACGAGCCGGTCGCCGGTAGTTGAATGACCGATCCGAAGCAGCTTCTCCATCATCTGCTCGCTCTCGTCGGTAAAGAGAAAAGCTGCAGCGCCGGAGGGAAAACTCACCACCGGATGATCGCTCAAGATGCTATTATAACACAATTTCGGATTCTGTAAAAGCCGCATTCCCGAGGCCCCCAGATCTCCCGGGTTCTGAACCGTCCGCATCAGGGGAAGCTTCCCGTAAACCAGAGTTACGGAATGCTCCGGGGCTTCCGCTCCCGTAAGCTCCACAGGGCTCTGGGTCCAGAGGATCCTGCCGGTACGTTCCGCTTCCTTACGGAAATGTTCTGCAGCGGGATGATTATACTGATAAAGGGCCTCTCCGAGAAAGAGCACCTTGTCAGAGGGGGCATTTTCCTTTCCCAGCCGTTCCAGATACCAGGACAGGCTGTCGATGCCGGGAAGGTAGACGCCGTCCAGTTCCTCCCCAAGAAGGAATAACTCCTCCACTAACTCTTCCGGGATAAGGGACCGGTAGATTGCGGGAAATCCCAGGATAAACCGTACGTCCCCCCGATTCTTTGCAAAGAGCTTCAGCTCTGCCGGGTCCATATAGCTGAGGTCATTTCGAAAGACCAGAACGGCAGGCTTCCTGGGAAGGAGCATCAGATACCTGGCCTGCCGGATGGAGGTTACAAAGCATACCGGTCCTTCGGGGACCACAGGAGTATGCTTCGGGAATTCCGGCCCACTCTCCCCAGGATCCAGGAGATCCCGGTATTTCTGGTCATCCGGCCGCTTTCCTTTTCGGATCAGCTCTTCCCTCAGCCATTCCAGGCTTTCCCGCCGAAGGCGTTTAATCTCACCGGCAGGGATAAAGCTCTGTTTATCGTTTTGGATAACAAGCTCCTTCAGTTCAAAACCGGTGTCCGACAGAGTTCCGATCTTATCCCGGAGGACGGAATCGGTAACCGGACGTGCGGTGGCGGTCTCAGCCACGATCCCTTCCGCCTCATAT
Source organism: Eubacterium sp. (assembly GCA_017634475.1). Classification (GTDB taxonomy): domain Bacteria; phylum Bacillota; class Clostridia; order Lachnospirales; family Lachnospiraceae; genus Eubacterium_Q. The sequence continues at coordinate 16,874 of JAGBNH010000093.1, forward strand.
ACCGTATCCCTTACGGTACGGGTGACCAGCCGGATCCGCTTTCCTGCGGCAAGGGTGATCTCCATCCATACAGGAATCTGCGGCATTCGGTTCAGAAAACGGTCTTCCAGTTCCTGGGTGATCCGGGCGTTTCGCACCCGGTAGATCTGCATTCCCGAAGACAGCCGCCGGGTGGAAGGGGCTGCAAGATAGGCCGTCCTTCCTGCGGGTACGGGATCTCCCACCGTGAGTCGCACCGGTTCTTCCTCCGGCGAGATGCGGATCTCCAGGGAATCCCCCCGGTTCAGCTCCTTCTCCGGAAGTACCGAGAGCTTACCGCTTGCGATCCCCCGGATCTCTCCGATGGGGACTCCGGCCCGGCCCGGCATTTCCATATCCAGCATATCCGGGCCCTTCACCTGCCGGAGATATCCGTGGGTAAATCCGCCCCGGTTGAATACCTCTGCCAGCCGTTCCTCGTATTTCCGGGCTTTCTCCTCGGAGAAGACACCCTGCCGGTGATCCTCCACCATGGTTCGGTAGGCGTCAACGCAGGCGGCTACATAGTATTCATTCTTCATCCGGCCTTCGATCTTCAGGGAATCTATGCCTGCGTCCATAAGGGCCGGTACATCCGTTAATGTACAAAGGTCCTTCATGGAGAAACGATAGGCTCCGTTGATCCTTTTTCTGCAGGGCTGGGCACATCTTCCGCGGTTGCCGCTTCTTCCGCCCTGGAAGGAACTGAGATAACAGCGGCCGCTGTAGCAATAGCACATGGCTCCGTGGACGAAGGCCTCAACCTCGATCTCGGCCTTCTCCCGGATCTCCTTCAACTCTTTAAGTGTCAGCTCCCGGGCAGGAACCACCCGGGTGAAGCCCAGGGATCTGGCATAAGCTGCCCCTTCCACGGAGCATAAGTTCATCTGTGTGCTGGCATGCAGCATGAGCTCGGGATACCTTTCCCGAAGTAAACGATATAATCCGAAATCCTGCACCAGCACCGCATCCAGCCCTGCACGGTAAAGGGGATCCATTACCGCCGGGATTCGTTTCAGTTCTTCATCCTTCAGCAGGGTATTCAGCGTAAGATAGATCTTTCGTTCATGCAAATGAGCCTCTTCAATTACTTGAAGAAGCTCACTCAGTTCGAAATTTGCAGCATATGCCCTGGCTCCGAAACTCTTTAGTGCAAGATACATGGCGTCCGCACCGGAAGAAAGGGCTGCATGAAATGCGGCCATATTTCCACAGGGCGCAAGTATTTCCGGAGAACCATTCATCATAGTCATTTTCCTTATATATGTTGTTGGTGTGATAATCTGTTACAGCGCTTTCCGTGACTTAATCAGATCATTCGGTACGTCTTGTCCTTCTTGCCGGTCTTTTCTCGGTCTCGGTCACGACGGTATCGAATTTGCTGTCAAGCTTCATTTCCATCTGACCCTCGGACAGCTTATCTCTGTCCTTCTCGGCTTCAAGCTGAACGATCTTTCGCTGAAGGGCGTTGATCTGTTCCTTATACTCTTCCACCAGCTTCAGGGCGGCCTCGTGCTTGATCTGAGCCTCGATCACTTCATGACGAAGATCATACAGCTGCTGCTCCTTCTCCGAATCATCTCTGGAGAATTCTTCCGCCTTGGCCTTCGCCTTGAAGAAGTCATCGGCGATATTCAGTGCCAGGAGCACTCCCTGATACTCGGTACTCAGACGGCGATACTGTTCGGAGGTCTTGCATTCCGCGATCTTACCGTTGATATAGGTTGCCACATTCTGCAGATAATCTTCACCCTCATATCCGCTCAGGGTGTAGACCTTTCCGCCGATCACTACAGGTATATCCGTTTTCTGAGCCACTGTCATATCCTCCCCAAATGTTCCGTTATTTCTCCATAAGATGCATCAGATCCAGCTGCCGGTAGGCTTCCTCCGAAACCACCCTTCCCCGGGGCGTCCGGTGGATAAACCCGTTCTTGATGAGATATGGCTCGTAAACATCTTCCAATGTTCCCGCATCCTCACCAATGGCCGCAGCCAGAACATCCAGCCCCACGGGTCCTCCGTGAAACTGACGCATGATGGTTTCCAGGATGGTACGGTCCGTCATATCCAGACCGGCGCTGTCCACATCCAGCATGTCCAGTGCACGACTGGCTATAGTATAATCTATTTTTCCGGAATGTTCAACCTCTGCATAATCCCTGACCCGTTTTAAAAACCGGTTGGCCAGTCTTGGGGTTCCTCTTGAACGCTTGGCGATCTCCAGCGCACCCTCCTGGTCGATCTCGATGTTCAGTACCGATGCGGATCTGAGAATGATCTGCATCAGCTCCGTCAGGGAATAAAACTCCAGACGGTCCACCACGCCGAACCTGTCCCGAAGGGGGGCCGAGAGCATGCCTGCTCTTGTGGTGGCCCCCACCAGGGTGAAATGTGGCAGGGAAAGACGGATGGATCTGGCGCTTTCCCCCTTGCCGATGACGATATCGATGGCAAAGTCTTCCATGGCGGGATACAGCACCTCTTCCACCTGCTTGTTCAGTCGGTGGATCTCATCGATGAAGAGAACATCCCCTTCCGAAAGGTTATTCAGTATCGCAGCGATCTCTCCCGGCTTCTCGATGGCCGGTCCGCTGGTTACTTTAAGCTGTACCCCCATTTCCTGGGCAATTATCCCCGCGAGGGTGGTCTTCCCCAGACCCGGCGGCCCGTAGAACAGCACATGATCCAGAGATTCGTGCCTCTTCTTCGCGGCATGGATAAATACGCGGAGATTCTTCTTCACCTTCTCCTGTCCGATGTATTCCGACAGACTGGTGGGCCGAAGTCCTGCTTCCTGCTTCTCCTCCTCCGGAGTAACTTCAGTTGTAATGATCCTTTTGTTCATTGATCCCGATCCATTATCCTAGTTTTCGCAGTGCTGCGGAAAGCAGCTCTTCTACGGTTTTTTCTCCTGCATCCGGTATACTGCGGATGGCGCGAAGCGCTTCGGTCCGGGAATATCCCAGAGCCTCCATGGCTTCGATGGCGTCGTTCCTGACTGAAGGCAGACTGCCGGTTCCTGCGGTTCCTGAACCTTTCCCGGCATCAGGCAGATATTCGGGAATGTCCGATCCGGTCTCCAGCACATCCTTGCATTCCAGTACGATACGCTGTGCAAGCTTGGGACCGATGCCGTTGGCCTTGCTGATGGTCTTTGCATCTCCGGACTGAACGGCAAGATAAAGCTCCTCTGCCGAAAGCAGATTCATGATGGAAAGTGCATATTTGGGGCCAACTCCATTCACGGCAATGAGCCGTTTGAAGTTCCTGAGCTCTGTTTTGTCCGGAAAACCGAACAGGACCCGTTCGTTCTCCAGAATCTGCAGATGGGTGTGAAGAAGGACCTCTTCGTGCAGCATGCCCATCAGCTGCTCCGTCACTTTCCCCGTGGTATTGATAAAGAACCCGATCCCTCCGGCCTCCAGGATCACGCCGGATTCCTCGATGGATTCCAGATTTCCGCGTATATAGGCGATCATATATATCCTCTGTGTATTTATTGAAAAAGAGTGCTGCAGGTGCAGCACTCTTTGCATCATCTAAATGGACTGTAAACTACTGTTATACTCAGACTATCTTATTTACAGGTCATTTTACAGGAAGGTGAAGTCGTCGCCGCCCTCTTCTTCGCCATCGCCGATCATTGCTTTATTCGGCTTGCGTGCTTCTTCAATCTCGCCTACGAACACTTCGTCGTCATCACCGACAACTGTAGTCTCTTCTGCCTGCTTAAAAAACTTGGATGTTGCTGAATCAGACTTCTTATCATCCTTGATCCCGGAATCCTTAAGAGGAACCGACTCGGAACCCTTCTTGCCTGACTTATTGTCCTTCTTGGAATCGCCCTTGTCATCGCCGGACAGCTTCTTCTCCAGTTCGAAGATCTTCATGTTGTTGTCCTGATTGACTTTAGAAAGGCGATCATTCTCTTCTTTCAGCTTTGCAATCTCTGCTAAAGCTTCATCTAACGCACGAGCAACATCACTTTTAAAGCTGTCAACATCTGCTGTCTTGTATCCGAACAGACCTTTCTTGAATGACTGTGATCTGACATCATTTGCTGAAATCATGCTACTTCTTCCCTCCGTTTAGACAAAATTCTTCTATTTGTGATTATATCACATAATTTCAAACTTTCAACCACAAAAAAATGTGTTATAATCATTCTATCATAAAGCACAAAAAAATGGAAAAAATTATGTTAACATTTTACGAAAGAATACCGAAAAATCGCATATCTGCATGGGAGAAACTGGCGGAAAAGTATGGAAAAAAAGAGGTTGCCATGTTTGATCTGGAGACCACAGGCTTCAGTCCGAACAATGCATTTATTTACATTATTGGCATAAATCTGTACAAGGACGGGGAATGGACCATCCTTCAGCTCTTCAATGATGACGGCCGAAGCGAGCCTGCCATGCTGGAGGAATTTATGGGGATAATGAAGGACCGTACCGTGCTGTTCCATTTCAACGGCGACCGGTTTGACATCCCCTTTGTCCGGGGCCGCATGGACAAGATCCGGCAGAGCATGGGGACCTTGATCCCGGATGAAATCAGCCGTCTCACCTCAGTAGATCTTTATACCGGGGTAAAACCCATGAAGTATGCCCTGGGTCTTCCCAATGTAAGGCAGAAAACGGTGGAACAGTATCTGGGGATCCAACGTGAGGATCAGTACGACGGCGGGCAGCTGATCAGTGTCTACCTCTCCTATCTTTCCTCAGGAAATGAGCATCATCGGGATCTGGTACTGCTTCATAATCGGGACGATATGGAGGGAATGTTCCATCTGGCCCGGATGCAGGCTCTGATGGAGCTTGGGGACGGTAATTTCACCCTGGGTGAGCTTTCCACAACCCAGGAAGGAAACCGCCTTTTCCTGAACATTCCGCTCTTTACGGAGTATGATCTTCCCAAACCGCTGGAGACCACCGGCTTCGGAGCTTCTCTTTCCGGCAATGGTCGAAATCTTAGTCTATGTCTTATGCTGCACAGTGGTACCTGTCAGTGCCGCATCACAAAACAGAAGCAGGAAGGCTTCTTCCTATCGGCAGCGGACTATACCGGTGCTCAACATTTTACTGATCCTGCGATAAAACGTTCAGACTTTATCGCTGCGGACGACGGACTTCTGGGTAATCCTGACAAACTAAAGGATTACGCTCACGCAGTGGTCCAAAAGCTCATGAGACAGAACCCGCGGAACCACTGATCACGGCATAATAAAACAGCAGGACGGTCGTATCCTTTCAGATCGTCCTGCTGTTTTATGGAGCTGGCGGGAATCCCACCGGCGCCATAGGCGCCTTTCAGGCCGGGCATCGACGCGAACGACACACCGTGTCGTTCTCTCGTCGCTTAACGCTCCTCGGTCTCGCCGTTCGATTCCCTTATTCATAACATAAAAAGACCATCTCAACGAGATGGTCTTTTTATGGAGCTGGCGGGAATCGAACCCGCGTCCAAAGACTCTTCCATACCGGTATCTTCCATCACAGTCTTTGCTTTAAGATTCCCTCATCCGGGCGCCCAAAGACAGGCTCAGGGAATTGGTAGCTTCATGATTCGTTTCAACCCGCAAAGCTTTGGGAAGAACGTTCTCCGCCTGCTTATGATGCCGAAAACCGAAAACAGCGGATGATCTTCGGGTCGACAGCCGCCCTTAGGCAGCGAGTGCTAATTTTTCTTCTTTAGCGTTTATATTTAATCCGACTTTTTACGTGGATCCGGACCACGGATGGCTGCCGGGACTTCTAAATCCCTGTCGAAACCAGTACAACCCCTGGTTTATTTGTTATCCGGTGTCAGTTCTTGTGACGGAACAGTTTCCGTCCCCTCTGTAGATTGAGCTTCAGCGGCCTCTGTAGAAGCAGCCTCTGTATCCTTCCCTGCTTCGGAAGCCGGAGTTTCCGTGCCGGTACCCTCGGTATTTCCTTCCGTAGCAAGCTCTGCACCGGTATAAAAATCAGAATAGTTCTCTACCCAGTAATTGTTGAACCAGGTCTCATAATCGTGGTAAGCCACAAATACCTCTTCTTCGTTTACATGGGTCTTCTTGTAATTGTAAAACCAGCGTCCCAGAGGAAAGCCGATTCCACCGCCGATGATCAGTGCCACAAGAAAAATGATCAGGATCTTTTTGATCTTCGCTTTTTTCTTGTTCTTCTCACGGTTCTTCTTCTCTTCTTTGTAACGGTCAACTTTTTCCTGACTCATTGAAATAACGCCTTCTTTCCCAAAAACATCTCCCATATTTTAATGAATCACCGGGAGAAAATCAAGTAGATTTACGGGATTCACATAAAAAACATCAGGAGATCACTTCAGATTCCGTACCTTGAATTCCCGTTCTGCTTCCCGTTTCTGGTCCTTCTTTGCAATGGAGTCCCGCTTGTCGTACAGCTTCTTACCCTTTGCCAGACCGATCTCCACCTTGGCCCTTCCGTCCCGGAAATAAACGGAAAGGGGCATGATGGTATATCCGTCCTGGGAGGCTGCCCCTGCCAGCTTCCGGATCTCTGCCTTATGGAGAAGGAGCTTCCTGGTCCGGAGGGGATCCTTGTTGAAGATATTTCCTTTTTCGTAGGGATTGATATGCATATGGTAAATGTACATCTCTCCGTCATGTACGCCTACATAGGCTTCCTTTATGCTGCACTGCCCAAGGCGGAGACTCTTTACCTCGGTCCCCGCCAGAGCAATGCCGGCCTCATAGGTCTGTTCGATAAAATAATCGTGATACGCCTTTTTGTTATTGGCGATCAGCTTCTTCTCTTCCTTTTTCATGGTTGATTATCCTTCTTGATCCGCATTTTCGGACGGATCCTCTTTTTCTGTAAAGCGAAAGATGATCCTTCGCTCTGCTTTCTCTGTCTTAACTACCTGGATTACTGCGGGATCTCCCAGCCGGTAGACCTTTTTCGTCCAGGTCCCCACCATTTCAAAGGCTTCCTCGTGGTATTCGTAGAAATCATCCACAAGACTCCCCAGCAGGATCTGTCCTTCAATGGTGTTCGGCAGCTCCACATAGATGGACTGGGAATTGAAGCCGGAAATGATCCCTTCGTAGATCTCTCCGAGATGCTCTTCCATGTATTCGATCTGCTTCAGCTTGTCCACATCCCGTTCCGCGTCGTCCGCTCTTCTTTCCTTTATGGAATTGTCCGCAGCCACCTCCGGAAGCAGATGCTCATAATGGGCACGGCGGCCGTCGTCCAGTGTACCGTGGAGATTTTCCTTCAGGATCCGATGGATCTGAAGATCCGGATACCTTCGGATGGGGGAGGTAAAGTGGCAGTAATATCTTGCAGCCAGACCAAAATGTCCGGTGCAGACCGTTCCGTATCGTGCACGCTGCATGGTGCGGAGGGTCAGCTTTGAGATCATGGCTTCATATGGCTTCCCTTCGATCTCCTTCAGGATCCGCTGAAACTCTCTGGGATGAACTGCCTCACGGCCCCCATGAAGATAGAGTTTAAAGGACCGGAGCATATATTTCAGGGCTTCCACCTTGCGGTCATCCGGTGCCTCATGGACACGGTATTCAAAGGGAAGCTCCTGCCAGAAGGCGTCCTCTGCGATGGTCTCATTGGCTGCCAGCATGAAATCCTCGATGAGCCTGGTGGCTGTATTTCGTTCATGGGCCCGGATCTCCACCGGCTTTCCGTCTTCTCCCACAACGATCTCTGTTTCCTGAATATCAAAATCGATGGATCCCCGTTCATGACGACGCTCCCGCAGAATGGCGGAGAGACGCGCCATACGCTTGAAAAAGGGGATCATGTGCCGGTAACACTCCACCGGTGCATCTTCCGTCTCTTCGATGAGTTTATTTACGTCCGTGTAGGTCATCCGTTCATTGGAATGGATCACACCTTCACAGATCTCGTGGGCAACGATCTGTCCTGTGGAGTCGATATCCATGATACAGGACAGGGTGAGCCGGTCTGTCTCCGGATTCAGGGAACAGATCCCGTTGGACAACTGATGCGGCAGCATGGGGATCACCGTGTCTGCAAGATAGACACTGGTTCCCCGGTTCAGCGCTTCCCGGTCAAGAGGACTTCCCTCACGGACATAGTGGGTCACATCGGCGATATGCACCCCCAGCCGGAACATCCCGTTCTCCTCCGTCAGGGTTATGGCGTCGTCAAAATCCTTGGCGGTTTCTCCGTCGATGGTAACGGTCTCCATGTCACGGAAATCTCTTCTTCCCCGAATCTCCTCTTCCGTCACCCGGTCAGGGATCTCCCGCAGCTGTTCCATGACTTCCTCGGGGAATTCTTCGGGCAGATGGAAGGCCCGGACCACAGCGATGATATCGTCCTTCGGATCATCGATATGCCCCAGGATCTCAATGATCCGTCCCTCCGGAGCTGCACCCCTGGAATCGTATTTTTCGATCTCGGCAACCACAATGTTTCCGTCCACCGCCTTCATGTCTTTTCCGGCGGGAATGTAGAGATCCGTACCAAGCTTCTTGTTGCCGGTGGTAACGAATCCTATGCCGTCTCGCACAAGATAGGTGCCAGTCACCGCCGTGATCCCCCGGGACAGGATCTTAACGATCTCCGCTTCTTCCCGGTTCCCGCCGACACCCTTTTTTCCGCGGCTCAGGCGGATCATCACCTTATCTCCCTGAAATGCCCCGTTCACACTCTTCTCGGGGATAAAAAAGTCTTCCTCATATCCTTCAACCCGGACGAAGCCAAATCCCTTTTTGCTTCCGAAGAATTCCCCCGTGAGCACGTCGCCGGGCGGAAGCAGATACCGATCATGCCTGGTTCGTACCAGAGTGCCGTCACTGCAAAGCGTATTTAACAGATCCTGAAATTCATCCCGATCCGCTCCTGTAACCTCCAGGAGAAAACACAGCTCCTTCAGCTTCATGGGCTTATAATCCTTACGGCTCATCAGCATCTTCAGCTGATCCTTCCATAAGGACTTCTGTAAATGGATATCCGTATCCGGCCCATCGGTATTTATCTCTTTATCTTTACTCATAATTTTACACCCCCATTAAGATCAGATCTCTACTGCTCTTTTTTATAGTATACACCGACAGACGGCAGAAAAAAAGCATAGAAAAAAGTGCTGCGAAATCAAGTATCTGCTTAATTTCATAGCACTTTTTCCTGTCCGGTATACTGCCGATATATGCAAGGTCGATGATACTTATGCCATAAACTTTGAACTGAGCAGGGCGCTGAGTACAAAGAACAGAACGGCCAGTACTACGGTAACCTTCTTGATCACGGCATTCTTGGAATGGCCCTTGTTCCTGGCCCAGTAGGTATCCGTACTTCCTGTCAGAGAACCGGTAAGTCCGTTCTCCTTTCCTTCCTGCATAAGGATCACGATCATCAAAAGTACACAGTCAATGATCAGTGCTACGGTAAGTGCTGTCTTCACGATTATCAATCCCCTTTTTCACTATAATACAAAAGAACCAACTGCAGTTTCACCTGCGAAAAATCATACTTAGAAAATATACCATATCCTAAAATGGATTGCAAGTGCATTTTTCCGGTTGTTCGGTAAAATGTGGGACACGTGACCGCATCGGATCAATAGCAATACCACCGGCCCTTATACTTGAAACATTTCACGGAAATGCCGCTGGGCTCCCAGTCCGGGTGGTACTCGTAACGGAAGGTGCCGGTTACTTCATAGCTGATGCTGACCCTGACCAGCGACTCGATGGCGGGGGTGACATGAAAGGCTTTATAGAAGGCTTCCTGAAAATCCAGGACATCTGTTCCGGTGAGCTCCATTCCCACTTCTACTTTGATGTTCCTCAGCTGGGCTCCTGTATTTGCCTCGGACAGCATCCGGTCGATGTACTCATCGATAGGGAGATCATACAGCTTCTTCGTGTATTCACTGACCTCGGACTGAAGATCTGCGGGAATCAGAACCTCCTTCAGCTTCTTTCCCTTGTTCCGGGCATGAAAGAGGATATACTCTTCTGCCGCATCCTCCGGAGTTTCCCTTCCATCTTTATTCACAAGAAGAACCATCAGGACCATGGCAAGAATGAGTAATCCTGCAATAACAGAGGCTATCCCAAGTAATCTACGGAGTTTGGGATCAGGTTTTCCTTGCTTTTTTTCCATGGCATTCCTTTCGAATTAATCGTAACAATACCACTTGCCTTCGTATTTATATACCGTTACCGAATTGTTTTCTTCCTCCCAGTCCTCGTATAAGTCACCCTCGAATGTCCCCTTGATCTCAAAGATGACCTTGATCCGCTGGGCTTCTTCGAGGTGGATGTCACTACCGAAGTTCGATCGGAATTCTTTTTCCAGTTCACGGAGTTCGTCCTCATCATAGGTGCGGCGGACCTCTGAATGGATATTGCGGACCTCGGCGTTAAATTCCGTTTCGTCCAGAAGGGAATCCAGATAGTTTGAAAATGACATGCCCGTCTTTGCCTTACATGCGTTATCTACATCAGTGTGCATGGAGGTGGGGAACATGCAGTTTATGACCCCTGTCGCATCCCGGTTCAACGTGAATTTCAGGTAGTTTTCAGCGGCCTCGGTGGCTGTTTCGGCACCTGCTTTTCCTTTGAATACCACAAGGAAAAGCACTAAAGCTACGGCAATGACCGCAACAGCCGCGCTTGCGATGATGATGAGCTTCTTCTTGCTGCCGCCGGATTTCGGAGGCTTGCTGCCCGGGATCGGTGCGTAGGGGTCGGAGTATCCGTAGCTCTGCTGTCCATAGCCCTGCTGTCCATAACCTTGTTGCTGATCGTAGCCTTGCTGCCCGTAGCCCTGCTGTCCATAACCCTGCTGTCCATAACCTTGTTGCTGTCCATAGCCTTGCTGTTCATAACCTTGTTGCTGATCGTAGCCTTGCTGCCCGTAGCCCTGCTGTCCGTAATTCTGCTGTTGATC
>JAGBNH010000094.1 GCA_017634475.1 Eubacterium sp.
ATCATGGGGAACATGATGGAGACCTTACCGAAGGCAGATGCCCGCAGGATCGCACGCAGTTGGGTCTTAAATACCTCCGGACGGGTGAGGCAGATACGGATGGCACGAAGTCCCATGGCCGGATTCTCCTCGGCGGGAAGCTGGAAATAATCAGCCTGCTTGTCCGCACCGATATCCAGGGTACGAATGATCACCTTCTTGCCCGCCAGAGTTTCCGCCACCTGTTTATAGATGGCAAACTGCTCATCCTCAGTGGGATAATCGGAGGAACCAAGATAGATGAATTCCGAACGGAAGAGGCCGATACCGCCGGCATCGTTCTTCAGTACCAGTCCCAGATCCTTGGTATTTCCGATATTGGCATAGAGATTGATCTTCTGGCCGTCCAGCGTTACATTTTCCTTGCCCTTCAGTTCCTCCAGGAGAGCCTTCTTCTCCAGTTCTGTCTGAAGCAGCTTCTGCTTCTCAACCAAAACCTCCGGCGTAGGCTCCACATAGATCTTGCCTTCAAATCCGTCCACTACCGCTTCCTTGCCGTCCACCTCCTCGGTGAGCGGGATGGGACAGGTAATGACTGCAGGGATATTCATGGTCTTCGCCAGGATGGAGGTATGGGAATTGGCGGAGCCGTGTACCGTAACGAAGGACAGGATCTTATCCTTATCCATCTGTACCGTCTCGGACGGAGCCAGATCATCAGCCACCACGATCACCGGTTCATCGGAAGCGATGCCCTCGCCGCCGTTGCCCTGAAGGATTCTGACGATCCGCTCGGAGATATCCTTGATGTCCGCAGCTCTTCCCCGGAAATACTCGTCTTCCATCTCTTCGAACATTTTCTTGAAGTTGTCCCCGGTCTCGGCAACAGCATACTCAGCGTTGACTCCCTGGGTACGGATGATGCCCTCGACAGATTCGACAAAATCGTCATCATCCACCATCATCTGATGGGCCTCGAAGATCTCTGCCGAAGCCTCACCGACCTCCTTCACGGCCTTCTCATACAGTGCCTGAAGCTGTTCAACTGCTTCCTCCCGGGCGGAGGCATACCTTGCCACCTCGGCTTCCACATCTTCTACCTTCTCACGCTTTACCGTCTCTTCATTCTTCTTATAGACGGACAACTTACCAATGGCTATTCCCTCAAATACAGCTTTTCCCTCATAAACTATCATATACGCTCCTCCTTATGATCCTTGATCCGTCTGTGTCCTGCCTTAGATTACTGATTAACCCCATTTTGCAATTTATTGTAAACTTGATGAAAACGTTTACATGCCCATTATAAAAAAAGTGCCTGCATTTTGCAAGCACTTCTTTCTTCTATATAAACTGAAATCTATCATATTCCATAAACAATCATCCCGGTCACAGCCGCCAAGCATATAAGCCCAATAGGTGACAGCCCTTTTTTGATAACTTTTCGGGATCCAAAATATAACAATGCAAGGACGCAAGTGATGAAAATCGCTGCATAATCAACGCTGCCTTTCGTCATTATATAGCAATTGCCGAGAATCATATAGACACCGGTTGCCAATATGATGCCGACGACACATGACTTAAGACCTCTCATCGAAGCCTGTATGAAAGGGTTCTTAAGAAGGCTCCTGGAAATCACCACGATAAAAAGTATAATGAAAAATGCAGGAAGCATTACCGCCGTCGTGGCAATCACCGCTCCAAGCAGACCTCCCTTATTACTACCTACATAAGTGGCAAGATTCACCATAATGGGCCCCGGCGTACTCTCACTGACCGCTATCATATAAGACAGCATATCTTCATCCATCCACCCGTGCGCCAGCACCACATCTCTGATAAGCGGTATAGCCGCATACGCTCCGCCAAAAGAAAACAGTCCGACTTCCAGAAATCCTATCAAAAGATCTAAGAAAATCATGCCTATTCCTCCTTTCTGCGTACTTTTTCTGCAAGAAAGAAGGCTACGCTGACAAGCACCGCCATGAGCATTACCAATATCGATGATATGTGTAACTTCAGCACATTGATAAGCATAATCACTGCAAATGAAGCCAAAAGAATACCTATCTGCAACGGTTTCTTCTCCATCTTCCTGATCATCTTGATAGCTGCATCAAGAATCAATATTCCAACCGCTATCTTGATACCCTGAAATGCGTGCGCTATCCATTTAATCTCTAAGAATCCTTCCAGAAACATGGATATGACAAAAATAATAATAAACGAAGGTATCACCACTCCAAGAGTCGCAAGAATCGCGCCCGGAAGCTTACCTTTCTTGTAACCAACATACGTAGCACAGTTAATCGCTATCGGTCCGGGAGTCGATTCGGCAATCACCGTTATATTCATCATCTCGTCATGAGTAATCCAGTTTTTCTTTTCAACGCAGATATTCTCGATGATCGATAGCATCGCATACCCTCCGCCGAAGGTAAATAAGCCTATCTTTACAAAGGTTAAGAATAGTTCAATAAGTATGGGCATGACAGACATTTCCTGTTTATATTTTTACCGAAGCTACAAAAAGTTAATGATGGCACCCTCCATGCCCACAGTCATGGTCACCATGATGTTCATGATCATGGTGATTGCATGTAGCCTCACCAACCTCTGCAAGCGTTCCTTCTAAATATGAATTAATGACTTCATCAGCGTTTCCGGATGCACCGGCATACACTTTGATACCGGATTCTGCCATGGCATTGATCGCACCTCCGCCTATTCCGCCACAGATCATTACATTGGCACCTGTCTCCTGCAGAAATCCCGCCAAGGCCCCATGCCCGGTCTCTCCCGTATCGATCACCTGCGAGGACTTCACCTCTCCATTTTCAATCTCATAAATCTTAAACTGTGGTGTTCTTCCAAAATGTTGGAATATCTCTCCATTCTCATAAGTCACTGCTACTTTCATACTCTGCCTCCATTCCATTCTTTTCTCAATACAGCATACTGAAAAATATACCAGTTGCTTTACTTTTCATCAAGTACCAATCCTCCCGAATCCTATTATAACGGATAATGAGGAACAAAAAAAGAGGGCCTGATCTGACATTATGATAAGTGTCACTCCAAGACCCTCAATGATCCAGTATGATGATGGGTGCATCCTTCATGATGGCCCTGTCGATGGCGATTCTCTGTTTCTCTCCTCCTGACAGGGTGGCTCCTCCTAACGTCCAAACAGTCCCTTTTTCTTATACTCCACACTTTCCGAGGAAATGTAGGTATATCCCATGGACGTGATTGCTTCCGCGAGTAAACTCTCAGCCGGTTCCTTCTCCGTCAGAAAACTCGCTTCTCCTTTTTTACGGGAAGCGGATACCTTCTTCGCATCTGAAAAAGTCTTTCTGATCACATCACAGATATGTGCCTCACACATACCACACATCATGCCGTCGATCCTTACAATTGTTTTTTTCATTTCAATCTCCTCGCCGCATATTAGTCAGTCTTATCTAACCATGAAACAGTATAGTTAGACTCAGCTAACTTGTCAAGTCGTTATTCTGACGCGAGATTTGGTTCCAAAACTTTAATACTCATTGAAGAGAAAATCCGCCCAGGAGTACTGATTCATGTACTCACATTCATATGCATTGACCGCGCCGGGATCCAGTTCCTTAAACCGGTAAAGATCGCAATCGAGAAGGTCCGGATTTACAGCCAGGGCATTGTAACTTCTGACGATCACATCCGCAGCGCCGATCTCCTTCAGACTCTTGATCATGGCGTAAATGTAGGTCTGCAGCAGATTCTGGAGTTTCTTTTCATATGGCTCATCCTCAAATATTATGGCAAATATCTCCCGCAATGTACAGGAGCTTCCGTGGCGATGCACAAGATATGCGAAAACCTCCTTCGCCTTGGAACGTTCGAAACGGACATGATCGCCATTTGGCGTGAAGACATCAAAATTACCGAAGCACTGGATACGAAGCAGCGCATTCTTCTTCGGAACGATGGGAAATCTGAGATTATCCATTTCTTCAGCCACTTCTTCCCTGGTTACCGGTTTCATGATATAACCGGATGCCTTCATATCCATGGCATCTCCTTTATACTCGGAAAAGCCGGTGACAAAGATGATATTCATCTTCGGATTGATCTCCTTCAACCGCTTTGCGACTTCCACACCGGTCATACCACGCATATGGATATCCAAAAATGCCACATCACATCCGGATTTTTCCGCCGACTCCAAAAGATCGATCTGATCGTCGAAGCCTTCCACGTCTGCGTCCGGCTTTACCTCCTGTACATAGGTTTCCAGCATTTCGAGAGCAAGAGGTTCATCATCCAGACATAGTATCCGCATAGTCAACTCCTCCTTCTTTGGTAAGATCCTTCGCTTTGATCAGGATGACATCCATCCTGGTTCTTCTTAGGCAGGATCAGCCGGGCAGTTGTCCCCACATCGATCGTACTTTCGATCACAACCTCACCGCCGCACATTTCTCTGATCCGGCGCTTTGTATTCTCCATACCCACGTGACCGTCTTTCTCTTTCTCCTTATTATCACGGGCAGCCTCCACATCAAATCCGACCCCGTCATCGGTGATGATCACTTCATAGGCTTCCTCCGTCTCCCGTGTGGCTATGGTCACCGTTCCGCCCTTCCTCTTCATTCCCACGCCATGCTTTACGGCATTTTCAACCAGCGGCTGTACGGAAAGCTGCGGAAGTTTAAAATCCGTAGCCTGGATATCATACTCCACATTCAGCTTTTTACCAAACCTCAGCTGTTCGATATAGAGATATTTCTTGAGATGTTCCAGTTCCTGTTTGAAGGGAACCGGTTCTTTCTGCTTAAGAGAATCCATATTACCACGAAGATACTTGGCGAAGGTAACCGTTGCTTCCTGTGCCTTATCCGGATCCTTCTTGCACATCATGGCTATGGATGTCAGCGCATTGTACATAAAATGCGGCTGGATCTGGCTCACCATCACCGCTACATTTGCCTCATAAAGCTCCTTCTGCATTTTCTCATAACGGAGGCGTTCCAGATACTGCTGCCTTAAATCATAACAGAGTGCTATGATCTGAACGAACATGGTGATTGCCATACCATACCAAAAGAAATGCGCCCCCGGAATGGAGATAAACCGGTCCATGAGATCTATGCCCAGGGTAAGGATCAGAGGGATGCAGGACAGCAGGAAGTACAGCGTGTCCCTGCTTCCCTTCACCTCAGTCATCAGAAGGACGATCATCAGCAGAATAAAGGTCCCGGTAATACTGTTCATCAGAACCTCTGTCGACGTAAGATCTGCGGTCCCGGTCAGATGAAGAATAAGAAGCGTAATGGCCACTCCCAGGTATATGGTGCCTGTAAGATTTGCGATGCCCTGTGAACTGCCGCGCCGCAAATTGGTCTTGAAATAAAACAGCAGGGAAGAAAGAAAACCGAATTCTGTCAGGTGATCCAGCATCATACAAAGCGTGGGATCCATGATCCAAAGGTTAAGATATATGGACAGGCTTTGCACGATCATATAAGTGCCCCAGAAAAAGCATACAGCGCCGAAGGTAAGATACCGGTAATCCATTCTCCCCAGAATCCGTCCCGCGATGGGAAAAAAGAAGATCCCAAAAAAACATACCAGAACAAAAAGAAGGACCACAGGAAGCGCTTCGAAGAAAAAGCGAAGATACAACCCGGAGTTAAAATTATAAGTTATATGAAGCGAATTTTCTAAATTCTCCCACCCTGTACTGTATGGGTACTCCACGTTAAGAACAAGCTCCGTATCCGGCGTGATCCCCTGTTCGGTGAGCAGCTTTGGCCAAAGAGTCGTTATCCTGTATCCCGGGGTATCCGGAAGCTCGAGAGCCAGGGGCCGGCCCACCTTCAGATGCTCATAAGAAAGTTTCATTTCATCAAAGGTATAGGCGGCGATCTTATTCCCCGCAGCTGTCTTCAGCTCAAACCAGACATCCTTTGTGGAAAGATTGATCTCATCATAGTATGCGCGAGTATCCAAGGTCAGTTTCCCCCGGGTCTCGATCTTGTGAAAACGATCCGTGATCGACTGATCCGCCGTAAACTCCTTCCACTCTCCGCCATCGACGGAATACTTCCCTTCCAGAAGGTTTACCGGTGTATCATAAAGCTTCGACGGGACATAGAACCGCAAAGCAGCCAGGATACCGCTGATCAGCATGACCAGCGCGACCCCGATCGCAGCCAACGTCCAACCTTTACTCTTCAGAATCTTCATCATAGCCTACTCCCACCGTCACATCCTTTAGCCAAACTGACTGTTATAAAGCACAGCATATTTTCCGTTTAAAATATAGCATAAATGTAATCAGCGGGCAACGCTTAAGGCCTGTGGAACGATTGGGGACGGTTCTGGGACGCCCAGAACCGTCCCCAATCGTTCCATCGCACAGCTCCTCTCGCAGCAAATTTCCCTACTGCACGCGCCATCCTCCCCCTATCGTCATCCTTTCGGATAAGTCGGATGAAAGCAGACCATAGCTACTTGTAATGCAACAGGGGAAGGTTACGAGCCGTAACCTTCCCCTGTTTTTACTTCTTTATATGCTGGACCAGATTAATTCCTAATCCAGATTCCGAAATGAGGATTGCGGATCTGGCGGATTTGCTGTCAACCGTCTGATCCCCATAATAATTTTTGAATCCGTGCTCCATGAAGAACTGATATGCCTCATCGAAATCATCTTCATTGATCCGGATCGCTATCAGATCCTTCGGAAGGGAAACAGGCGGGACCGAGATATCCAGCGGAAATCCGTTTGCATCCTTCATGCGGATACCCTCCACCTTCAGTTCCCCGATCTCCTTCTGATCATGGCGTTTCTCAAACCCTAAGGCCTGAAACAGTTCAATGACCGGTTCCGGATTGTTTGTTATTATCTGTGGATTGAATGTTGTGATCTTCATGCCAAATCTCCTTTCAGTCTGTGTGATCATCATAGCTGGTTAGATATTACCACGATTACATTTTTTGTTCAACTCGTACAAATTTCGTTATAGGTCCCAGTGATGAATGCCGGGAGCCTGCTGTCCGGATAACAAAAGCGCAGCAACCCGGCTGCGATGAAAAAAAAGAAGCGATGGATATCCACCGCTCCGAATTCTTTTATATTTCCTTCACCGGCTCACCTTTGAGACCAGGTTCAGGGCATCCACTACCTGCTGTTTTCCGTATACCAGAAAGATCTGATCACATACCCATTGGTAAAGATGCAGGTCCTCCTCCGACAGTTTCATCTCCCGGTTCAGAAAGTATACCACCTCCACGATCCCGCCCATGGCGACCGTATAGCGAAAGGGGATCTCCTCTCCGGGCTCTCTTCCGGAATCATAAATGATCCTGGTGATATTATTCGCACTGGCAAACATTCCCTTCGGGAAATCCAGCCTGAGGCTTGTTTTTGCAAAACCCATATCCTCCGACAGCTGCACATAGTCCTCCGGTTTCGGATATGTAAGCGCTGAATCGTGAGTATACTTATAGATAAATGCACTGATGTCTCTATACACCTTTTCTTTGTCGATCATTTTGTTCCTCCGTTAAGTCCGTAGGCATTATACATGAGCTGAAAAACTGCTCAAAGCCGTCTTTACCAAAGATCTTCTGCCGTATGGCAGAAGACGGATCTCCTTTATCTCTTTGATTACGTGGCTGACTTCCATACAAATCCGGACCGGGGGAAGTACATGATTATGCTGTGGCTCAAAGTTGCTCCTCACATCCGGCTGTCCGTAAAGCCGCTTTATGGATATGGGAACAATTTCTTACGGACGCATCCATTCGGATGCACCCCCGATCCGGTAACACAACACATACTGCAATGCTGCAGCTGTGCCATGTCCCATACATTATACCATGAACAGTCCATAACTCCAACAA
This sequence comes from Eubacterium sp., assembly GCA_017634475.1. Taxonomy (GTDB): domain Bacteria; phylum Bacillota; class Clostridia; order Lachnospirales; family Lachnospiraceae; genus Eubacterium_Q. Next base: position 7,876 of record JAGBNH010000094.1, read on the forward strand.
CGTGTGATCGCAAAACTTACCCTTTTGATGAAAAGTAAGCGTCAAATAAACTGTGTTGTATAAAATCGATCCTCGACTCGCTATAATAATCCTTATCACAGAATAAGGAGGGCAATACCCCATGGATCAGAATGCATTAGCGATCCGCCGAGCCCAGTGGGAACAGATTGTTGCCGAAGGCAATGCGGCGGGCATTTCCAAAAAGGAGTGGTGTGCGAAAAATGGCATACCGGAAAAATCCTTTTATTACTGGCAGC
>JAGBNH010000095.1 GCA_017634475.1 Eubacterium sp.
CGGGAGAAGCTTCCCTACCGGGCAAAATGGTCCATCGGAAGAAAAAGGTTCGAGAAGCGTCTTTCGGAAATGCTTTCAAGGGATATTCCGGTGCTTCTTTCCGTGGGTCCCGGATTCTTTCACCGGAATGAGCGTCTTCCCATGTACCATATCACCGACGGGTTTACGAAGGTGAACTCCATGCATGATCATTATGTGACCGTGACGGGATGCCTGGAGCTGGGTGCTGCAGGCGAGAATTCCCCGGCCGGAAAGTGGCTCCGTATCTCCTCCTGGGGCGGAGAATATTATGTTAACTACATCGAATATATGGAACATGTAAGGAAATACGACAATTTCCTGTTCAGCAGTCTCCTTTATATTGACGAAAAAGTATATAGAAGTATATAATAAATCAAATAGTATATAGAAGTATATAAGAATTGAAAAGTATATAAGATTTTGTATGGGTTGGAGCAGAATACGTCTGTGTGAGGAGTTGAACTATGGAACGAAATCCATTTTCCATTTCCTTTGGGAAAAAGCCAAATCAGTATATTGAGCGTGAAATGATCATTGATGAGATCACCGAGGAGATTGAATCGGGTGAAAACCAGTGTTTTACGCTGACGGGAGTCCGGGGATCCGGGAAAACCGTTACGTTGACGGTAATCGAGCAGTATTTCCGTAAAAATAAAGATGTGCTGGTGATCGATCTGAATATTGAACGTGATATGCTCACCAGTCTTGTGGCAAAACTATATGATTCAGGAGATGTTCTGAAGCATTTTTTTGATACGGGGATCAATCTTTCCGCTTTTGGGATCGGGATATCGGTAAAGAATACAAAACCGGTGGCAGATATAGAGTCTGCGTTGGAAATGATCCTTCGGGAGCTGAAAAAAAGGAAGAAGAAACTGGTGGTGACCATTGATGAGGTATATAACAATGCAGGTATGAAAGCATTTGCCAGCACATTTCAGATCATGATCCGCCAGGAGTTACCGTTCTATCTCATCATGTCGGGATTATATGAAAATATCCATGCGCTGGAGGATGAAAAGAATCTAACCTTTCTGTATCGGGCACCAAAGTATATGATGGACCCCTTGGATTCGTTGGATATAAAAAAGAGTTATATGAATGTTCTGTCCGTATCGGAGCAGACGGCGGATCAGATGGTCAAGCTGACCAGGGGTTATCCTTTTGCTTATCAGGCTTTGGGTAAATATATGTGGAAATCACCAAAGCACGAGATAACAGAGCAGGTGATCGAACAATACGATAAAGCGCTTGCCGCATATGTGTACAGTAAGATCTGGAGTGAGCTTTCGGAAAAGGATCGATGGAATATGCGTTTTATCGCGCAAAAGGAAACGATGCGAACCAGGGATTTTCTGGAGCTTTCCGGACAGAATAAAAATGAATTTTCGCAATATCGGATCAGACTGAGTGAAAAGGGACTGATCGATATTTCCCAAAGAGGGTTTATTTCCGTAGTTCTTCCGAGATTTTCGGAATTTGTTAAGAAACAGGAAATGTAAAAATGAACGAAATGAATCTATTACTTGTCCTTACCGGAGGCACCATCGGAACCTCGGCGGAAGCGGACGGATTAAGAAAACTGGTATGCAGTGAAAATGGCACGGATGGGGCCGCAGAGCCTCTGCTGCTTCGGGTGGTGTATGACCGAAGACCCCAGCTGAGAGAACGGATCCGCTTTACCATCCGGGAACCCTATCAGGTACTGAGCGAGCATATGACCCTTTCCCATCTGGAGAAGCTGGTGGCCTGCCTCAGGGAGGAAGAATTAAGCGGGTATGACGGGATCCTGATAACCCATGGTTCGGATACCTTGGCGTATACCGCAGCCTTTTTGGGAGAACTGATGGAAGGTTCGCCCATACCGGTCTTTCTTCTGGCAGCCCAGCGCCCGCCGGAGGATCCGGAGAGCAACGGCGCGGAGAATACACTTGCAGCCCTGGACCTTCTTCGTACATTCCGGTTCGGAGCAGATCACGTATCAGGTCGGGATACAGTTCATCCGGCATCTGAGGTAAGCCGTGGGAAGAACGAGTCGGAAGCCGCGACATGTCCCGATAATGAGACACGGAAATGGGGGCCGAGTCCCGTCTACGTCCCCTACCGGAACGGCGACGGTGTCATGTATCTGCATTATGCCTCGGAGCTTCGGCAGTGTGAGCCGGGAACGGATGACTTCTTCAGCGCCGGGATGCAGCCGGTAACGAAGACCGAAGGCGGATATCTATGGCCCGAAGCTCAAACGGTCCGTCATCCTGAATCGAAGGGCCAAAGCCTATGGCCCGAAGAAGTCCGTCATCCTGAATCGAAGGGCGAAAGCCTATGGCCCGAAGAAGTCTGTCATCCTGAGCCGCAAGGCGAAGGATCCCATCACTTGCACGCTATACCTTTGTGTGCTGCGCAGGGCCCGGACTCTCTCTGGCACGTCCCCGACCTTCACCTCACGGAAGACGTCCTTCTCCTGCATCCCTATGTGGGGATCCGCTATGACTGTATCTCCCTCAGCGGGATCCGGGCGGTGGTGCACACTCTGTATCACTCCTCCACCGCGCCGAAGGAGCTGGTGGGCTTTCTGGACCGGTGCAGGGAAGCGGGCGTGACCTGTTACATCCTCCCCTGCGATCCGGAGAATTATCATTACGAGACCACGGCCGAACTGATCAGCCATGGAGCAGTACCCCTGGACGGGCTGACGGAGGAGTCGGCCTATATGCGTCTGTTGATGAAAAAAATACAAAGAAACGCATAATTTCGATAGACGGGGGCGCTTCGTTCATTGTAGAGTAGAATCATACCGGTGGAGGGCGCCGGGCTTACAGTTGCAGAAAGAATCGGATACGATCCAAGACAGGAGGTACCATATGGATATCGAGAAGATCATGCAGAACATGACACTGGAGGATAAGGCAAGAGCCGTGGAAGGCTTCAGCTGGTGGTGGACACAGGAATATCCGGAGCTGGAGGTTCCGAAGATCCAGGTAAGCGATGGCCCTCACGGCCTTCGTAAAATGTACACCAACCCCGAGACCAACGAGGGCGGAACGATCACTGCAGTCTGCTTCCCCGCAGCCTGTGCTACTGCCTGCAGCTTTGATACGGAGCTGCTGGAGCAGATGGGACATACCCTGGGTAAGGAATGTCAGGCGGAGGACGTGGGCGTCATCCTGGGACCTGCGGTAAATATCAAGCGTTCTCCCCTTTGCGGACGGAATTTTGAATATATCTCCGAAGATCCCTATGTGGCAGGTAAGCTGGCTTCGGCTATTATCCGCGGCGTGCAGGCGGAAAATGTGGGTACCTCCATCAAGCATTTTGCGGCAAATAATCAGGAATTCGAGCGGATGTACGGAAGCTCCGAGGTGGATGAGCGGACTCTCCGGGAGATTTATTTCCCGGCCTTCGAGATGGCAGTGAAGGAAGCAGATCCCTGGACCTTCATGTGCTCCTATAACCGGGTGAACGGAACCTATTCCTCCGAGAATCCCTGGCTGCTCAACGATGTGCTCCGAAAGGAATGGGGCTATAAGGGTATGGTGATGTCCGACTGGGGCGCAGTATCCGATCGTGTGGCCGGTGTGGCAGCGGGACTGGATCTGGAAATGCCGGGCTCCAACGGCGTGAACATCCAGCGGATCTGCAAGGCGGTTCAGGAGGGAACACTTTCCGAGGAAGCCCTGGATACCGCAGTACGGAATGTACTTCATCTGGTTGAGCGTTTTATCGAGAATCGTAAGGAGGAGACCTTCGACCGGGCCAGGGATCATGATGTGGCTGTGGCAATCGCCGGGGAATGCATCGTTCTGTTAAAGAATGAGACCGTAAATGAGGCTAAGGTCCTTCCTCTGGCGAAGGAGGAGAAGGTGGCGCTGATCGGCGGGTTTGCCGAGAATCCGCGGTATCAGGGCGGAGGAAGCTCCCATATTGAAAGCTATAAGGTGGTTTCCGCACTTTCCGTAGCTCAGGATTACGGTACATTTACCTATAATCGCGGCTTCTCCGATACACTGGACAAGTATGAGGAGGAACTGCAGAAGGAAGCTGTGGAAGCAGCGATGGCTGCAGACAAGGTGGTTGTGTTCGCCGGACTTCCGGATCTTTTTGAATCCGAAGGCTATGACCGTGAGCATATGCAGCTGCCGGCATGCCAGAACCAGCTGATCAGCGAGCTGGTGAAGACAGGCAAGCCCGTGGTGGTTGTGCTTCATAACGGTTCCCCGGTGGAAATGCCCTGGGCAGACGATGTGGCCGGTATCGTTGAGGCCTACCTCGGTGGTGAGGGCGTAGGCGAGGCCGTGATGGATGTGCTTTACGGAAAGGTAAATCCCTCCGGTAAGCTGGCAGAGAGCTTACCTATCAAGCTGTCGGACAATCCGTCCTATCTGAACTTCCCCGGGAAGAACAAGAAGGTGGATTATGCGGAAGGTGTATTCGTAGGCTACCGGTATTATGATACCAGGCAGATGCAGGTTCGTTTCCCCTTCGGACATGGCCTGTCCTATACGGAGTTCCGGTACAGCAACCTCCGGGTGAGTCGTGAGAGCTTCACGGCTTCAGAGGGCGTGACCGTATCCGTGGATGTGACCAATATCGGGGATCGTTCCGGAAAAGAGGTGGTACAGCTCTATGTCGCTGACCGCACCGGAAGCGCTATTCGTCCCGTGCATGAGCTTAAAGGCTTTGTGAAGCTTTCTCTGGAACCGGGAGAGACGAAGACTGCACAGTTTACACTGGACAGCCGGGCATTTTCCTGGTATGACACCGAGCAGGGTGACTGGTATGCCGCAAATGGCAGCTATATCCTTGAGGTAGGACGTTCCTCCAGACAGATCGAGTACTCCAAGGAGGTCCGGATCATCGGAAGCAGGGAGAAGCCGCCGGTGATCACTCCGGATGTACAGCTGGGTGACCTGCTGGCAAGCCCCTACACCCGGGAGTTTACTCTGGAACGCCTGAAGCCATATATGGATAAATTCCAGAGCAATCAGAGTGAGACGGAGGAAATGGTGGAGGCTGTTGTTCGTTTCATGCCGCTTCGTTCCCTCAGGAGCTTCCAGTACATGACCAACGAAGAGGTAGAAGCGATCTGCGAGGATCTGAAGAAGCATGTGGAGGAACAGATGAAGCAGATGTAAGAAAGCGGCATGCATGAAGGAGCTTACTCCGCTTAAAGTCATGAAGATCCTTCGCTTTGTTCAGGATGACACATAAAAATTCCCACATTCCTTAGTGAAATGTGGGAATTTTTGTGTTCACAGATGTAAAATGATGATAGGGTCAAAAGATCCGTGCGATGCGCTTGCAAAGTCACATGAGACCTTACCTGACACCAGCATCATAATATGGATCAGATCACTTCCGAATCATCGTGGACATCGGCAGTCTGCAGCTTGGGATCATTCTCGTTTCCGTTATGGCGATCCTTGATCTGCGAGAGTCTGTCCCGCAGCTTGGAGAAGGTGAAGGCGTCCTTGTACTTCACGAAGAAGGTACGCATGGGGAGGGACTTCAGCTCCAGTGGACGGAAGAAATGGGATTCCTCTTTCGAGGCGTTTCTTACCTCATTCAGCTTCCCGCGGAAGGCGGTAAACAGCACCACGATATTGAATTCCTTGGCCAGATGCTTCAACAGCCGAAGGATCTTTATGGCACGCAGGAAGTCCAGGATGAATAAGGTATAGAAGATGATCACACCGATATGGTAGCCCGGCAGATAGATCAGGGTATCCAGGAACTTCAGCATGGGTTTGTGTACGATGAAATAGTAGATCGCGCAGATGATACCCCAGAAAAAGGTATACAGGGGGCAGATCAGTCCGTGGAAATTATACTTGTTATCGGAATAATCCCACAGCCGCATATTCAGCCGGATGATGAAAATGTATCCGGTGATCAGCTCGATTATGGTCATGACCACTACCATGATCAGCAGCACCAGGATCTTGTTGCCCCAGCTGTCGATCTTCATTCCCGGCAATTCGATGAAGGACATCACATAAAGGATGCTGAGTCCGGTTCCGTAAAGCGGAAGCCACGGACCGGAAAGAAAGCCGGGATTGACCCATTTCTTTGTTTGACCGATGGATGGAACAAAATGTCGGTAGAAAAACTCTATGATCCATCCACCCACGCATCCAAAAGCAAAGATGAAGGCGAGGGAATCTAATAGTTTTAGCATAAGTTGATGTAACCTTTCAAAATCAAACGGACAAAAATCAAAATGTAAACGTGATTCGTTTCAGGTACATGAAAAAAAAGAAGCCAAACCCGACAGGGCGCGGCTTTCAAAAAAGCGAATAACGGGAATCGAACCCGCATTTCCTGCTTGGGAAGCAGACGTGTTGCCATTACACCATATTCGCAGAAATAAATGATCCTGATCCGCTCGAGACCATGGGGCTATTATAACATAACTCGAATAAAAATCCACCCTTTTTTTCGTATAGCGAAAACTTCAACCGGAAAAATCCGGAAAAACTGTTGTTTCGTGGGGCATAGTGAGATAGAATAAAACAATCATGAAATCGGAGTGAGGGTTATGCTGTTTTATATCTATCTTACCATCAGCCTTTGCGGAAGCGGAGTGATGCTGTACTTGAGAGGCGTAGACAATGTGGCGGCAGGAATAGGGTTGTACATCCTTTTCTTCCTGGGATGCTATGTCCTCTGCTTCCTTCTGCATCTTCTGGTCTTTGCCATCGGCGGTTATACCATCAATGTTAATAAATTACCAAAGGACATCCATACCTGGTACCGGTGGTACGGTTTTGAAACATTGAAGGTATTTATGAAGACGCTGCATGTCCGTATCCATTTTCACGGCCTGGAAATGCTGCCGGAGAAGGAACCCTTCCTTCTGGTGGGGAATCACCGGAGTATTATCGATCCCATGATCGGACTGGCTTATTTTAAAAAATATGATCTGGCTTACGTATCCAAGCAGGAGAATCTGAACATCCCGTTTGTGGGACGGTATATCGCAGCGGTGGGCTGTCTTCCGCTGGACCGGGATAATCCGAAGAATGCCATACGGGCCATAAAGCAGGCTGCGGAAAATATTAAGACCGGCTATGCGAACTACGGGATCTATCCCGAGGGAGGAGAAAATAAGACTCATGATCCGGTACTGCCCTTCAAGAACGGAGCTTTTAAGATCGCCAAGGATGCCGGCTGTCAGATCATCCTGTCGGCCACACGAAACTCGGATCATCTCTTCCGCCGGGCCTTTACCTTCCGTCCCATCCATATCCACGTGGATATCCTGGGGGTGATCCCCGCCGAGGTGGTGAAGGCGGAAAAGACCAATGAGCTGTCCGACAGGGCGTATGCGGTGATCAATGAATTCCTGACCATTCATCCCGCAGACGACTATAAGCTGGGAAAGAACGGATGAATCGGGATCCATAAGGAGAATTCCTCTGGAATTCCTGCGAAAAACCTTGAAGAAAGAGAAAGAATCTGATAAACTTATGCTTTGTCGAGAGATGTAACGCACATTACACACGGAGTGTGCATGCTGCGGATCATCAGCTGGGGGCAAAATACCTTTTGGCCTCAGCATCATTGAATATCAGGAGACGTATCGAAGTGGTCATAACGGGGCTGACTCGAAATCAGTTTGCCGGGCAACCGGCACGAGGGTTCGAATCCCTCCGTCTCCGCACTGCAGGCCGGGCCGGAATCCCATGAACGGGGTTCCGGCCCGGTTTTATGCGCGATACGGCCGGCATGCGGGCATGCTTGCATGCACATAGGCCGGCCAACGCGACATCGAGTAGGAGGGGCCCCCCTCCTACTCGATCTGGGTGATCGAATTCGATGAGGCGTCTTGTAATCTTGTTAATCCACGCCATGTATGTTAAAATAAAGGGTAGTTTTTTGTTCTGGAGTCAGTTTACTTTGTTGAAGAAGAAAACAGGCAGTATAATATGAGAAAAGAGAAGATGACGATTCGAAACAACCGCGCAGAGAGAAGAACACTATCCGGAAAGCTGTTCCGGGCAGGTCTTTCCCTTGCGCTTTTTTTTGGTCTGAGTTTCGGGGCTGTGGCTGTACCTGAAGCATACCCGGGGGAGACGGTTTATGCGGAAACCATCTCCGGTGATGATAATGAGGAGATCAAGGTAGATCCTACGGGAAAGGGCGAGGGTTACTCTGCCGTTCTGTATGATAACACCAACGGTCTTCCCACTGCGGAATCCAACGCCATAGCGGAGACCTCCGAGGGCTTTATCTGGATCGGCTGTTACAGTGGTCTGATCCGCTATGACGGAAATACCTTCGAGCGTATTGATTCCACCACAGGTGTGACCAGTGTGGTAAGTCTCTATGTGGACAGTAAGGACCGTTTGTGGATCGGAACGAATGATAACGGCGTAGCCCTTATGGAGAAGGGTGAGCTCCGTATGTTTGACGATGCGGAGGGACTGAAATCCTCCTCCATCCGCTCCATCGTAGAGGATCCCTCGGGGAACATTTATATCGCCACCACCAAGGGACTGGGAATGATCGACAGTGATCTGAAGCTTCACGCCGTGGATGAAACACAGATCAACGAGGAGTATATCTGTGAGCTTCGGATCACCAAGTACGGTATGATCTACGGTGAGACACTGAGCGGTGCTGTTTTTACCATGGAAAACGGCAAGGTGACAGGCTACTATGACGGAAATAAGCTGGGTATTGGGGTCATCACCACGGTACTTCCGGATCCGGACAATATCGGCTATGTCTACCTTGGAACAGAGGAATCTCAGCTGGTTTACGGCAAGCTGGACAATGGCCTGAAGAATAAGAAGGTCATTGGCGTTGCACCCCTTCGATACATCAATTCCATTGAGAAGTTCAAGGATGAGGTATGGATCTGCGCGGATAATGGGATCGGTTTCCTTCAGAACGGGAAATTCGTGAAGCTGGAGAATATTCCCATCAATAATTCCATCGATCATATGCTGACGGATTACGAGGGGAATCTCTGGTTTACCTCCTCCCGTCAGGGCGTGATGAAGATCGTGCCGAATCAGTTTACGGATATCTATGAATGGTATGGTCTTCCTTCGGCAGTGGTGAACTCCACCTGTGTTTTGGACAATCAGATCTTTATCGGCACGGATACCGGGCTTACGGTGCTGGGACGGGAGGAAGAGCTTAAACAGTTTCCGGTGATACGGGTCAATTCATCGAAGGAGGAGCTTAAAGAATTCCATGATCTGAAGCTGCTCCTTGAGGGCTGTCGGATCCGATCCATCATCCGGGACAGCAAGGATCGTCTGTGGTTCTCTACATTTTCCGACAGGGGCCTGGTGGTTTATGATCACGGAGTAGTTACCTGTATCACGGTAGATGACGGACTCCCCAGCAACCGGGTACGTACGGTTTGTGAGAAGAAGGACGGAACCCTCATGGTTGCCGGCGGCGGCGGAATGGCGCTGCTTAAGGAAGAGGGTGAGGGCTTTAAGGTACAGGAAAGCTTTACCGAACAGTCCGGGATCAGTAACCCGGAGATCCTGACCCTTGTGGAGGCGGATAACGGCGATATGATCATGGGTTCGGATGGAGACGGGATCTACGTGATCAGCGGGCACCAGGTGAAGCATATGGGTAAGGAGATCGGCCTTGGCTCGGAGGTGGTGCTGCGGATCAAGAAGGACGTATCCCGGGATATCTACTGGGTGATCACCAGCAATTCCATCGCCTATATGGACGCCGACTATAAGGTAAATACCATAAAGAAGTTCCCATATTCCAACAACTTTGATCTGTATGAGAATAACAAGGGGGAAATGTGGATCCTCAGCAGCAATGGTATCTATGTCTGCAGTGTGGAGGATCTGCTCAGGAATGAAGAGCTTACGCCGGTATTCTTCGACAGGAACAATGGTCTCTCCTATGTGACCACAGCCAACTCCTATAGTGAGCTGACCCGTGAAGGCATACTGTATATAGCCGGGAATGCCGGTGTGGTGAAGGTAAATATCGATGATCCTTTGATGGGGGTAAACGAGATCAAGATGGCGGTTCCCTTTGTAGATGTTGACGGAACCCTGATCTACGCAACGGATGGGGGAACCATTCGTGTGCCCTCAGATGCTACCCGTGTGACCATTCACTGCTTCGTTTATACCTATTCACTGATGAACCCCCAGGTTACTTACTCTCTGGAAGGCTTTGACCAGACGACCACCACTGTGAAACGGTCGGAGCTGGAACCGGTGACCTATACGAATCTGGACGGCGGGAATTATCGCTTTGTCATGCATCTGAAGGATGCTCTGGGGCGGGGAGATAAGGAGCTGGCGGTGACCATCGTGAAGGAGAAGGCCGTTTACGAGAAGGTCTGGTTCCGGATACTGGTGGCCGCTCTCGGCGTGATGCTGATCGCTGCTCTGGTTATCCTCTATGTTCGGCGGAAGCTGGCTAAGCTTAAAAAGAAGGAACATGAGAACAAGGTATTCATCCGCGAGATGATCGAGGCCTTCGCGAAGACCATCGATATGAAGGACAAATATACCAATGGTCATTCTACCCGTGTTGCGGAATATACCGCCATGCTGACGAAGGCACTGGGCTATGACGAGGAGACCGTGGAGAAGTATTACAATATCGCATTGCTCCATGATATCGGTAAGATCGGCGTTCCACCTGAGGTGCTGAACAAGCCGGGCAAGCTTACGGATGAAGAATTCAAGATCATCAAGTCCCATTCCTCTCTGGGCTACCGGGTACTGAAGGATATCAGCATTATGCCGGAGCTGGCCATAGGAGCGGGCTATCACCACGAGCGTCCCGATGGGAAGGGCTATCCCAAGGGGCTTAAGGGAGAGGAGATCCCGAGAGTGGCACAGATCATCGCCGTAGCGGATACCTTCGACGCCATGTATTCCGATCGTCCGTATCGTAAGCGGATGAACTTCGATAAGGCCGTATCCATCATCAAGGAGGTTTCCGGTACGCAGCTGGAGGCGGATGTGGTAGAAGCCTTCCTTAAGCTGGTAGAACAGGGAGAATTCCGTGATCCCGAGGATCATGGCGGCGGAAGTATGGAGGATATCAATAATATCCACAAGAAACAGCAGAAGGACGATCCGGGTCAGGATAAAACCGGAACAGAACAGACCGAAGCGGAAAAGAAGACAGAAGAAGGGGCCGGGAACAAAGGATAATGATCGCTTACTACGCAGCCACATTGGGAATATCGCTAACCTTATCACTTGTGTACGTGTTTGTCTGGCACAAGCATTTTGACGTGCATTTTACGCTGCTTTTCACTTTTATTCCCATCAGCAATCTGGGCTTCCTTTATCAGGCGCTGTCCACCAATCTGCGGGAAGCCATCATGGCCAACCATATGGTCTATCTGGGGGGCTGCTTCCAGCTCCTGTTCATCATGATGTGTATTCTTGACCGCTGTAACATTGAATTCCCCAGGGGACTCAGGGTGGGACTCTTTGTATCTACACTGCTTGTTTACGGTTCGGAGCTCACTGCAGGTTCCTCCGGTATCTTCTATACGGAGCTTGCACTGGAGCGGACGGAGGAAGGCTCTATCCTGGTGAAGGAATACGGGTTCATGCATACAGTCCTTTACGTGATGCTGGCGGTTTATTTTGCCATCAGTATCTGGGCACTGGTGTACAGTTATGTGAAGAAGAAGGACGTATCCAACAAGATCATCTTCTTGATGGCGATCCCGGAGGCGGTGTCGATCTTCTCGTATTTCGGAACGAAGCTCTTCCCGTCCAGCATTAATCCCCTTCCGGCTACATACTGCTTTGCAGAGATATTCTATCTGATCATAGTAAACACCATCTGTCTGTATGATGTTTCGGAGACCCATATCGATTCCCTGATCGAAAGCGGGGAGTCCGGTTTCCTTTCCTTTGATTTCAAATACCGGTATCTGGGTGCAAATGCTGCAGCCAGGAAGTTCTTCCCCGAGCTTAATGAGGTGAAGGTGGATACACCGGCGGCGGTCATTCCCTTTCTGGAAAGGGAAGCGGTCAGCCGGCTGAAGTGTTTTGAAGAGAATGAGGAAAATGATACATCCTTCTACTCCAGGGATGGACACACCTATCTCTTTGATGTGGATTACCTGTATGACGGGCAGAAGCGCCGGGGCTACCGGATCTTCATTTCCGATGATACGAAGAACCAGCAGTACATCGCCTTGCTCAACAGCTTCAACAATAACCTTCAGGAAGAGGTAGATGAGAAAACTGAACATATCAAGGAAATGCACGACAAGCTGATCCTCAGTATGGCGACTCTTGTGGAAAGCCGGGACAATTCCACCGGCGGACATATCAAACGGACCAGTGAATGCGTGCGGTTTCTGATGGATGAGATCATGAAGAACAACCGGCTTCATGTGACCAACGATTTTCGTAAAGCCATCATTAAGGCGGCGCCGATGCACGATCTGGGGAAGATCGCCGTGGATGACGCGATCCTCAGGAAACCCGGAAGATTCGAACCCTGGGAATTTGAGAAGATGAAGATGCATGCGGCCGAGGGCGGACGGATCGTACATCAGATCCTGGAGGGAACCGATGACGAGTATTTCCGCAAGATCGCGGAGAATGTGGCAAACTATCATCATGAACGCTGGGACGGATCGGGTTACCCGGAGGGCCTGAAGGGTCTGGAAATCCCGCTGGAGGCCCGGATCATGGCCATCGCGGATGTGTATGATGCACTGGTCAGCAAGCGTGTATATAAGGAGAGTATGTCCTTTGAGGAAGCGGACCGGATCATCATGGAGGGCATGGGCAAGCATTTTGATAAACGTCTGGAGCCCTATTATGTGGCTGCCCGCCCGAAGCTGGAGGCCTATTACCGAAAGCAGAATGAGGAAGCGAAAAAAATGGCGAAACCGGCATCCACCGAAGGATAGGTGGAGCAGGAGAGTCGAATGGATGGTACGATGAAGCGGGAAAAGAATGTGATGTGGAACAGAAGAAGAACAAGGCAAAGCTCCGGCAGGGTTTTCGCAGCAGTACTGGCGGGGATCATGGCGTGCTCCATGACCGCCTGTGTAAAATACGAGCAGCCCACGGAGACATCGGAATCCGTTACGGAGACGGCTGCAGGAGAATATACTCTCAGCAACACCGCGGCATCGGAGAAGACACAGAAGATCTACCGGTATATCTGTGAGAACTACGGAACGAACATGCTGAGCTGTCAGCAGGAATCCACCTGGATGGGATCTCCGGATTACGAGATGGACTATATACAGGAAACCACGGGAAAGCTTCCGGCCATGCGGGGA
>JAGBNH010000096.1 GCA_017634475.1 Eubacterium sp.
GAGGCTATGGATTCGGTATTTAACGGACCGAATGTGATCAAGCTGGTGAAGAACAGTGAGACTTCGGTATCACTTAAGGCCGAAGGGGAAAATGTGCGTCTGGATACCCAGGCTACCATGCTCGCCATCGATGAGGCCATTGCCGGAAATACGGAGAGTCTGAGCGTTCCCATGACCATTGTAAATGGTGAGGAAGATGAACAGACGAAGGCCCTGAGCTTCGTTACCGACCGGCTGGGAACCTATACCACAAAATTCAATAAATATGACGAGGGACGGAACAAGAATATCGCCCGGGCAGCGCAGCTGATGAACGGCAAGATCGTTTATCCGGGAGAGAAGGTTTCGACCTATTACACCATCGATCCCATCGTAGCTTCAAACGGCTATGAAATGGCGGGGGTATTCGTAAATAACGAGGTAGTCCCCGGCATCGGCGGCGGTGTATGCCAGATGTCCTCCACCCTTTACAATGCCCTGCTTTATGCAGAGGTGGAGATCGTAAAGCGGGATTATCACGGACTGCCAGTGTCTTACGTTCCCCTGTCCTATGATGCCACCATGGCGGGCGGATATCTGGATCTGATCTTCCGGAACAACCTGGAATATCCGATTTATATCGAGTGCGACTGTGATGTCAGCAAGGGATATATCACCTGTAACATTTACGGACACGAATACCGTGATCCCAGAAGGACCATCGACTTTGGAAATAAGATCATCGAGAAGATCGAGATCCCGGAGGAAGAGGTGATCGAAGAGGATCCGGAAATGGAGCCGGGTACCGAGGAAGTCGTTTCCAAGGGTTCGGTGGGTTACAAGACCGAGCTTTGGAAATATGTATATTATGACGGAAAGCTGGAGGATGAGGTGCTGATCAACAAGAGCAAATACAGCGCCACTCCCCGAAAGATCAAGAAGGGTCCGGAACCGGAAACTTCAGAGGATACCACAGAAGAGGTGACCGAAGCTACAGAAGAGCCTTCGGAGGAACCCTCGGAAGAACCCTCAGAGGAACCTTCAGAGGAGCCCTCGGAAGAACCTTCAGAGCCTGAACAGCCGCAGCCGGAACCCGGAGAATCGGGAGAAGAACCCGGTGGGGAAACTCCGGAAGATCCTCCGGCAGCAGAGTGAAATAGTATGGAGAATGCATATTTTCGTCCGGCGGATGGGCGGATGCTGAAGCAAAGTGTCCTTAAGCATGTCCGCAGAAGACCGGAAGGAGTTAAGGAAGGGGCTGCGATCGGTTACGACGCAGCCATCTTTCAAAATAAGGGAGATTTTCTTGCCCAGGCCACAGGGGCTATGTCCTCCGGCTGGTTTGCGGAAGGTGCGTCGGTCACGGCCGGTGAAGCGGCGTGGATCACCGCGGAAAACCAGCTGGCCATGGCAGGGGCTGTTCCCGTCGGGGCAGAGATCCTTCTCACCATGGGAAAGAATTGTCCGGAAGGGGATATCCGAAAAGTCATGCAGGGGCTGAATGCTTTTGCCGCAGAAAGGAATATTCCCGTTCTCGGCGGAAATACCGTGCATTTTGGGACTGGATCGGATTTCCTGATCCAGGTGGTAATGACCGGGTATTTAGAGAAAGCGCAGGCTTCGGGCCTGAGGAAGCCTCAGCCGGGTGACCGGGTATATCTCCTGGGAGAGACAGGAGCACTGGGAGCAGAGCTTCTGGTTGCGGCGAAGAAGGAGCAGCTGAAGTCCCGGTTCGCCGAGAGCTATATGGAAACCATGCGTTACCGCAGGGAGGATTTTTCCTGCAAAGAAAATGCATTTCGGGCACTTCAGGCCGGAGCTGTGTACCTGCATGATGTTTCCTACGGTGGCGTATACGCCGCCCTTTACCAGATCGCAGAGGCTGCAGCAAGCGGGATCGCGGTTCGGCATGAGGGCCTGACCATACGACAGAGTGTCATCGAGCTTACCGAGGAGCTGGGAGTGAATCCCTATCAGCTGCTGGGTACCGGCGGATGCTTCGCAGTGGTCCCGGAGGACCGCGCCGAAGCATGGGAAACCGCCATGCAGGCCCGGTCTGCCGGTGACAGGGAAAATGATGCTCACCCGGTCCGACCGGGTGTACAGATCAGTTACGTCGGCCGCATCACCGCGGAAAATGCCCGGGTGGTACGAGCGGAAGGCTACTACATGGAACGGAGTCTGAATCTCCCGGAAGGAGACGCGGCGGAAGACCTGCTCAATGAGTAGGGAAGGCGTTAGAACGAAGAATCCTCTGGCCAAGTCGATGGGATCCTTCGTCACCGCAGGCTACGCTGCGCTTGCCATGCGTGCTCCTCAGGATGACAGACAGAATCGCGACGATGACAGACATTCTGTCATTCTGAGCGAAGCGAAGAATCTTACTCCCCCCCAAAGGGATGGTATCTTCGTCACCGGAATGAAACCCGAAAGTAGATAAAAACAATGTCATTCTGAGCCACAAGGCAAGCGCACTTGTGCGCGTAGCCTGTGGGCGAAGAATCTTTCTCGCCCCGGAATGACGGAAAGGTGGAATCATGGAAAAATCAACGAGAAGAGAAGAGATCCTCCAGATTCTGGAGCAGAACAGCCGCCTTACAGCGGCGGATATCGCCGCAATGATCGGCGCGGAAGAAGCCGAGGTGGCGGAGCAGATCGCGGAAATGGAAAAGGATAAGACCATCTGCGGGTATCGTACCGTGATCAACTGGGAGAAGACCAGTGATGAGCGGGTTACGGCGCAGATCGGCGTGAAGATCGCACCGGTCCGGGGCGAAGGCTTTGACCGTATCGCTGCCAGACTCAGCCGTTTTGAAGAAGTGGACTCGGTTTATCTGATGTCCGGTTCCTCCTATGACCTGATCCTCACCATTGGCGGAAAGTCCATGAAGGACATCGCACATTTTGTTTATGACAAGATCGCCCCCATGGAGACCGTGGTTTCCACGTCCACCTACTTTGTTCTCCGGAAATACAAGGATCATGGTCAGGTATTTGACGAAGGACGGGAGACCGACGAGCGTATTCCCGGCATTTCGTAAGGAAAATGATACCTGATGACACACATACCGAAAGGATAGTAAACCAATGAAACCTCTCAATCAGACCGTACTGGATATGAAGCCCTCGGGCATTCGTAAGTTTTTTGATATTGTAAGTGAGATGCCGGAAGCGATCTCTCTAGGTGTAGGCGAGCCGGATTTCGACACGCCGTGGCACATTTCCGATGAGGGTATCTACGCGCTGGAGAAGGGTAAGACCTTCTATACCTCCAACTCCGGACTGCTGGAGCTGAGAAAGGCCATCGGCGAATGGTACGCCAGAAAGTACGGCGTGAAGAAGGATCCGGTGCATGAGATCCTGATCACTGTCGGGGGCAGCGAGGGGATCGACCTGGCGCTTCGTGCGCTGCTGCAGCCCGGAGATGAGGTGATCATTCCGGAACCCAGCTATGTCAGCTATGTTCCCTGTGTGGCTCTGGCCGGCGGCGTTCCCATCACCCTTCCTCTGAAGAACGAGAATAACTTCAAGCTTACCCCTGAGGAGCTGGAGGGAGCCATCACGGAGAAGACCAAGGTGCTGATCCTGTCCTTCCCCAACAACCCCACCGGCGCCATCATGACCAGGGAGGAGCTGAAGCCCATTGCCGAGCTTGCCATAAAGCATGATCTCTATGTGATCTCCGATGAGATCTATTCCGAACTGACCTATGGGGACGAACCCCATGCATCCATTGCGGCACTGCCCGGAATGGAGGAGAGGACCATCGTGATCAATGGTTTCTCCAAGGCCTATGCCATGACCGGCTGGCGTCTGGGTTATGCCATGGCGCCGGAGGTGATCGCAAAGGAAATGACGAAGATCCACCAGTTCTGCATCATGTGCGCGCCCACCAACAGCCAGTATGCCGCCATCGAGGCGGTAAAGCACGGAGACAAGGATATTGCCAGGATGCGTGAATCCTATGATATGCGCCGCCGTTTCCTGCTGAAGCAGTTTGAGATCATGGGACTGCCCTGCTTCGAGCCGAAGGGAGCGTTCTATACCTTCCCCTGCATCCAGTCTCTGGGTATGACCTCGGACGAATTCGCCACCCGGCTTCTTCGGGAGGAGGAGCTGGCCGTAGTACCCGGTTCCGCCTTCGGCGACTGTGGAGAAGGCTTCATCCGGATCTCCTATGCATACTCCATTGACGAGCTGCGTGAGGCCATGGACCGGATGGGACGGTTTATTCAGAAGCATCGGTAGGAGAAGAACGTGTTAAATATAGTGCTATATGAACCCGAGATGCCGCTAAATACGGGCAATATCGGGCGGACCTGTGTGATCACGGGCAGCAGATTGCATTTAATAGAACCGCTGGGCTTTCAACTGACCAGCAAGATGATAAAAAGAGCCGGCCTCGATTATTGGGACCGGCTCGATGTCACCCGATACATGGATTACGGGGATTTTCTGGACCGGAATCCGGGAGCCAGGATCTTCTTTGCCACCACAAAGGGGAAGCACCGGTATACGGACGTGACCTACCGGGACGGGGATTACCTTATGTTCGGCAAGGAGAGTGCGGGCATACCGGAGGAGATCCTGGTGAAGCACCCGGAGTCCTGCATTCGGATCCCCATGCTTCCGGAGGAGAGGTCCCTGAATCTGGCCAATTCCGTGGCTATTGTGACCTATGAGGCCTTGCGGCAGATGGATTTTCCCGGCCTGGAGACCGAAGGAGAGCTGCACCGACTGAAGTGGTGACAGGGAAAAATAAGGAGAATCAGTATGAACAAGCGAACAGAGCGCGTTCTGGAGTTCGAGAAGATCCTGACGGAGCTTTCGGAATGCGCTGTATCCGAGGGGGCGAAACGACGGGTAGTCCGGATGAAGCCCCGGCGGGATATCGAAGAGATCCGGCAGCTGCAGACCGAGACAAGGGACGCGGTGGTCCGGATGGAAAATTATGGAAATATCAGTTTTTCGGGCATTCGTCCCCTGCTGGAGGCCTTCCGCCTTCTGTCGGTGGGTTCGCCCCTTACCGCAGCGGAGCTGCTGGACATCGCGTCCCTTCTGGAAACGGCGGATCAGGCGCGGTCCTACGGAGAAAGGCGGGAAGCACCGGAACCGGACAGTCTGACGGACCGGTTCGCCAGCCTGGTCCCCCTTCGGGATGTGTCCGGCGAGATCCGTCGCTGCATCCTTTCCGAAGAGGAAATGGCGGATGATGCATCCTCCAACCTGCGGCGGATCCGTAAGGAGATCCTGTCGGTAAATGCGGAGCTGCGCCAGGCTCTGGACAAGATCATGAAGCGGGAGGGTGACCGGGGAACGCTGCAGGATAATCTGATCACCATGCGCGGCGGCCGGTACTGTCTCCCGGTGAAGGCGGAGTATCGCTCCAAATTCCCCGGAATGATCCATGATCAGTCCCAGACCGGAAGCACGGTATTCATCGAGCCCATGGAGGTGGTGAACCTGAACAACCATCTTCGGGAGCTTGAGGCAGAGGAACGACTGGAGATCGAAGCAATCCTGAACGACCTGTCAAAGCTGGCAGGAAGCGTGCTGGATGAGCTGAACATGGATATGACGCTGCTGACAGAGCTGGATTTCATCTTTGCCAAGGCAAAGTACGCCCGGAAGCAGAATGCATCGGAACCCATTCTCAACACAAAGGGGATCATCGACTTAAAGCGGGCCAGACATCCGCTGCTGGATCCCAGGACAGCGGTTCCGGTTGACATAAAACTTGGAGAAGAGTATGAGCTGCTGATCATAACGGGACCCAATACCGGCGGTAAGACCGTGGCGCTGAAGACCCTGGGACTGCTTACCCTGATGGCTCAGGCCGGCCTGCACATCCCGGCAGATTACGGCTCACAGGTCGCTGTATTCCAGGAGGTTTTCGCTGATATTGGTGATGAACAGAGCATCGAGCAGAATCTGTCCACCTTCTCCTCTCACATGAGCAATATCATTTATATCGTGGAGCATGCCACAGAGCAGTCTCTGTGTCTTTTTGATGAGCCCGGCGGCGGAACGGATCCGGTGGCCGGTGCCGCGTTGGCCATTTCCATCCTGTCGGATCTGAAGAACCGCGGAGCGAGAGTCATGGCCACCACCCATTACACCGAGCTGAAGACCTACGCCCTGACGGAGCCGGGAGTGGAGAATGCTTCCTGCGAGTTCGACGTGGCCACCCTTCGTCCCACCTATCGCCTGATGATCGGTATCCCCGGAAATTCCAATGCCTTTGCCATTTCCCGGAGACTGGGACTGCCGGAATATATCATCGAATCAGCGGAGAAACAGCTGGATGCGGAAACCGTGAGCATGGACCAGATCCTGACGGAGCTTACGGAGACCAGGCGGAAGATGGAGCAGGAAGCGGCGGAGACGGAGCATTTCCGAAAGGAAGCGGAAGCGCTCAGGAAACGTCTGTCCGAGAAGGAAGAGAAGATGGCCGGAAAGCGGGAGGAGATCCTGGCGAAGGCAAGAGAAGAGGCCAGGGAGATCCTGGAGGACGCGAAGGATACAGCGGATCAGGCCATCCGCGATTATCAGAAATGGCTGAAGAACCCGGAAGCCGCGGATGCGCGGAAGATGGAGGAGCAGCGGGCCAACCTCCGGAAGAAGAAGGAGAAGCTGGCAGAGAAGAAGAAGGAGACCCGGCGGGAGAAGTCCAACATGAAGGCGGAGGATTTCCGGGTGGGAGATACCGTGCACGTGATCCCCTGGGACACCGACGGTCGTGTGACCAGTACGGCGGATTCCAAGGGTCTGATCGGCGTGGAAATGGGCATCATCAATTCCCGTTTCCCGGCTTCGGATCTGGAGATCATCGACGAGGTGGTGGAGGAAGCGCCGAAGATCAGGGCGAATACCATGAGCAATCTGAAGCTTGCATCCACCTTCAGCCCGGAGATCAATCTCCTGGGAAAGACCGTAGAGGAGGCTGTTTCCGAGCTGGAGAAGTTCCTGGACAACGCGCTGCTGGTACATTCCACCACCCTCCGTGTGGTTCACGGAAAGGGAACCGGCGCCCTCCGGAAGGGGATCCACGAATATCTGCGTAAGCAGAAGTTCGTAAAGGAGTACCGTCTGGGCGAATTCGGCGAAGGAGATGCGGGTGTTACCATCGTGAAACTTTAGGCGATACATCCCTTGCTTTTGTTGGTATTTCCGCGGAAATATGGTATGATAATGTCATTCGGATTTGGATACAGTACAGAACGGAGGCTTATGCATGGACAAACCCAGAATCCTCATCGTAGATGATGATGAAAATATTGCAGAACTGATCTCTCTATACCTGAACAAGGAATGCTTTGATACGGAGATCGCCGGGGATGGTGAGACAGCGCTTACGCTGGTGGAGAGCTACGATCCCGACCTGATCCTGCTGGATATCATGCTTCCGGGGATGGACGGATATGAGGTGTGTCAGCAGATCCGACGGACCAAAGAAACCCCCATCATTATGCTTTCTGCCAAGGGCGAGGTCTTCGATAAGGTGCTGGGCCTTAAGCTGGGCGCGGATGATTATATCATCAAGCCCTTTGATTCCAACGAGATGGTGGCCCGTGTACGGGCTGTCCTGCGGAGAACCCAGCGTACGGAGGAGCCGGCGCAGACACAGCAGCAGAACACCGCTTCCGAACGGAAGGGCGATTTCGTGGAATACGACCGGCTGATCGTAAACATTTCCAACTATACGGTTACCTTCTGCGGAAAGAATATCGATATGCCGCCAAAGGAACTGGAGCTGCTGTACTTCCTGGCCAGCCAGCCCAACATGGTATTTACCCGCGAGCAGCTACTGAACCAGCTCTGGGGCTATGATTATATGGGGGATACCCGTACCGTGGATGTACATATCAAACGACTTCGTGAGAAGCTGGAGGGAGATTTCCCCTGGTCCATCGTGACCGTATGGCGTGTGGGTTACAAATTTGAGGTGAAATAATGCAGCATTCCATTCTGGATCGAATCTATATCGCATTCCTGGGGATATTGATCGTCAGTTTTGGTGTGCTCATCGTGTTTACGTCGTATATGACGAGAGGATCCCTGGTCTCGGAGAAGACGGATACTTTGTCCAACGAGGCGTCTCTCATCGCATCCCAGACCGTGCTGGGTTATCTGTCGGGACATTACTCCACGGATGACCTGAATCAGCTCTTTAATTATTATTCCTCGGCGCTGGATGCGGACGTCTGGTTCATCGATGAATATGGCCGGGTGGTGGCAACCTCACAGGTAAATACCGTGGTGGACGCCAACGGCGAGGTGACCAAGCGGGACAGGGTCCAGGTTCCCTATAATATCTATCAGCTGGATCCGGATTATGCCATCGACAGCTCCCATTCCCGCACAGGAAAATTCTATGGTCTGTATGCTTCGGATATGATCTCGGTAAATGTACCGGTGCACATCGATATCCTGGATTCCCTGCAGACCGTTATGCGTTCGGAGCCCAGAGGGGCCATCATCCTTCATGCTACCGCATCTCAGATCAACGAGCAGCTGCGAAGGATCTACAGCATCGTCCTGATCCCCTGTCTGGTCATTATCGTTATCGCTTTCGTCTTCCTGGCGGTGGTTTCCAGGAAGGTCCTTACCCCGGTTAAGAAGCTGTCTCAGGTGGCAAATGAGTATTCCAAGGGCAACCTTGACGTGCGGACGGAGATCCACTCCGCCGATGAGATCGGACAGCTGGCGGAATCCATGGAATATATGGCGGATGAGCTGGCGAAGCTGGAGGATTACCGAAGGGATTTCGTGTCCAACATTTCCCATGATTTCCGTTCACCCCTTACTTCCATCAAGGGCTATATCGAAGCTATGAAGGACGGTACCATTCCCCCGGAGAAGCAGCAGCGGTACATGGATATCGTGCTGACGGAGACCCAGCGGCTGACCAAGCTTACCCAGGGACTTCTGGATCTGAACAATCTGGAGAATTACGGACCGTATCTGAAATTATCGGATTTTGATATCATAGATGTGATCAAGACCACCCTGGACACCTTTGAGATCAAGGGGATCGAGCGGCAGGTGGCCATCTACCTGAACAATCATGCAGAGGATACGGTGGTCACGGCGGACAAGACCAAGATCCAGCAGGTGATCTACAACCTGATCGATAACGCGCTGAAGTTCACTCCCGAGGGGAAGCGGATCTTCGTCACGGTTACCGATAAGGAAAAGGATGATAAGCTCCATATCTCCGTAAAGGACGAAGGTATGGGTATGGATGAGGAGACGCAGAAGAAGATCTTCATCCGGTTCTATAAGGGTGATCCCTCCAGAGGCAAGGACAAGACCGGTACAGGCCTCGGTCTTGCCATCACGAAGGAGATCATCAAGGCGCATCATGAGGTCATCACGGTGACCAGTAAGGTGGGGGAAGGAACGGAATTCAGTTTCACCCTCAGCAAGTCAAGACCTGCATAACAGGAACAGTAAACAGAGGTAGGAGAGTTTAGGATCAATGCACTATATTAAGGATTTCAGAGAAGGAGAGAATGTCTCTGGTATTTATTTCTGCAAGAGCAAGGTGTCGGCGAAGACCAAGACGGACAGGACTTATTACAATCTGGTACTTCAGGACAAAACCGGGACCATGGATACCAAGGTATGGGATCTGAACAACGGCATCGAACATTTCGAACCCCATGATTATATCTTCGTGGAGGGTCAGGTGACCAGCTTCAACAATCAGCTGCAGTTCACCGCCCGGCGGATCCGCAAGGCCAGGGAAGGGGAGTATGATGTGGCGGAATATATGCCGGTGTCTCCCTATCCGGTGGAGAAGATGGCAAATGCGGTGATGGAGATGATCTCCGGGATTGAGAACCCGCATCTGCACGCCCTGCTTTCCTCCTTCTTCATTGACGACGCAGAGTTCCTGAAGCTGTTCAAGAAGCACAGCGCTGCGAAATCCGTACATCACGGCTTTATCGGCGGGCTGCTGCATCACAGCCTTTTTGTAGCCAGGACCTGCGAATTCCTGGCGAAGCAGTATCCCATCCTGAACCGGGATCTGCTGATCACGGCCGCCCTGCTGCATGATGTAGGCAAGCTTCGGGAGATCTCGGAGTTCCCGGAAAATGATTATACGGACGAAGGACAGCTCCTGGGACATATCGTCATCGGTTCCATGTGGGTGGACGAGCATATTCAGAAGATCGATGGTTTTCCGAAGAAGCTCCGGGATGAAGTGCTGCACTGCATCCTTGCCCATCACGGGGAGCTGGAGTTCGGATCACCGAAGAAGCCGGCCATCATCGAAGCGCTGGCCCTGTCCTTCGCAGACAATCTGGATGCGAAGATGGAAACCTTTACCGAGCTGTTGAACGCCAATCAGGATGTATCCGGCTGGCTGGGCTTCAACCGGCTGCTGGATTCCAACGTGAAGAAGACCGAGCTGTAGGAAGTGAAGCGGTTCGGGAGAACAAAACATATGCAGTAAATTTAAGATCCGGTGCCATTATACTTGCGGGCGCCGTACATCCAGAACTTCACGCTGAGGGCGAAGAACAGGATTCCGATGAACGGCGAGAGCCAGGTAAGTACCGGGATCTCGTTCGGACGCAGGATCACCAGACTCGGATAGTACGCAATGAATGCGATGGGTATCACGAAGGTGAAAATGAACCGGAACACCGGGCTGAAAATGGTGATGGGGTACTTCGCAAAATCCCTGAACTTGTAGGCCAGATCCAGTATGTAAAAGGAATTGGTGAGCCAGAAGCAGGTGGCTGCGGCCGCATTCTGCAGGGCGATCATGATGAGTGACGCCGTGATGAGGAACAGGATCAGCTTAAGCAACGCCAGGAAGGTAAAGGGCAGCGCGATCTTGCTCCATGCATAGGCGATGGTTCCGATGCCAAAGGCCAGCTGGCCGAGACCCTTTACATCAAATACCTCCGACTGATAGTAGAAGAACAGGTTGATGGGGCGGAAGCAGTATTTGATGAAATCCCCCCGGTACACATTCATCCGGAGACTCCAGTTGTTGTCGAAGAGACACTGTACCGGCGTAAGCGACACCAGGGAGAACCCGTACAGGAACAGCATTTCATAATAATCCCAGCCGTTGATGGAAGGGAAGTTGCGGAACAGGATCCAGAAACTCACGAAGCCCGTGATATTTGTGGCGATCATTCCCAGGGTGGAAATGATGAAGTCCGAGCGGTAGCTCATTTTACTCTTCAGATCCTGCACCAGGATCTTCCTGTAAATGCGGGCGTAGAAACGAAGTCCTCTTTTCCCCCGTGTCTTCGAAGGCGAGGCATTTCCGTTATCCATAGTTCTTTGGTTTTCGGGTATTGTACTTGCTTTCGTCATAAATCTCACCCCCCGTTTACCGTGATCTGACGGACAGAACGGTTCCAGAATACCCGGCTGAGTGTTCCCAGGAACAGGCACCAGAACAGTTGCACGCCCAGCATCATAAAGACCTCACCCACAGGCTCCTTCCCCAGCAGGATGGTCAGCGGCGTATTGTAAATGGACTGGAACGGCAGGAAGTACACCACCGTTTTCAGACCCTCCGGGAAGAAGGCCACAGGAATGGTCGCTCCCGAAAGAAGCAGCACGATCACCTGCTTCATGATATTGATGCCCCAGATGGACTCCGTGAACAGGCATATGGTTCCCACGATGAAATCGATGCTGTAATTGATCTCGATGGCCATCAGGACTGCCGCCACAAAGGCCAGCAGATTCCAGCCGAGGGGAATGGTATCCCCGGTCACGAACCGGACGATGATCAGTGTGGGAATAAAGGTCACCACAAAATGTGTGACCAGTGACCCGGAGTAGGACCAGAAGAGGTAACTCCGGTATTTCATGGGCTTCAGCAGATTCAGCACCATCTGGCCGCTCTGGATATCACGACCGATCTCCCATACCGCATACATTTCCAGGAAGGTGAACAGGGCCGTGGCCAGCACCAGATAGATCAGGGTGTCCGAAAATGTCATGCCGTTCACCACATCCGTTCCGGCGGAAGCATAGATCGCTTTCCACAGGTAGTAGACCAGGATCAGGTACAGCAGGTTGCCTATGATCATGACAAAGAGGGACATCCGGTAATGTACGGATTCCGTAAGTCCTGCCTTCAGCAGGGTCAGGTATTTTTTCAGTCTCACAAAGGATCAACCCCTTTCTGCGTCTTCATAGATCTTCCGGATAACATCCTCCGTGGAGATTTCTTCCAGCTGCATGTCGCGGATGGAGTAGGTATTCTGCAGCTGTCCCAGGACATCCATGACCTTACGCTTCTCTTCGTCCACCAGGACTGTGATCCACTCCTCATCCTCCGTCATTCCCACGGAGCACTCCGGAAGCTCCCCTGCGATCTGCTCCTTCTGTGCCTTCATATCTCCCGCCAGCCTGAGCTTCAGTGTACGGTAGGAACCGAAGAAACGGCGCAGGTGCTCGATATCATTGTCGTAGAGCATTTTCCCGTGATCGATGATGACGATCCTTCTGCAGAGTGCGTCCACATCCCCCATATCATGTGTGGTCAGGATGACCGTGGTTCCCTTTTGCTGATTCAGCGCGTGGATCAGGATCCGGATCTTGGATTTCATGGATACGTCAAGTCCGATGGTGGGCTCGTCCAGGAATACGATCTTTGGGTTGTGGAGGAACGCGGCCAGTATGTCGCTGAGGGTCCGCTGACCCAGGGACATCTGGCGCACCGGCTTATGCAGCAGATCCTCGATATCCACCAGAGAACGGTAGAGACGGAGCATTTCCTCATAATCCTTATCCGGGATCATGTAGATATCCTTCAGGATCTTGAAGGATTCGATGAGAGGAAGGGCCCACCAGAGCTGGCTCCGCTGACCGAATACAACGCCGATGTTCTCCGCATTTTTCGTCCGGTTCTTATAGGGGACCACTCCGTTCACCAGGATCTCGCCGGAGGATGGCTCCAGAACGCCGGTCATCATCTTGATGGTGGTGGATTTGCCTGCCCCGTTGGGTCCCAGGTATCCCACGATCTCACCGCTTTCCACCGTGAGAGAGACATCCTTCACGGCAGAAACGGTTTTGTAGTCCCTGGAGAAAAGATCCTTCAGACTCCCCTTCAGACCTTCATGCCGGTTCAGAACCCGGAAATCCTTGCATAGCTTGTTCATTACGATCATCTGTTCACCCATGATGCACCTCCTTCATCTGTGATAAGGCCCCAGGCTAATAACCACTTGCTTTTTTCCTGTGATGCAAGTATATTGTATTTAAATACCGATTACTACCCGCTTTATTGGATGATTCGATAACAATCTTCTTTTATTGTGGAAGATTGTTATGATCATGCACGAAATACAGGTAACCGGTTCACCGGTTTCAGCATGATTTTCCCGGTATTTTGCCCGGAAAGAGGAAAAGGAGAACACCTGCCATGAATCGTGATGTGATGGGGCTTATTGTAAAAAGGGATGACGGATCGGAGATCGTGAATTACGACGATCCGGCCTTTCCGTCCTACATTTATGACGGCTGGGGCAAGCCCCGGGTGACCTGGGAGAAGGTGCCGCATTTCCATGAGGATATTGAGATCGTATCGGTGAAGGAAGGGCATATGGCCTATTCCGTTAACGGTAAAACGCTGGATCTGTTCAAGGGGGACACCATCGTGGTCAACTCCAACCAGATCCATTACAGTATCTATCCGGAGGACTGCGTGGCGAAGTATGTGATCTTCATCATCCATCCCAGCGTCCTTATGTCGTCGGTGGCCCTGGAAATGCAGGCTGTCCGCCCGATCATCGACAATCCGGACATCCCCTATATCCGGTTTCGCAGCATCAATGAATATACAGAGGATGTATATAAGCTCATGATGACCTTGCCGGATATCCGGCATGATGTCTTTCAGGTGACCATGAAATTCTTCATGCTCTGGGACATCATCCGTAAACAGGTGGGACATTATCTCAATCTGGCGGAGGAAAACGTATCCGACCCCCGGATGCAGATCTTCAAGACCATGATGCGGCACATTTCCGTTGCTTATAAGGGAAATGTGACGCTTTCCGAAATCGCGGGCAGTGCGAACATCAGCAAATCCCTCTGTAACTCCCTGTTCAACCAGTACGTGGGGGAGTCCCCCATTAGCTATCTCATGCATTTTCGGTGCAGGAAGGTGGCGGAATATCTTCGGTCCACGCCGAAGACTCTGACGGAGATCGCCATTCTCACGGGCTTTAACGGCGTAAGCTACATGGCGGAAACCTTCCGGAAATTCTTCGACTGTTCCCCGCGAGA
Source organism: Eubacterium sp. (assembly GCA_017634475.1). Taxonomy (GTDB): domain Bacteria; phylum Bacillota; class Clostridia; order Lachnospirales; family Lachnospiraceae; genus Eubacterium_Q. Next base: position 14,254 of record JAGBNH010000096.1, read on the forward strand.
CTACCGGAAGACCTGGAAGACCCCCAGGGGGACCGGGGAAGCCCTGAAATAAATGCACTAAGAAAGAAAGGAAAACCATGAACGAGATAGAAGAATTAAAAACCATCGTCCATCGTCTCCGGGCAAAGGACGGCTGTCCCTGGGATATGGTGCAGACCCATTCCTCCCTGAAGCCCCCGGTGGTAGAGGAAGCGGCGGAGGTGGTTTGCGGCATCAATATCCTGGAGGAGACCGGTGATCCGGAGAATCTGAAGGAGGAGCTGGGGGACCTGCTGCTGCAGGTGATGTTCCACGCCGTCATCGCCGAGGAGGAGGGGCTGTTCACCTTTCAGGATGTGGCACGGACAGTTTCAGAGAAAATGATCCGTCGCCATCCCCATGTTTTTGCAGGGAAGGTCTATGCTTCGGAGGAGGAACGGCATGCGGCCTATCATGAGATCAAACGTGCGGAGAAGGAAGGAAAAGAGTGGCAGGAGCCCTATCTGAAGCAGGCCATGGATGAGGCGGAAGCACTGATCCGGGTGGCCAAAAAACGGAAAGGATTCTCGGAGGATTGATCCGATTTTTAAAATTAAGGGTTGACAGATCCGGAAGAATCTGTTAGTTTCAAAAATGCAACAGGGGAGTAATCGGCGGATCCTTCATGAAGCGGGATCTGTACATACAACCGTCAAGACAGTCGCTGCAGGGCACAGAGCCTTGCCGGCGATTCGGTATATGCGTAAACGATGAGACTTGCTTGCAGATCCATGGAAGAGAGTGCATTCCGTGCACTTTGTTCCATGGATCTGCAGGTGGGTCTCTTTTTTTTGAACCACAAACGGCACGACATGACTGAATGTCGGTATTTTTCACAATTAATCTACATATCGTTAGCGGAGACTAACAATTATGCTGAATTTGCATGCTTCATATTGACATTGTGATCAGAATCATTTATATTTGCAAACGTGAATATATGAACAATCAATCATATATAAAGCATAAACAAAAGATGTGGCATCAAGGAGGGCATTATGTCAGAAGAAGAAAGAAAATTCCTGGAGATCGTGGATCTCATGAAGGGCTTCGGAAGCGGAGAATCCAGACAGGAGGTTCTTCGCGGAATGAATTTCACCGTGGCAAAGGGTGAGTTCTGTGTATTGCTGGGGCCTTCCGGCTCAGGCAAATCTACACTGCTGAATATCATCGGCGGTATCGACAATCCGGATTCCGGATACATTTCCATCAACGGAGACAAGCTGGAGGATATGGGCGAGAAGGGGCTTACCCAGTACCGACGCAAGCATCTGGGCTATGTCTTCCAGATGTACAATCTGATCCCGAACCTCAATGTGAAGGAAAATGTGGAGGTCGGCGCTTATCTTTCCGACAATCCGCTGGAGATCGATGAGCTGCTGGAAACCCTGGGACTGTACAAGCATCGTCACAAGCTGCCGAATCAGCTTTCCGGCGGACAGCAGCAAAGGGTATCCATCGGACGGGCCATCGTAAAGAATCCGGACATCCTGCTCTGTGATGAACCCACCGGAGCATTGGATTATAACACCTCCAAGGAGATCCTGAAGCTGATCGAGGATGTGAACAAGAAGTACGGAAACACCATCATCATGGTAACCCATAATGAAGCGATCCGTCATATGGCCGATCATGTGATCAAGCTTCGCGATGGCGTGGTACGTCACAACAATATCAACGAAAACAAGATCTCAGCAGTTGACTTGGACTGGTAAATTTAACTGTCATCCTGAGCACGGCACCGGAAGGCTATGCATTGTCCTCAGAATGACATGGCTGATGATCTCATATGGAGGATAGGATCATGAATAAAAAGAAAATGCGGAACCCTCTTCAGAAGCGGGTTCCGAAGGAACTCATCGGAGAATGGAGGAAGTACCTGGTGCTCTTCCTTCTTCTCGCCATCACCATCGGGTTTGTCTCCGGCATGTATGTAGCGAACAACAGCATGCTGAAGGCCATCGATGAGTCGGTAACGAAATACGATCTGGAAGACGGACATTTTGAGCTGAACCGGAAGGCGGATGAAGAGCTTCTGAAGAAGCTGGAATCCGGTGAGAAGTCAGATGTATGGGCCTATGCAACCGATGAAGCCCGGAAGGAGGTGGATCGGGAGATCGAGAAGAGATCCCGGGAGCAGGCCGGAGAGCAGGCGGAGAATCTCCTGAAGGAAAATGTGAAGGCCCTGGTTGATCCCCAGACCATGCCTGAAGCCTATGAGGAGGCGTTAAAGAAAGCCAGGGAAGAATCCTATGATGTGATCCTGCAGAAGATCCTGGATTCGGACGAGTTTAAGAATGCGGTAGAAGAAGCAAGGAAGGAAGCCTACGCAGAGGTAGACACAACCATTGCGAAGGAGAAAGCAAAGCAGGAAGAGAAGAAGTCCCTGGAGCAGAAGAAGGCTGAGGAGAGTTTCTTCCCGGTTCCGGTGAAGCTGTATGAAAACTTTAACAAGGATGTGGAAGAGGACAATAACCGTGACGGCGTAAAGGACGGAAAGGTCCGGCTCTACAGGACTACGGACCGGATCAACCATTCCTGCTACCTGGAGGGCGAGGAGCCCAAGAACGCTTCCGAGATCGCCATCGACCGTATGCATGCGGATAACAACGGCATCAAGGTGGGAGACACCATCCGGGTGCAGGGGAAGGACATGAAGGTGACCGGCCTCATTTCCATGGTGAACTATACCACGCTGTATGAGAAGAATACGGATTCCATGTTTGATGCCATTGCCTTTGATGTGGCTGTGGTCACTCCGGAAGCCTTTGATACCTTTGACGCAAGTATCCATTTCACCTACGCCTGGGTCTACGACCGGGATCAGCTGGGAGATAAGGCTGTTGACCTTAAGGCCTCGGAGGATGAGCAGAAGGAACAGGAGAAGCTCCTTTCCGACAATTACATGCAGGCACTGGCTACCCAGAGCGTAACAGCAGACAATGAACTGAAGGACTTTGTCCCCCGGTACGGAAATATGGCGGTTAAATTTGCAAAGCAAGATCTTTCCGGAGATGAGGTATTGGTCGGTATCCTTCTTTATGTCTTCATCATAATGATCGCCTTTATCTTCGGTGTGACCATCACCAGCACCATCAACAAGGAAGCTTCCGCCATCGGCACCCTCCGGGCTTCCGGTTATACGAAAGGCGAACTGGTCCGGCATTACATGACCGTTCCGGTGCTGGTGACTCTGATTTCTTCCTGCATAGGAAATATTCTGGGATATACGGCATTTAAATTTGTGGTTGTGGGTATGTACTATAACAGCTACAGCCTGCCGACCTACGTGACCATCTGGAATCCGGAAGCCTTTATCCGGACGACCCTGATCCCGGTAGCCATCATGATCCTGGTAACCTGGATCACCATCAGAAGAAGCATGCGGTTCTCGCCCCTCCGGTTCCTCCGGCATGACCTGAGGAGCAGGAAGAGAAAGAAAGCGGTGAAGCTGCCGCATTTCCCCTTCTTCCACCGGTTCCGGCTCAGAGTGATCCTGCAGAATATCCCCAACTATCTGGTGCTGTTCTTCGGACTGGCCTTCGTTATGGTCCTTCTGGCCTTCTCCTTCGGACTCCCTTCAACGCTGAAAAGCTATACGGATTCCGTTGTGGATGAAATGTTCGTGAAGAATCAGTATATCCTGAAGACCACGGAGGATGAGGATGGAAATGAACTGAGCACCAGGACAGCCGGCGCTGAGAAGTTCAGCATGACAGAGTTGAAGACTACGGATGGCCCCAGGGTTGGTGAAGCCATCTCGGTCTATGGCGTGGTGGATGAGAGCAGATATCTGTCGATCCCCTCCGGACTGGCAGAGGACGAGGTGTATATATCCACGGCATATCGTGACAAATTCAGACTGAAGGTGGGAGAAAGCATTACTCTGAAGAAACCCTTCACGGATGAACGGTATACCTTCCGGATCGCAGGGATCAAGGACTATACCGGCGGACTGATCGTGATCATGCCCCAGGAGGCTTTCAATAAGACCTTTGGCTATAAAGCAGGCTCCTTCAGCGGCTTCATGTCGGATGAGGAGATCACGGATCTGGAGAAGAAGGACATTGCAGCGTCCATTACGGAGGAGGATATCCTGAAGATGTCCCGTCAGCTGAATCATTCCATGGGAGATTACATGGCGATCTTCGAGGTTGTCTGCTTCTTCCTGGCGCTGATCCTGATCTACATGCTGACCAAGGTCATTATCGAGCGTAATGAAAACGCCATCTCTATGGTGAAGATCCTGGGCTATGAAAATAAGGAGATCGCCTCGCTGTATCTGATCAGTACCACCTGGTTCATTCTGATCTCGGCCATCATCACGGCCTTTGCGGGTGTCTGGGCCCTTTCCGGTATCTGGGTGGCCTATATGAACAAGATGGATGGCTGGCTGCCGGTACATTTCGGTGCCACCGACTATCTCTGGATCATCGGTATCACCTTCGGCGCATATCTGGTGGATATGGTACTGGATTACTTCCGTATCCGCCGTATCCCCATGGATGAGGCATTGAAGAATGTGGAATAAACGGAGCAGTGCGTTGATATGGATAATCACCCCCTGATTTGGTATAATGGTCGGAACAGGGTTGTTATTTTCCAAGTAAAGGGGGAGCATTATCATGATCGCAAAAACGAAGGTAACAGAGGTTCAGGTTTATCGCCGGAGCGCAACCGTGACCCGGTGCGGAGAGGCTACGCTTAAAGAGGGACGGAATACCCTGTTTGTTCAGGGAATGACTCAGAGTGCGGCTACGGACAGCTTCAAGCTGAAATTCCCGGAGAAGGTCCGGGCCATCAACATCCAGATCGTAAATATCGATGCGTTGGGCAAGGATGAGGTGAAGGAATCCGACCGCCTGAAGAAGGAAATGGATGAAGTAAGCTACCAGACGGAGATCTGCCAGCTGATGATGGAGCTTCGTAAGACAAACAGTGACTTCTCGGAACGGACCAACATTTCCATTGAAGAGCAGGAGAAAGTGATGGAAGCTCTTCCGGAGCAGCTGCTGAAGCTGCATAAAGAGCAGGAGCTTCTCAATGACAGGATGACCAAACTTACCGAGGAACAGGGGAAGGCCCTGACCGAAGAGGAAAAACCGCTGATCATGGTGGAGCTGCAGGCCGAGGAGGAGGGAACGGTTCCCTTTGTTCTGCAGTATCAGGATAAGGAATCCGGGTGGACGCCCAAGTATGAGATTCAGTATTCCGGTGACGACCGGCCTCTGGAGGTGAGCATGAAGGCCCAGATCCGTCAGGCCTCCGGTGAAGACTGGAAGCAGGTGAAGGTTACTCTCTATACAGGCAATCCTTCGGTTTCCAGGGATCTTCCGGTGCTTCCGGTGGTGGAGCTTTCCCTGTATGAACCGCCAAAGGTAAGGGCCCGTGCAAAGGCAGCAGAGGCAAACGCCATGGTATTGGATGATGCCCCCATGATGGGCGCAGGAATGATGGAAGAAGCGGATGTCGCTCCGCTGATGATGGATATGGCAGAGGTTTCCGAGGAGGAGACCATGACGGCCTTTATCCTTCCGAATCTTCGGGATATTTTAAGTGATACGGACGGAAATATCGCGGTTCTTCAGAACTTCAGCGTAAAGGCAAGCTATCGTGTGCTTTCGATCCCCGGCGTGGATACAGACTGCTATCTTACGGCCGAGGTGGTCCCCGCCGAATGGCCGCTGCCGGCAGCGACTGCAGCCGTATATATCCGGGATACCTTCGCGGGGGATGTGTATGTAGATCCCACCACCGATACGGAGAGGATCACCCTTTCCCTGGGCCAGGATGAGCGCCTTACCGTTGTCCGGACAGAAGCGCCGAAGAAGACGCAGGATGTCTTCCTGAAAAATGTAAAGCGGAAGACCTGTAAATCCGGCATAAAGCTGATGAATACCTCCTCTGAAGCGGTAAATGTACTGGTGAAGGATCAGCTTCCGGTATCCACCGAAAAGTCCATCACCGTAGAACCCGCGCAGCTCTCCAACGGAGCGGTGGATGAGGAGACCGGCGAGATCCGTTGGGAGCTTCGGGCAGAACCGGGTCAGGAGATCCTGCTGGATGTTGAATATACCATATCCTGGCCGAAGGATAAGCGGCTGGACGAACGGCGGAAAGCTGTGGGACCGAGAGTAAGATATTGTCCCACCTGCGGAGCGAAGGTGTTCGGTAAATTCTGCCCCGAATGCGGGAGCGTAGTGTAAGTCACACATATTGGAGATAAAGTCATGAAAGAAACGGTACTGATGTTTGCCGTTCCGGATAAGTCCATCCGGAACGATATACGAAATCTGCTGATGCCCATGAAGCTCCAGATCAAATATGTGGAGCGGGAGCAGTATAACCGGACCCTGGCGTCCCTGGCCGGACTCAGACCCATGAAGGAGCTGCCCCTCCCCTACGATGGGCCGGAGTTTGATGAGCCCCTGCTGATCTTTGCGGGGATGGAGGATAAACGCCTGGGGATCGTGATCGACGCCCTGAATTCCTATCCGGGATGCAAATTTCCGCTGAAAGCGGTGATGACGGAAACCAGCCAGAACTGGGCAGCGGCCTACGCCTTCATCCACATCAAGGCGGAGCACGAAGCCCTGCATCCGGGGAACTGACGGGAAAGCCGATAGGAAGAAAACGCCCGGAAGAGGATATCTTCCGTGTCCAATAAGGAAGACGACTTCTTTTAAGAAGGGGAGAATGGGAAATGACAGATGAACATATGGTCAGGGAACACTACCGAAGCCTCACGGAGCTGCTGATCCGAAAGCGCCTTACCCTAACGACGATGGAATCCGCCACCGGCGGTCAGATCGCCTCGCTGATCACGGATACGGAGGGTTCCTCCGCAGTGCTGAAGGGGGCCTTTATCACCTATTCCAACGAGGCGAAGATCCTGCAGGGAGTTCCGGAAGAGGTGATCGCAAGATACACGGTTTATTCCCGGGAAACCGCCGAGGCCATGGCAGAGGCCTGCGTAAAGGCCTATCCGTCGGATATCGGTATCGGTATAACGGGAACCATGGGAAATGTGGACCCGGCCAATGAAGCTGCTTCCGAACCGGGATGTGTATATTACGCCATCCTGATGGGGGGAGACATGCA
>JAGBNH010000097.1 GCA_017634475.1 Eubacterium sp.
CTCATTTTCATCCTTCAGAAGATCTGCTGGAATGTAATCTCCATTCAGTGCTGCGCCGTTCAGGAGGAGCTCCTTCACGCCGGATTCCTTATGGGCGGGATTCGTCACTTTGATGGAAAGCTTCTTTCCACGGAACTCTTTCCGGATCTCAAAGCCATCCCAGTCAGAGGGAATGGACGGAGAAATGTGCAGCCCGTAGAAATCGGGACGGAAGCCCAGGATACCCTCCACGCAGCCTACCATAACGGTGGATGCGGTACCTGTCAGCCAGTGTACATGGGACTGACCGAAGCAGGGGCTGGCCTTGCCTTCGGTAAACTGACCGAAGCAGTAGGGTTCCATCTGCCGGATCTCTGCCCGGTCATTGAAGGCTGCGGGGCAGTTCTCCATATAGTATTCAAATGCACGATTTCCGTGTCCCATCAGGGATTCCGCCAGGATAAGCCATCCCTGAGTCTGGGAGAAGATACCGGAGTTTTCCTTGGTTCCTGCATTGTAGCCTACGGCAAGCGCGCCATCGATGGCATGAGCGTGGAACGGAGGATCCATAAGGATCGCGCCGTACCTGGTGTTCAGGATGTTATATACCGAATCCATGGCCAGCTTCTGCTGCTCTTCATCCGCCTGTCCGGAGATGACTGCCCAGCTCTGAGGATTCAGCCACATATTTGCTTCCGGGTCTGCCTTTCTTCCCACAACGGTTCCGTTCTCGGCAAAGCCGCGGATGAAGCGGTCCTCATCCCAGCAGATCTCGTTGATAAGGGCCTTCATCTTCTCCTTCTCTTCTGCAAGGAAGGCGATGTATGCATCATCCTTCTTGTACTCCGCGAACCTGGTAAGGATGTCCAGCGCATAGACAAACTGCAGAGCAACGAAGGAGGACTCGCCGTTGGCACCCAGTCTGAGGCAGTCATTCCAGTCTGCATAAAGACCTGCAGGCATGCCGTGGGGACCCAGATGCTTCAGGGTGAAGTCGATGGCTCTCTTTAAATGATCGTAAACCGTTCCCTCATCCTTATTGGCATAGGGGATCACCTCATCGATAAAGGAGAGATCGCCGGTTTCGGTGATATACTTGTAAACCGTGGGGAAGAGCCACAGGGCATCATCCGCGCGATAAGCGGGATGTCCCGTCTCCTGCACGTAGGACAGATCATCCGGCGTATCCTCATGGCCGGCATTGTGAGTGAACTTTACAAGGGGAAGTCCGCCGCCGTTATCTACCTGTGCGGAAAGCATGAAACGGATCTGCTTTTGGGCCATTTCCGGAGCCAGATGGATCACGCCCTGAATATCCTGTACGGTGTCACGATAACCATAGCCGTTCCGGAGTCCGCAGTAGATAAAGGACGCTGCTCTGGACCAGATAAAGGTCATGAAGCAGTTATAGGCATGCCATACATTCATCATGGAGTTAAACTCAGCACTGGGCGTCTTTACGACAAAGCGACTGAGATACTTCTCCCAGTAATCCCGAAGCTCGCCGATCTCCTTCTCCACGATAGCGTCCTCAGCATCATACTTTGCGATGATCTCAGAAGCCTCGGCGCTGTACTTCTCACCCAGCAGGAAGATCACTTCCCTGGTCTCCCCGGGAGCCAGGGTAACTACGGTAGCAAGGCCGCCGCAGGAGTTCTGGTTGTAGTTCATTTTCCCGGAAAGCTTTCCCTCCGCAACGCCCTGGGGATCACGGTAATCATGATATGCCCCAAGGAAGGCGGTCTTGTCGCCGCAGCAGGAATCCACTTCGGATTTTGCCATACCGAAGAAGCGCTCCAGCACCTTCTTTCCGTCCATCAGCACCCCTTCCGGATAGGCATCCAGATTGCCGTGGATCTGCTGCATCACCCGGTTCTTCTCAAAGTAGGTCCTGGAAATGAACAGCGAATACTGCAGGTTCACCTGATCCTGCTCGTAGTGACTGTTGTTGGTAAATTCAGCATAACCGGTAATGGTAAGGGAACGAGCCTGATCGGAGGTATTGGTCACCTTAAGAGCCCATACTTCATATTCCTTATCCTTCGGCACATAGTAGGAAGCCGTACTCTCGATCCCGGCATAGTCAGCCTTGATCAGGGTGTAGCCAAGACCGTGACGGCACTCGCTCTTATACTGATCCAGCGGTTTTCCCACCGGCTGCCAGGATGCGGACCAGTAGTCCTTCGTATCATTATCCCGGATGTAAATGTAGCGTCCGGGACGGTCAAAGCTGTTGAACTGATAGCGGAGGATACGTCCGCTGGCACCGGACTTGGCAAAGCTGTAGCCCCCGGCGTTGTTGGAGATCAGTGCTCCGTACTCCGGGGAACCAAGATAGTTGGCCCATGCTTCCGGGGTATCCGGACGGTCGATCACATATTCTCTGGCTGCGTCATCAAAATATCCGTATTTCATGCGTTTCTCCTTATCGTTTATGGTGTGCCGGTCAGAATGACATGACTAAGTGATGAGATTCTTCGCTTCGCTCAGAATGACAGGACTTTTTCTTACATGTTCTGCGGCATTTTGGGTTTTTAATGTCATCCTGAGCCATAGCGCAGCGTCAGCGGAGCGCCGGCGAAGGATCCCCTGACTGAGTGAAGGGATTCTTCGTCGCTTCGCTCCTCAGAATGACAGACGATTCCGATATAACTACTCGAGCACAACCGTGATCTCGGTTACACTGTCTCCGAAGCTCTCAACCTTGCTGCGGCTGATTACAGCGTCTTCGCCTTCTGAAATGGCGGTGGTCTCACCATTTACGGTAACACTTCCCACTCTGTAGCTTCCGAACTCTAATCCCTTCGGATTCCGGAAGGTGATCATCAGCGGTTTTCCGGCGAAGAAGAGCTCGATCACTGCTTC
>JAGBNH010000098.1 GCA_017634475.1 Eubacterium sp.
AAAGCACGGGGCTTGCGTGTTTTCTCTGTTTGTGTTATACTCGGCGTGTCTGTGCGTAGAGGGGCACGGATTTCGAAAGGTTCAGAAACCTTAGCGCCATGTGGCTGCAGTCAGATCCTTCCGATCGGCAGCCTGACGAGGTGAAGTGTCATCGAAAGCGGGAAACCGCTTAAAATTCGGCGGATGCACTTCCGGACGGCAGTTCGTAAGTACCGGGACAAAACCGGCTGGTGACAGTCGAAACAAAACCCGATACGATGCATATTTTCTTTGCGTGCTTTTTTGCACGATCGATCACTCGAGGCATGGCGCCTCCACATTTAATTGCGATAGATACGCGGGAAGCAAAGGTTTCCGGGTAGATGACGGGGTTACTCTGTCCTTCTCCGGAGGTTTGTCTTTTTTTCGTGTTGGTTATCGCCGGAAAAAATGAAAAGGAGAATAAGATTATGTGTGGTATTGTAGGATTTACAGGGGAACTCCCCGCAAAGGATATACTGATCAAGGGACTGGAGCAGCTGGAGTATCGTGGCTATGACAGCGCCGGCATCGCTGTTCTGGATGACAAGAAGGGTCTGATGCTGAAGAAGAAGACCGGACATGTGGCGGATCTTCGGGAAGCGGCAAAGGATATGGATACCCAGGGCACCTGCGGTATCGGTCATACCCGCTGGGCAACCCATGGAGGAGTGACCGAGGCCAATGCCCATCCCCACAATTGCGGATCTGTTACCCTGATCCATAACGGCATCATTGAGAATTACCGGGAGCTTACGGTAGAATACGGACTTTCCGAGAAGCTGAAGTCCGAGACGGATACCGAGGTGGTGGCAGCGCTGCTGGATAAGATCTACGAGGGGGATCCCATCGTGGCCATCCGTAAGACCGTGAAGCTGCTGGCCGGTACATTTGCCCTGTGCATCATGTTCAGCGATCATCCGGACATCATCTATTGTGTAAGAAATGTAAGCCCGCTGGTTGCGGCAGTATTTGATCAGGGAACCATCATCGCATCGGATCTTACGGCCCTGATCCCTTATTCCAGAAAGTATTTCGTGGTTCCCGAGTATCACATCCTCACCATGACCAGGGATTCCATCCGGGTGGAGGATATGAAGGGCAACAAGGTGACCCCGGAGATCCTCACCGTGGACTGGGACATCAATTCCGCACAGAAGGGCGGATATCCGCACTTCATGCTGAAGGAGATCTATGAGCAGCCGGAAGCGCTGGAGCGTACCATCATGCCCCGGGTGTCGGACGGTATGCCGGACTTCACCGAGGACGGTATCCCCGATGAGGTACTTAAGGGTATTCAGCGCGTAGTTGTGGTTGCCTGCGGAACGGCCATGCATGCAGGTATGGTTGGGGCAAAGGTGATGGAGAGCCGGCTCCGTATCCCGGTGCAGGTGGAGATCGCATCCGAGTTCCGTTACAAGGATCCCATCATCGATGAGACGGCCCTCACAATCATCCTTTCCCAGTCGGGAGAGACCACGGATACGCTGGAGGCCATGAAGATCGCCAAGAGCAGAGGATCCAAGACCATTTCCATCGTAAATGTAAAGGGTTCCACCATCGCCCGGGAGAGCGATTACGTGCTCTATACCCATGCAGGCCCGGAGATCGCCGTGGCAAGTACCAAGGCCTATACGGTACAGATCTCGGCCATGTATCTCATTGCGGCCCGGATGGGCTTCGTTAAGGGGATCCTTTCCGAGGAGGAGACCAGAGAGTTCATCAAGAAGCTCACCGGAGCGGGAGAGCTGATCAAGACCACCCTGGAGAACGCCAACAATATCAAGCGCATCGCCAACCACATCAAGATGGCCCAGGATGTGTTCTATATCGGACGGGGCATCGATTATACCATGAGCCTGGAGGCGTCTCTCAAGCTGAAGGAGATCTCCTACATTCATGCGGAGGCTTACGCTGCCGGAGAACTGAAGCACGGTACCATCGCCCTGATCTCGGAAAATGTTCCGGTCATCGCCATCGCCACCGATCCGGCCATCTATCCCAAGACCATCTCCAACATGAAGGAGGTGAAGAGTCGGGGTGCCTATGTGATCCTCATCAGTCATGACGCAGAGAAACCGGATGATTCCGTGTGCGACCGTCACATCCGTATCCCGGATGGAGATCCCACCTTCTCGGTATTTGCAACGGCAGCTGTACTGCAGCTCATTGCTTACTACACCTCGGACGCAAGAGGCCTGGATGTGGATAAGCCGAGAAACCTGGCAAAATCCGTGACTGTGGAATAATTCAAAAAAATATGAGCCTGTCATCCTGAGCGAAGCGAAGGATCCCGTGGTTAAACGATGGGATCCTTCAGATGCTCCGCATCTTCAGGATGACAGGCTTTTTTAGTTATTGTCCGCCTTCGGAACAGTATTGATCTACTCGGTCACGGCAATGATCAGCTTGTCGATGGCCATAAGCTCTGCTGCTCCCAGGGAGAAGCCGCCGTTTCCTTCGCTGATCTTTACGGAAATGGTCTCAGGCTCCCGATAGGTGATCCCGGCGGTGGATTCCTGAAGGAAGTCCAGTATGCCGGAGGCAAAGGTCCGTTCGTATTCTTCCTTCTCGATGTCGTTAAATTCTCCGGCGTCTACCCGGGCGTTGTAGCTGTCTACATAGGCCTTCATCTTTTCGTAGTTGCTGCTGAGAAAATCTATGGAGGATATGGTTACATCCACGTAATAACCGCTGTCTTCCTTCCGGGTGGCGACAATCTCGAACTTCGCCTTTGCGTATACGGACTTGGCGATCTCCAACATTTTCGCATATAATTCGGAGTCATCGGTGATCTCCAGGTTGTAGTAGGAGCAGAGACTCCTGGCCAGACGGTCAACGGTATGGTCATACAGCTGTCTCGCCGAATCGATACTGCTGTTGGTACATTTTACGTATTCCTCACCGTCCCCCAGATAGGCGGCGGTGATATAGGCCCGGACATAGGTGCTGTATTTTTCTTCCTTGTTCGCGCCGCATCCGCTGAGCATGAGCAGCAGCGTGAGCATAAGGGCGGCGAGGCGGATCCTTTTTCCGCAGTGGCTTTGGTGATTCATCTGATGATAACCCTTTACTTTCAAGAATTAGCGCAGTTTCCCGAGTCCGGGAAACCGGCAGAAAGACAGGGCAAGTATAACATAAAGCACTTAACAAAACAAGGTAAGTGTGCTATACTTTACTCTAAGTGGGCTTATGACATAACTGTTTATGATATACAGAATTATCCGAGTTGTTTTGTATCAGCTACACATATCAAGAAAGGGGTACGGAAATGGAGTTAGAACTGAAAACACAATCCTTCGGTGGTTATGACAAGAAGGCGGTGGAGAATTATATCGCTGAGATGCAGGAGGATTATGAGGGACAGATCGCACAACTGAAGGAGACAACCCAGAAACTTGGAGAGACGGTGGACAGCCTGCGCAAGATGCGGGAAGTCAATATGAATGAGTCCAAGACAACGGTGGAGAACCTGAAGAATACGAATACCGATCTCCAGGAGGAAGTGGAGACGCTTCGTGAGAAGCTGGCCGGCTTCGAGGAGAAGCAGGCGGACTATCAGGCAAAATATGAATCTGTCAGCAAGGTTGCCCTGGACGCACAGATGCGTGCGGATAAGCTGGTACGGGATACGGAAGCTGCCTGCGAGCAGAAAATGGCGGAAACAACAGCCGAGGCTGCAAAGCTGAAGGCAGAGACCAGTCAGTGGTGCGAGGCTCAGCGCGCGGAAACCACCCAGTGGTGCGAGAGCCAGCGCTCCGAGACCGAAGCTGCATGCGCAAGACTGACACAGCAGACCGAGCAGGCCTGCAAGGAGAACCGGGAATCCACCGAGCGTGAGTGCGAACGTCAGCGTTCTTCCTCAAGCTATGACTGTGCGACCCAGAAGCTGAATACCGAGACCTACTGTGACAATCTGCGGAAGAGCACCGAGGAGGATTGCACCAATCTGAAGAACCGCACAGAGGCAGACTGCACCGCACTTCGTACTGCCACAGAGGCTGAGTGCGATGAGCTTAGATCCAAGGCACGGGAGGAAGCACAGGTTACCCGTGAGCATGTGAAGAATGAATGCAGGAGCATCGGTGAATTTGTTGCTCTGCTCATGTCTTCCGTTGAGAAGGTCACCGAGAAGGTGAAGGAGACGAAGGAATTTACCGACAGCGTGATCGGAGAGATCCCTGTGGAGGCTGCCGAAACTGAAAAGACCGCGGCTTCTGAAGCAGAGGATGAGCTGATCTAGTATAGCGTTCCGGGTATTTCGGCATCGCTGTACCGGACATAAGGGATATACGAGAAGGCAGCAGATGAGCAGGGACCGATGTCCCTGCTTTTCTGAAAACAGTGGGGACAACGGATGGGGGTGACCGGCTTGACGTACTTTGACAGATCAGAGAAAAAAAGCAATTACCTGGAGCACGCACTGGAAATGTGCAAGTGCTGCGTGGTGGTAATGAAATATACGAAAAATGAGCCAGTCAGCCGGACCAAGCTGGAATATGTATCGGAAAATGTCCAGCAGCTGGGTATGAACCTGTCCAGCTTAAAGGGAGGCTTCCGGCTCCCCAAGGATTATATTCACCCGGAGGACAGAGACGGCTTCATCGAAGCGGTGAGCATCGCATCCGAGAACCGGGCCAGCTTTACCTACCATGTTCGTCTCGTAGGGGATGACGGGGTTCTTCGGCATGTGGATATCCGTTCGGAGTATATGGATTATGATGAGGATTATTATCTCATCGAGTATGTGTTCCAGGAGACCGTGGTCCAGGAGGTATCGGACAATTCCGGCTGCCATATGGAGAGCGTGGGACTTCAGCTGACCAAGGAGCTTCTTGCGGAGGATGAGCTGTCCGAGATCTTCGGCACATTTGCCCGGGCCTACGGACTCTACTCCACAGTGGTGGATCAGAACGGACATTCTCTGATGCCCCCTGTGGGACCGGATGCTTATCTGGGATATTACTACGATATGTTTGAACGGCCGGAGAATCAGGAATTCTTCGAGTCGCTGAAGCGTTCCTCCATAATGCAGGAGGAGGCGGTCTTCTCGGAGCTTCCGGGGGACGGCAACCCGGAAAGCCGGGTATCTGCTGTACCCATCACGGTGAACGGACTGTATCTGGCCACCTGGATCCTTTGTGCCCAGGACCGGTCTCAGGCTTCTCAGCTCCGCATCGCATCCCGGGAGCAGTATCATCTGGCTGAACTGATATCCGGCTTCATCCAGAGGTCGGTTTATTCCGGGCAGCAGGGGGATAAGGAACGGGAGATCGAAAAACAGCTGGAGTTTGAGTATAAGCAGAAGCAGATCCTTTCCGAGGTCAGAGATATCATACGCTCGGATGATCCAAACAGGTTATATACGATCCTGAAGATCGCCGCCGAGACCCTGGATGTGGACTATGCGTTTTATGTGTTCCGCAGGAAGAATGACCTTAAGGTGGTGAATAAGGACTCCAGGGGAAAGAGCTGGTCTCCCGACGGGAATTCCCTGATGACCATGGAACAGATGCAGAACCTTCACGAGGGTTTCAGTGAAGAGGATCAGCAGAAGATCCTGCAGGACGGCTATGTGGTGGATCAGGAGAATATGACCAACCGCATCCGTGTAACGGTATTCCAGGGACAGGCCAGGGCTGCGCTGATCATGCCCATCGGCACCGGCAGGGACCCTTACGGACGGCTGTATTTCGTGGAAAGCCGGAAGGAGCGGATCTGGACGGATTCGGAGGTTGAGTTTGCAAGACTCATCGGACGGCTGATGGGAGAGGCAATAGAATTTATTGAAAATGAGGGCAGAAGGAAGAACGCGTCGCAGACGCTGCTGAAGATCTTCCATCAGCTTACCATAGACGTTTTCATCCGCGAGGATGAAACCGGAAAGGTACTTTTTGTAAATGATGCAATGATCCGACATCTGGGAACGGATATCACGGGACATGATTCCCGAAGACTGATCCCCGAGGGTCGTGAGGAATATGAAAGCTATCCGGGAGCGATCCATGAAAAGGGGGCAGCGCCTCAGGAGATCCGGACATGGACAAGATACATCAACGAGCTTGGTGCGATCTACAATGTTACGGAGATCCCCATCGAATGGGTGGATGGCTCGTCGGCTACGGCAGTCCTTCTTCGCCAGTCCAGCGAATGATATTTGGAATACTTAAGAACTGCTTACAGGAGAGAAGATAATGGCAAGTGCTGATATAGGAATCGATCTGGGTACGGCAAGTATCCTGGTCTATGTGAAGGGAAAGGGAGTGGTCCTTCGTGAGCCTTCTGTGGTGGCTTACGATAAGGATCAGGAGAAGATCGTGGAGATCGGTGAGGAAGCCCGGCTCATGCTGGGACGAACCCCCGGAAATATCATTTCCATCAAGCCGCTTCGGCATGGGGTGATCTCCGACTATACCACGACGGAAAAGATGTTGAAATATTTTATCCGCAAGGCTGTGGGCCGGAATTTCTTCGGGCGTCGTCCGAAGATCTGCGTGTGCGTTCCCTCCGGAGTGACGGAGGTGGAGAAGCGCGCCGTAGAGGAGGCTACCTACAACGCCGGCGCAAGAGAGGTGACCATCATTGAGGAGCCCATAGCGGCAGCCATCGGCGCGGGCATTGATATCGTACGTCCGGTGGGAAATATGGTGGTGGATATCGGTGGAGGAACCACGGATATCGCGGTGATCTCCATGCGCGGTGCGGTGGTTTCCAAGTCCATTAAGGTTGCGGGAGATGATTTCGACGACGCCATCGTCCGCTATATCCGTAAGCGGCATAATCTGCTGATCGGAGATCGGACGGCGGAGGAAGTGAAGATCAATGTGGGTACCTGCTATAAGCGCCCGGAGAACATTTCCATGGATGTCCGCGGCAGGAATCTGATGAACGGACTTCCGAAGACGGTGCTGATCACGTCGGATGAGACGGAGGAGGCGCTTCGTGAACCCACCGGTCAGATCGTGGAGGCGATCCACGCCGTGATGGAGAAGACGCCGCCGGAGCTGGCTGCGGATATCGCAGACCGGGGGATCGTGCTGACAGGCGGAGGCGCGCTGCTGCATGGTATGGAGCAGCTGATCGAGGAGAAGACCGGCATTACTACCATAACCGCTGAGGATCCGCTTTCCGCGGTTGCCATCGGTACCGGAAAATATGTGGAGTTTATTGATGAGGAGAGGCTTTAGGCCCCTGGAGTTTTATGGTACGCGAAGGATACATTGTTAAAGTGATCTGGCATGAGGAGTACAACGGCTACTCGGTACTGGCTCTGGAAACCACGGATGGGGAAGAGACCATCGTAGGGTATTTCGGAAATGTGTACGAGGGCATGTACGTCCGTGCAGAGGGGGAGTATGTGCATCATCCCCAGTATGATCTGCAGTTCAGCGTCAGATCCTATGAGGTCAGTGTACCTACCGATACGGACGGCATAGAACGTTTCCTGGGTTCGGGAATGATCAAGGGCATCGGGAAGGTGATGGCCAAGCGGATCGTCAACCATTTCAAGGAGGACACGCTGCGGATCATTTCCATGGAACCGGAACGACTGGCGGAGATCCGTGGGATATCCATGAAGAAGGCCAGGGAATACGGCCAGTCCTATCAGGAAAATCGGGAGTTTGAAGAGGTCATCATCCGGCTGTCCCAGTACGGGATCCAGCCGAATACGGCTATTAAGATCTATTCTGTTTACGGCAAAAATACCTATTCGGTCATAACGACGAACCCTTATCGGCTTGCGGAGGATGTTTCGGGAGTCGGTTTTCGTCGTGCGGATGAGATAGCAAGGGCAGTGGGAATACCTCCGGAAAGCGAATTCCGGATGCAGTCAGCACTGCTTTTTGTATTGAATGAAGCTATGGGGGAGGGAAATATCTTCCTTCCGAAGCAGGTGCTCCTGGAGCGCTGCTATGGGGAGCTTATGCCCGGGGAACCCCGGGAGACCTATTTCCAGAAGCTGGATGATCAGCTGGTGGAAATGGCCATGAATCGGAAGGTGGAGATCAAGATCCTTGCTCCGGAGGATAATCCGGAGGACCCCGAGCATGTGGCGGTCTATACGAAATGGAACTATCAGAGCGAGAAGGAAAGTGCGGCCCTTCTGACGGATCTTAAGCTCCGGCATGAGATCCCGGAGGAGGAGCTTGACGAAGCCATTAACGCGGTGGAGAAGGAGCTGGATATCCGGCTGGATCCGGTGCAGAAGCAGGCCGTGCGGGCGTCCATCTGTTCCGGCGTGGCAGTGATCACCGGCGGACCGGGAACGGGTAAGACCACCATCATCAGCGCCCTGATCCGATATTTTGAGAATAACGGCATGGATGTTATGCTGGCGGCCCCCACCGGCCGGGCGGCCAAGAGGATCACGGAATCCACGGGGGTGGAGGCCAGAACCATCCACCGTCTGCTGGAATTCTCCGGAGATCCGGATCCGGAAAGCGGAAGAAAGAGCTACTTTGCCCGGAACGAGACAAATCCCCTGGAATGCGATGCGGTGATCATCGACGAGGCTTCCATGCTGGATCAGTTTCTGTTCCATTCCCTGCTTAAGGCCATAAGCAGCGGGACAAGGCTGATCCTGGTGGGAGATGTGGATCAGCTGCCTTCTGTGGGAGCTGGAAATGTGCTGCATGACATAATCGCCAGCCGGTGCTTTCCGGTGACCACCCTTTCCACCATCTTCCGGCAGTCCGGGGACAGCCGGATCATTGAAAATGCCCATAAGATCAAGAACGGGGAACTGATCCCCCTGGATAATAAGAATGCGGATTTCTTTATGATCCCCCGGGTGGGATCCGAGGCGGTGATCGGAGAGATCTGTACGCTGCTCACGAAGAATCTTCCCCAGTATCTGGGCATTTCCACGGATGAGATCCAGGTGCTCACCCCCATGCGAAAGCGGGAGCTGGGCGTGGAAGGACTGAACAAAAGGCTGCAGATGACCTTAAATCCCGGGAGACCGGATAAGGCCGAGCGAAGGATGGGAGATGTGGTCTTCCGCGAAGGCGACAAGGTCATGCAGACTAAGAACAATTACAAACAGGAATGGCGGATCCCGGCTTCTCAGGAGAATGATTTCATTCAGGAGGAAGGGATCGGCGTATTTAACGGAGATATGGGGCATATCACCAGGATCAATACCTTTGATGAGGTGGTGGAGATCACCTTTGATGACGGAAGAGAGTCGGAGTATTCCTTCTCCCAGCTGGATGAACTGGAGCACGCTTTTGCAGTGACGGTGCATAAATCCCAGGGAAGCGAGTATCCGGCGGTGGTGATCCCGTTGTATGACGGCCCGCCGAGACTTCTCAACCGGAACCTGTTCTATACGGCAGTGACCCGTGCTAAACGCATGGTGGTGCTGGTGGGAGACATGCAGCAGGTAGGCCGGATGATCCGAAATGTAAATGATCAGAAGCGATATACCAGTCTGAAGGCCCGCCTGGAGGAGTTGCATGGTGTTTGATTCAGGGATCGATCTCTTATTTCCGCCCCGGTGCGCGGTCTGTGACGGACTGCTGAAGCTGGGGGAACGGGGAATATGTGAAGAGTGTAAGGATAAGCTTCCGTTGGTGGAGGAACCCAGGTGCTTTCGCTGCGGGAAGCATATAGAGGAACCGGAGGAGGAATACTGCGGGGACTGCAGGAAAAGGGAACACCGCTTTCGGCGGGGCTTTCCCCTGTATCACTATGTCCCGCCGGTTTCGGATGCCCTGGCGGCTATGAAATATCACGGCAGGGCGGAATATGCCGCATTCTACGGCGGACGGCTGGCAGAGACCTACGGCGAGCTTTGGAAGGAGCTGGGGATCAAGTGTCTGGTTCCGGTTCCCGTGCATCCGGGAAGACTAAGGAAACGGGGCTATAATCAGGCAAAGCTTCTGGCAGAGGCCATCGCCGGAGCGACAGGTATCCCGATGAGGAATGATCTATTGCGAAGGATAAAGGCCACCACTGCCCAGAAGAAGCTCTCCCGGGAGAAACGGTCACTGAATCTCTGTCGGGCATTTCAACCCGGAGAAAGCAGCGCGCCGGACCGGGTGCTCCTGGTGGATGATATCTATACCACCGGGGCTACGGCGGACGCCTGTGCAGGGGTGCTGCTGGGCATGGGAGCAGCGGAGGTCTATGTTACCACCGTTTGCTGCCAGTGATTCACATTTGCCAAATGGCACTGAACGTGCTATGATGGTGAGCTGTTTGAGAGAACAGGAGGAAGAAACAAAATGAAAAAAAGGGTATGCATCATTTTCGGCGGAAGATCATCGGAGCATGGAGTATCCATCGTCTCCGGCGCTACCGTAGCCAGAGCTATCCCGGGCGATAAATATGATAAGGTGCTGATCGGCATCACCAAGCAGGGCGAGTGGCTTCTTGCCCCCAATGTCACCTCCATGGAGGACGGGAGCTGGACCAGGAGCATGGTACACGCGGTGATCTCTCCGGAGACGGATCATTCGCTGATTCTGATGGAGAACGGCCATTTTGAGAAGCTGCATATCGATGTGGCTTTCCCGGTGCTTCACGGTCTGTGGGGCGAGGACGGAACCATCCAGGGACTGTTCGGTATGGCGGGTCTTCCCTATGTGGGCTGCGGCCATCTGTCCAGTGCCATAACCATGGATAAATTCTTTACCAAGGTCGTTGTCGGGGCCCTGGGGATCGATCAGGCGCCCTATACACCGGTGCTTTCCCATGAATTAAATGATATGGATAAGGTGATCCGGCGGATCGAATCCGAGAGAACCTATCCGCTTTTTATCAAGCCGTCAAATGCAGGTTCCTCTGTGGGAATCACCAAGGCTCACGACCGTGACGAGCTGATCAAGGGCCTTACCACTGCAGCGGAGCATGACCGGAAGATCCTGGTGGAGGAAACCATTGTAGGCCGCGAGATCGAATGCGCCGTGTTCGGTTACGGAAATAACGCATTTGCCACGGGAGTAGGCGAGATCATCGCAGCTGCGGAATTCTACGATTTTGACGCGAAATATCACGATGAGGCATCCAAGACCATTGTGGATCCTGAGCTTCCGGAGGGAAAGCTGCAGGAGTTCCGGGAGAAAGCGCTGGCCATCTATCGTGCCTGCGACTGCTTCGGATTCTCCAGAGTGGATTTCTTCCTGGAGAAGGATACAAACCGAGTCGTGTTCAACGAGATCAATACCATTCCGGGACATACCCCCATCAGCATGTATCCTATGTTAATGGAGAAGGCCGGGCATTCCATGAGGGATTACGTGGTAGAACTGATCGAGATGGCGGAAGAAAGGTGATTGTGGTATAAAAGAAAAGAGGACTGTTCGGCGGGTGTGGTATCCCGGGAACGGTCCTCTTTTTTGTGTGGTTGTTTTTATCACGGCTGTTTTATC
>JAGBNH010000099.1 GCA_017634475.1 Eubacterium sp.
CTCTCCTTCCAAATAAATAAACTATTCTATGAAAATCATAACATGATTAGGAGGGAATGTCCAAAGACGAATGTGCCTAATGAGAGACGTTTGTGCCAAAAAGGGGCACATGGGATGAAGAGTAGATATTTGCAGTACCTAACGTCCCGACTCCGAATGAGACACACAGTTTTGAAGAATAATTATTTGCAGTACCTACCGAACCCGACCACGATCCAGCCACACTGCGTGTGTCTGTCGCGGCTTCGCCGCTTTTGATCGTGGCGGTTCGTTAGGTCCTTGCTTCGCAAGTTTGCTAACAAAAAAGGCACACGCCAGCGTGCAAGCACGCGCGTGTGCCTTTTTTGTTAGCAACTGCAAATAATTACTCTTCATCGTCCCAGTTATGATATACGGCCTGTACATCATCATCCTCATCTAACAGATCGAGGATCCGCTGGATCTTCTTCTTGTCGTCATCGGAGGTGAGGGTTACGTAGTTCTGGGGAAGCATGGTCACTTCTGCGGAGGCCATGGGAACACCTGCGGTTTCCAGTGCCTCGCGTACGGCGGAGAAATCTTCGGGGGAGGTAAGGATCTCGTAGCTGTCCTCTTCCTCGGAGAAATCCTCTGCACCGGATTCCAGTGCCAGCATCATAAATTCATCGGCTGTGGTCTCATAATCCTCCTTGGCTACGATGATCTGTCCCTTTTCATCGAACATATAGGATACGCAGCCCGTGGTACCCACATTTCCGCCGCCCTTGGTGAAGGCGTTACGTACATTGGATGCCGTACGGTTCTTGTTGTCCGTGAGGCAGCTTACGATAATGGCTGTTCCGGAGGGACCATAGCCCTCATAGGTGGTTTCCACATAGTTTACGCTGTTGGCATCACCGGCAGCCTTCTTGATCCCGCGGTCGATGGTATCGTTGGGCATGTTGTTGGCCTTTGCCTTGGCGATCACATCACGAAGCTTGGAGTTGCTGGCCGGATCCGGTCCGCCCTCCTTTACGGCTACGGCGATCTCACGACCGATGATGGTAAAGATCTTACCCTTCGCTGCGTCATTCTTCTCTTTCTTGTGCTTGATATTCGCGAATTTGGAATGTCCTGACATAAAATAATACCTCTTTCTGATGATGTTTATATCCTGCCCTTTCGGGCTGATCGACGTTAATTCTTCTCCGGATCCTCCGGCTTTTTGGAAGGAAGGATCTTCACGGTACGGATCATCTGATCTCTGATCTCCAGGGGCTGAAATACAAATCCGTCATGCTCAATGAGCAGCTTCTCTCCCTCCTTCGGAAGGCGGCCCAGCTTATACAGCAGGAACCCGTTCAATGTCTCGATCTCTGTATCCGGAAGCTCGATGTCCGGAAGCAGCTCCTTCAGATCGATAAGGGAAAGCAGACCGTCCACCACATAGCCTTCATCGGCTGTGCGTCTTGCTCCTTCCGCTTCATCATCGTGCTCATCCTGGATATTTCCCACGATCTCCTCGATGATATCCTCCAGGGTCACCAGACCATCTGTCTGGCCGTACTCATCCACAACTATGGCTATATGATTCTTCTCCTTCTGCATCTTCCGGAGAAGCTTTGCGATATCATAGGCAGGATGAATGAACATGGGTTCTTCCATCACCCCGTCCACCGGTTCGGCGCCGTGGCCTGCAAGAAATGCCTGCATCAGATCCTTCAGATGAAGGACTCCGCAAATGTTGTCCATCTCCTCTTCATATACCGGAAACCGGGAGAAACCACTGTCCAGGCCGCTTCTCAGCGCCTCTTCCACGGTGATCCCCTTTTCCAGTACAAACATCCGGCTTCTGGCCGTCATGATATCGTGGGCATCTTTGTCGTCAAAATCAAAGATATTGGAGATCATCTCGGCTTCTTCTTCATTGATGAAGCCCTGATCCTGTCCCTCTTCCACCATGGAAAGTATCTCTTCCTCGACCTCTGCCTCGTCCTTCTTTTTAAACATATAACTCCTTTATAGAATGTCTGCCTCTATTCGTCCCGCAGCAGATTTACCTCACCGATCTCTGTGCCGTTCTCGATATATACCCGGGGAACACGTCTTGCCACATTGCAGACCAGCTCGTAATTAAAGCTTACCGCAGGCTCGGCCACTTCCTCAACAGAGATCCGGTTCTCCCCGTCAGCACCGAACAGTGTTACCTCGTCTCCCACCTCAGCTTCGGGGATATGGGTCACATCCACCATAAACTGGTCCATGCAGACTCTTCCGAGGATCGGCGCGTATTCTCCGCGGATCAGCACTCTTCCCCGCCCGGACTGGGCTCTGGGATAACCGTCCGCATAGCCGGCAGATACCGTTGCCACCCGGGTCTCGCGGTCAGTGACAAAGGTATGTCCGTAGCTGATGCCGCATCCGGCCGGAAGAACTTTGATGTGGGTGATATGACTGACCAGCGACATCGCCGGCGTGATCACCACCGATTTATCCACCTCCTCCGACGGATATAGACCATATATTACTATGCCGAGTCGCATCATGTCAAATCCTTTTGAATGCAGCTCCATGGCCCCTGCGCTGTTGTCGATATGCCGGATCCCGAGGCTGTGGCCCCGCTCCTCCAGGGTTTTTACAAACCATGAAAAGAGCTTGTACTGCTCCTCTGCCGAGGACTTATCCTTCTCATCCGCTCTGGCGAAATGGGTAAAGATCCCTTCCACGGAAATGCCCGGCATGGAAAACAGGGTTTCCGCCGCATTCACTCCTGCCTCGTCTCCGGAGAAGCCGATACGGTGCATACCCGAATCCACCTTGATGTGGACCCTTGCCTTCTTTCCCATCTTTTCCGCAAGAAGAGAAAGGGACCTGCATTTTTCCACGTCAAAGACCGCCTGGGTAATATCATAATTGATGAGATCCTCATACTCTGTCTCATCCGTATAGCCCAGTATAAGGATGGGCTTCGTCACCCCGCTGCGGCGAAGCTCCACTGCCTCGTCGATCTCCGCAACGCCGAAATAATCCGCCAGATCTCCCAGCCGGTCCGCCAGCGTCACCGCTCCGTGTCCGTAGGCATCCGCCTTGATCACCAAAAGCGTCTTCCTTTCGGGCGGATTCAGCGCCTGCACCGACAAAATGTTTTCCCGGATCCGATCCAGATCGATCCTGGCTTCTATTCTATGATAAGGTTTTACCGGTTTCATATTATCCTCTTTTCCCCTGGCCTACGCAACGGTCCGAGCTTATAATCGACTTAATAGTTTACATGGATTTATCCATAATGTCAAATCACCCGGCGTTTTTTTATACCATGTGTTGCTTGCTTTTTTACAGAGTGCATGCTATCCTAACAATTCATCAAGCAAAATCAACCGTCGAAGGAATCTACATTTATGAAAGTGAGTATAAAAAACAGATATTTCGGCGACAAAGCCTTTTATAAAATGGTCTTCGGCGTAGCGATCCCCATTATGGTGCAGAATGGCATAAGCAATGTGGTGGGTCTTCTGGACAACCTCATGGTGGGCCAGCTGGGGACGGAGCAAATGTCCGGCGTGGCCATCGTGAACCAGCTGGTCTTCATCTTCTTCCTCTGCATCTTCGGAGGACTGTCCGGTGCGGGGATCTTCACTGCCCAGTACTACGGCAACAAGGATGACGAGGGGATACGGCACACCTTCCGGTATAAATTCTGGCTGGGACTCATCATCGTTCTCCTGGCCGGCGCCATCTTCCTGTTCTTCGGTTCGGACCTCATTTCCCTCTATCTGGAAGGAAATGATGAAAGCGGTGACAAGACTCTGGCGCTGTCCTATGGTGTGGATTATCTGATGATCATCCTGACCTCACTGCCCGCCATCTTCGTCGGACAGCTTTACGCCAGTACCCTCCGGGAATGCGGTATGACCAGGATCCCCATGCTGGCCGGTGTGGTGGCCGTATTCGTAAACCTGGGGCTCAACTATCTGCTGATCTTCGGACATTTCGGTTTTCCGGAGCTGGGGGTTGCCGGTGCTGCTATCGCTACGGTGATCTCCCGTTATGTGGAAATGCTCATCATCATGCTCTGGTGTATCCGCCATCGGAATAAGCACACCTTCTTCAAGGGCGTTTTCCGGACACTGAAGGTCCCCGGCTATCTGGCGCTCCGGTTTTTCAAGACGGGCATGCCCATCCTGGTCAACGAAGGACTCTGGTCCGTAGGGGTAGCCATGCTGACCCAGGCCTACAGTATCCGCGGAATGGATGTGCTGGCCGGACAGAGCATTGCCTCCTCCATCAACAACATTTTCAATGTGGCCTTCATCGCCATGGGCGATGCAGTTGCCATACTGGTGGGACAGGCTCTGGGCTCGGGTGAGCTGAAGAAGGCACGGGATTGGGCCAGGAAGCTTATTGCCACGGGAGTGCTCTGCGGCATTGCCATGGGAACCCTGATGTTCTTTACCTCAGGACTCATCCCACAGTATTACAATACCACGGATCAGGCGAAATATATCGCCACCATGTTCATGATGGTGCAGTCCGTATCCATGATCAAGGACGCCTTCCTGCACTGCAGCTATTTCACCCTGCGTTCCGGAGGAAAGACCATCATCACCTTCCTCTTCGACAGCGTGTTTATGCTGGTGGTATCCGTCCCCGTTGCCTATCTTCTGGTGAACCTGACGGACCTTTCCGTGATCTGGATCTTCGCCCTTGTCCATGCAGCAGATCTTCTGAAATGCCTCATCGGCTACATTCTGCTGAAGCGGGGAGTGTGGGTAAAGAACATTGTTCAAGAGTGAAAAAAAAGGTGCACGTCGATCAATGTCAGCGTGCGCCTTTACTTTACTTTATTTCACTTTCACTCTCACCCAGACCGCCGGCCTTACGGCTACATTTTTCCGGTTGGCCCTGAGACCGCTTTCCACAATGCTTCCGTTATAATTCACGAAGATCGCGTTACTCGTAGCACACCCCGGATCCCGGAGCCACCACCAGCAGTTACCGAAATACCAGTCCGTCTCATAGTAGGGATTCGTCCAGGCACCTCTTGCCCTGGCGTAGGCTGTGGGCGCGCAGGCCCGAGCCTTGCTCACGCCGGTATTTGTCTCTTCAAAATATTTCTCCGCTTCCTCTTTATTCAGAAGAAATACCAGATCTCCCGTGTCGTTCTCCGCTTCCAGTTGATACTCTTCATTGGATACTGCAGGATTTGCGGTAAGGATAAGCTTCTGCTGCTCGATCTCGCTGAAGGCGTCATTATAGAAATCCTCATGCAGCCAGTTCCGGATCCCCGAGGTCTCCCACATTTCCACACCGGTGGTCACATCAAAGGAATGACAATCCAGGGCGTAGCGGCTCAGAAGAAGCAGTTTCCTTTCCTCCTCATCCTCCACGGAATCCAGAACGATCCACTCGATCTTCTCCTTCCCGTCGGAAGTGACCATATCCTGCTCATATTTGCCAAAATATACATAGTCTCCGATCTCGGCACCGGAGAGATCGGAAAGGACCTCATCCTCCTCCTCGATCCAGACGCCGTGCTGGTCGAAATGAAATGCCGTTCCGTTGATTTCCACTGTTCCCGTACACATGGCGCCGCTCTTATTCAGGTAGTACCAGTTACCGCCTGCCATCTTCCAGCCGGTGTGCATCCTTCCGTCGGGATCAAGGAAAAACCAGTCGCCGCCCACTTTCTTCCAACCGGTATGCATGGTTCCGCTCTCATTGAAATAATACCAGGCGCTGCCGATCTTCTTCCAGCCGGTCTGCATGGCTCCGCTTCCGGTAAGGTAATACCACTTCCTGCTGACGTGGATCCAGCCGGTCTGCATGTATCCGAGTTCGTCAAAATGATACCAGAGACCGTTTATCCGATACCAGCAGTTCTTCGGGAAAGTGCCGTCCTCCAGCTTGTACCAGTAATAGCCTGCCTCGTTTTTCATCCACTTTCCCGTGGCGGCTTCTGCCTGAAAGCCACCGGCTGTGGGAAAGATCTGGGTCAGGAGCAGTCCCGCCCCGAGGATCAGCCCCGCTGTTTTTCTGATAAGCTTTTTCATATCACTGATCACTTCCTGTTCTTCTTATATTACAGTTTCTTCCGGTTCACTCCGATACTTTCAGCACTTCAGCCACATACCGGATCAGATCCTTGGCCATCACACTGTACTGTCCAAGCTCACGCCTTGCCAGATCGCCTGCCAGTCCATGGATATATACCCCCAGTCTGGCGGCCTCCTCCGGGGAAAGTCCCTGGGCGATCAAGGCCGCGATGACGCCGGTAAGCACATCTCCGCTTCCTCCCTTAGCCATGGCGTCATTACCGGAGCTGTTAAGGAAAATGTTCTTTCCCTCCGTCACCATGGTACAGGCATCCTTAAGAACCACCGTTGCTTTATACAGTTCTGCTGTTTCCTTCACGCGGTCCGCCCGGTTCTGCTTCAGACTCTCCATAGCGGTACGCTCCGGATGAAGGGTCTTCTCCGAAAGACGGAGCATTTCCAGCATATGGGGTGTAAGAATGAGGGGACGTTTCCCCGCTGTTTCCCGAAGCCACTCCGTATGCTCTGCGGCAAGGTTGATGCCGTCCGCATCCAGGATCACCGGACAGGCAGCTTCCTTCAGCACGTTTTCGGTAAGCCGGGCAGCCACCTCTGACTGTCCGATCCCCGGTCCGAGAATGATGACGGAAGCCCAATGAAGTATATCCGGAAGAAACTCCTCCGGTCTCTCCGTATAGGTCCGGAGCAAAGCCTCCGGAAGCAGCTGTTGAAGGACTTCACGGTTTTGCTCGTGGGTCAGGACCATGACCAGTCCGCTTCCTGTACGATAGGCTGCCTCAGCGGCAAGGCATGCAGCCCCGCCGATCTCCCTGGATCCTGCGATCACCAGGACCCGGCCGAAGCTTCCCTTATTTCCATCCATAAAGCGTTTCGGAAGCAGCCCCCGGATATCCTGTTTCTCATATGTAATAAATTCAGATCCGTTTGCAGATCCGTCTGCAGATCCATCCTTCTCCGGAAGGAAAAACCCGATCTCATGCACGGATACCGTGCCGCAGTATGCCTTTGCGAACCGCATTCCCACCTTCTCAAAGCCGAAGGTCACGGTAAGGTCTGCCCGAAGAGCTTCCCCCAGTACTTCCCCATTTTCGGAGGAAATGCCCGTGGGGATATCCACGGCGAGAACCCTTATTTCCGGTGAGTTTTCTCTTGCCCGGTTGATCTTCAGTACCGCTTCCTTATGGACTCCTCCAACCTCCCGAGTAAGTCCTACGCCGAATATGGCGTCTATGATCACACGGTGTCCTTCCGGATTTAGCTCCCCGACGAAGCTTACTCCAGCTTTACGGGCCAGCTCCACCTGTTTCTTATAGGCCTCCGACTGTCTGGTGATCCCCTCCAGAAGGTGTACCTCCACCCGGTATCCCCGCTGATGCAGGATCCTGGCCGCTGCCACTCCGTCCCCGCCGTTATTGCCGCTCTCTGCCACCACAAGGATCCGTTCATGTCTGCTGTCCGTAAGCAGCTTCACGGTTTCCTCCGCCACAGCAAGTGCAGCCCGTTCCATAAGCACCGGCTGAGGGACTCCGATCTCCTGTATGGTATAGCGGTCGATCTCCGCCGCCTGTTTTCCCGTCACCAGATAACGCATAAGTCTTTCTCCCGGTCTACAGACTGTCCAGCAGTCCGCTGAGACCCTTCTCTTCGTAGATCTGTTTATAATAGGCAACCTCATCCCGGATCATCTCATCGATCACCTGCATGCCCAGAAGCTCCACGGGAGCCTTATCATCCGTCATGATATGATCCCCTGCCCGGTAGATCACCTTGCTATCCTCTACTACCTGCATCATGCGAATGAGCGAGGGATCCTTTTCCTTTGCCCGGTTTGCCGTAAACCGGTCCAGCATGCCGGGGTTTACGGAAGCAAAAAGCTCCCTGTTGGTAGCGCCGATCACATCCACGGTCACAACCTCCTGGAAGACCGATGCTATGGTATCCGCCAGATAATCGTTGATATTGGCCTCATGGGCACCCTCTTCCTTCTGGCTGCCCTTCATGTTCATATTCACCACCATGACGCCGTCATTTCGAAGATGATCCTTTACCATGGTAAAGAACTCAACGGTGGACATCTGGAAGGGAATGGTGATGTCCTGGTAGGCATCCACCATGATCACGTCATATTTTCCGTCCTCCGTGCCGAACTGGGAATCCTTCTTCCATCTGTCGGAGGAAAGAGCATTCAGATAGGCCCGTCCGTCATAGGTGGCCACCGGCACATCCTCCGGCAGTTCAAAATAGGTATGGGCAAGATCTGTGATCTTCTGGTCGATCTCCACGCCCTCGATATACATTTCACCGAAAAACCTTCTGCACTGGGTTGCGTAGGTGCCCGTGCCCATGCCCAGGATCAGCACGTCCAGGGGCCGGTCCTTCTCATAGATATCCGCCATATACGGCGCAGCCATGGCGTAATCATAATACATCCCGGTAAGCTCCCGCTCCTTCACGTAAACGGACTGTACGCCGAAAAGCACATTGGTGGAGAGCACCACCTCCCGGTCGTCCTCCTTCACCTGAAGGTAATTGTAGATGGACTCATCCTCTACCGTAAGATGCTTCTGCCAGAAAGCGAAGCTGCCGCTCCTCCCGAAGATACAGCACAGGATAAAGAGCACCATGGCTATGGGAACCTTCTTCACGAAGACCTTCGCGCTTATAAAATAAGCGATGGCCAGGGCCAGCAGTATTCCCGCAAAGATCAGAAAGGTAACGGAGGTTCCCACCGCCGGAATACTGATAAATGTGGGAACGAAGGTTCCGATAATGCTTCCGATGGTATTTGACGCATTCAGCGTTCCAACCACCTTACCGCTGTCATCCAGACTGTCCACGGTGTATTTCACCAGGGACGGGGTTACGGTTCCCAGCAGGAACAGGGGGAACACAAAGATCAGCATGCAGGCCGCAAAGGCAGCGATCACCAGGAAATTGGTGCTGATGGTAAATACCAGCAGTCCGGATATCCCCAGGATGATGTATTTTCCCACCACCGGGATCAGTGCGATCCAGATGGCGGCAAAGATGATCCTGCCGTACAGCTTGTCCGGATTGGGATTCTTATCCACCTTCCGTCCGCCGTAGATATTTCCCAGGGCCATGGCGATCATGATGGTTCCGATGATGATGGTCCACACGATCTGGGAGGAACTGAAATAGGGCGCCAGAAGGCGGCTTGCTCCCAGCTCCACTGCCATGACGGACATTCCTGCAAAGAACTCCGTCATATAAAGATAGATCTTATTCCGTAAGATCGGTCTGTCCGCTGCCGTCACTGCTTTTTTGTTCGCTGTATCACTCATTTGCTTTCCTTACTTCTCTTCATAGATCACTACCTTCGTCCGGAGCGGAAGGTTATCATACATCCATTTTGCATCCTCAAGGGCCATTCTGACACATCCGTGGGAATGGGGTTCTCCCAGACGGTCATCGGTACAGACTAAAGGCTTCGATGCGATATCATAGGGTGAGCTGTGGAACAGATAGAGCCCGCCGATAAACCCGGTGGCATACCAGGCCCTGACGCCGTAGCTGTTGAAATGTTCCGTGTGCACCGTTGTCTTGTATTCTCCCTTGGGGGTGGGATTGATGGGAGCACCGGTGGAAACGATCATTTCCCGCATCAGCTTCCAGTTCCCCTTTGCGCCCTCAAAAACCGCGGTCCTCTGGGTCGCAAGATTGCACAGGATGAGATATCCGGTATCGCTGTAGTACCCCTGCGCCTTTTCAAACATGGTCCCCACAAAGACCTTTCCCTCTGCATCCGCATGATAGGTGAAGCCGTCCAGCTCAAAATCCTGATCCGTAAGGATCGCACCCTTATCATCCGTATAATAGAAGTTCTCCTTATCCGCCTGGATCCTGCCGGTAAGCATGACCCCGTCACCGTCAAAGCAGTACCGCTTGCCGTTGATCTCCTGCACCCTGTCCTTTACAAGCTCCAGAGACTGGTTCATATAATAATATTTCCCGTCAATGAGGATCCATCCGGCCTTCTCCTGCATGCGTCCCTCAGGATCGAAATAGCGAAGCTTATTCTCCACCATACGGAAGCCCTTCACCGGGGATCCCTCACCGTCCAGATAGTACCTTGCACCGTCTACCCGGAGAAACTGCCCCTTAAGGATCTCCCCGTTCTCGTTAACATAATACTTCCTGCCTGCAGAGTCTATCCACTGCGCTTCCCTGCAGAGGGTACCGTTCTCCAGGAAATAAAAGGTCTTTCCGTTCCAGTTTACCAACCCTCCTGCCGGTCGGCCGGTATCATCCAGCCAAAACAGCCGGCCTGTAAGATCATATACCAGCTTCTCCTTCAGGAGCTTCTCATCCTTTCCCACAGGGAACTGCTCTCCATCTTTGGAGATCCAGCCGATCCCGCTGGCCCCGTATCTCCAGAAGCTCAGGAAATCCGTATTGAGAGGCAGAGCATTCTCCGTATCGACATTAACACTCTCCGCTGCACGATCATCCTGGATGATCACGCAGCTTCCGTAGCTTCCATCCTCCTTGATATAATACCTGAAGCGATCTTCCGTATTCCATCCCCGGAGGGTACTGTCAGAGGCCTTTTCCTTCCCCCATTCTCCCCCGGGACTGATCCAGAAGTCCTTCGTCCGGATCCAGCCCGAAGGATCGGAAGTATACCTTCGTCCTCCTACGATGAAGGTTCCCTGCATCCAGGACATATCCTTATCATCAGCTGTTTCAGCTTCAGAGATCTCCCTATCAACATCTCTGTCATCATTCTGACAGAGTAAATAAACGAAAATGGACGTCAAAAGAAGAACCATGGCCGTAGCGGTGAGCTTTAACAGCCTGATTCTGATATTCGTTTTCTTTTTTTCCTTTTTGTTTCTCTGCATTCCCTGCTTATTCCGTTCTTTACCGTTCCTTACGGGTGTTTTTTTAAGCTGTGATTGTCCGTCTATTTTATCATAATGCTTTATCCTGGGCAAATAATTTCTCTCCCATATCCTGCAGTACCGTTTCTGGCCGAAAAATGAGGGACAAAGAAGAAACCTGCGGGAAATATGGAGCCATTCCCGCAGGTGTTTATTCTACATACCTTTTTCTGTTCTTATGCTGTCTGCAAATCGTATCCGATCCGATATTTTCGAATCGCCGGATCAAGATCAGTCATGCAGCTTTCTCTTATCCACAACGCGTACAGCCTTACCCTCACTGCGGACGATACTGTGGGGCGCAAGAAGATGTACTCTCGGGCGGATACCCAGCATGGCAACCATGGCGGATACCAGCTTCTTTTCTGCCTTGGCGAAATCGTCATCCTGCAGCTTTACAAACTGCTCCTGGGAAAGCTCAACATTGATCTCAAAGGTATCTTCGTTGCCGATACGGTCTACCAGGATCTGGTAGTTCGGCGTATAGCCTTCCTTCAGAAGAACGGTTTCGATCTGAGACGGGAATACATTGACGCCGCGGATGATCAGCATATCATCGCTTCTTCCCTTCGGCTTGCACATCTTGATATGTGTACGTCCGCAGGAGCATTTCTTCCTGGACAGAACGCAAAGATCTCTTGTACGATAACGGATCAGCGGGAAGGCTTCCTTGGTGATGCTGGTGAAGACAAGCTCACCCTCTTCACCCTCGGGAAGGACCTCGCCGGTCTCCGGATCAATAATCTCGGCAATGAAATGATCCTCGTTGATATGCATACCGTTCTGTTCTTCACATTCGAAGGATACGCCCGGGCCGGAGATTTCGGTCAGTCCGTAGATATCATAGGCCTTGATGCCCAACTTGCTTTCGATCTCATGACGCATTTCCTCGGTCCAGGGTTCTGCACCGAAGATACCTGCCTTAAGACGGATATCGTCCTTGGTGCATCCCATCTCATACAGCCTCTCTGCCAGATATGCTGCGTAGGACGGAGTACAGCAGAGAATGGTGGAATCCAGATCACGCATGAACTGGATCTGACGCTCGGTATTTCCGGAGGACATGGGGATGGTAAGACTTCCTACCTTGTGGGAACCGCCGTGGAGTCCCGGACCGCCGGTGAAAAGGCCGTAGCCATAGCACACCTGAACCACATCATCCTCGGTGGCACCGGCAGCAACAAGTGCTCTTGCGCAGCAGTCCTCCCACAGATCCAGGTCATGCTGGGTGTAGAATGCCACAACACGACGACCTGTTGTACCACTGGTAGACTGGATCCGTACACAGTCCTTTGTGGGGCAGGAAAGCAGTCCGTAGGGATATGCCTCCCTGAGGTCATTCTTGGTAAGGAAGGGAAGCTTGGACAGATCCGCAAGAGATTTGATATCCTCGGGCTTAACCCCCTTATCATCCATCAGTTTCCTGTAGTATTTATTATTCGCGTAAACATAAGCAACCTGTTTGATCAGTCTCTCTTCCTGCAGTTCCTTGATCTTCTCCACCGGCATGGTCTCGATCTCCGGCTGATAATACTTCTTCATGCTACCTACTCCTTTGAAACAAAAATATGGGTGGTGCTGTTCTCCCCGATCCTCCGGGAAACAAACATCACCACCCATTACTTTACTTCTTTTCCGGGTAAAATGCAAACTATTTTACACTCTGTGGATCCTTGCGTCCTTTTCGATCAACTGAATGAATTCATCCTTCGGAATGGGTTTGGAGAAATAAAAGCCCTGGAGATAATCCACACCCAGCTTCCGGAGAAGCTCGATCTGTTCCTTCGTCTCCACGCCCTCCACCAAGATCTTCTTTCCCATCTGCCGGATCATCCGGATGGTATTCTCCAGAACGATCATTCCCAGCTTACTCTTCTCCGCCCCCCAGAGGATACTCTTATCGATCTTTATCACATCCAGATTCAGGGAGAATATGGCGCTTACATTGGAATATCCTGTCCCGTAATCGTCCATGGAGAAAAGATAACCGTCATCCTTCAGCTGTTTGATCACCTTGCTCAGGATCCGGTAATCATCCGCTGCGATGGATTCCGTGATCTCGAAATTTATGCTGCGCTTCTTAATTCCGTACTGCTCCACGATCCGGTTGATGTTCCGGATAAAGCCCGGC
The DNA here is from genome assembly GCA_017634475.1 of Eubacterium sp. Taxonomy (GTDB): domain Bacteria; phylum Bacillota; class Clostridia; order Lachnospirales; family Lachnospiraceae; genus Eubacterium_Q. The sequence continues at coordinate 13,047 of JAGBNH010000099.1, forward strand.
TTCATGCACTGCAGCACCGACAGGTTCACGTTGATGTTCACTATGCCGTATTTCTGCGGGATACCGGACCGGATGAACTTACATACTTCTTCCAGAACGTAGTCATCCAGGTCATCGATCATCCCCGTCTGTTCAGCCACGGGGATAAACTCATCCGGGAAGATCCTTCCCAGCTCCTTATCATTCATCCGGGTAAGGGCTTCCGCCCCATGGATCCTTCCGTCGATATGATAGGTAGGCTGGAAATAAACCTCAAAGCTGTTATCCGTAAAGCCTCTGATAATGGCCTTCTCCACCGCCTGCCTTCGCATGATATAGTCCAGATCATGCTCCTTCATCACCGGCTTCAATTCCTTCTGGGGAACCGGAGAGTCGATCATATAGAACAGCTCGGAAACCTCCCGGATCTGTTCGGGCATCTGCGTGACCAGTATGGTGGAGCTGATCTGTATGCTGAAATCCTGATACTCCCATGGTTCTTCCATCCGGGCGGACAGCTTATCCACCAGCTGATCCACTTCTTTTCCGGGCTTGTCATACAAGGTCATTACGAAGGTACTGTCATTGGGCACATAAACATAATACCGCTTCACCAGGGAAGTAAGGAATCCGGAAAGGATATCCGACAGAACATTGGTTTCCTCATTTCCTGCCAGCCGGTTGATCACTTCATAATTGTTGATCCGAAGCACAATGACGGAAAGCTTCCGGTGATGCTTCATACAACCGCCCACGTCATAACTCAGGGCGATCCGGTTATAAAACATGGTGCCGAAATCGATACGGTCATCTTCATTCTCCACCGCCATCATGGCGCCTGTAAAGCCGATGGACTCTGCCAGCACCTCAACCTTAAGATTCTTGTCCAAAAGCTGGACGAACACGCCCGCAGCCACCAGAACAAAGGAAAAGACGATGGCGACCTTACGTTTTCCTGCGATATAGGTCCAGGATCTGGTAAATACGATCAGAGCCATAACATAGTATAAGGCCGCAGCGATATAGATCAGGATCTCGCCCCACTCCCGCCTGAATTCCAGATTGAGTTCCCTGCTCCATACCCAATGGGTCAGCGGATTGATCAGGGCCATAAGCTCTGTGACGAAAAACGGCAGAGATAAAAGGGCTACCTTCCAGTTGCCGAGGCGTGTGGAAACCAGACTGATCCGGGATACATAATAGTAGAAGACAGGACAAAGAGCCGTATGCGTGACAAAATACGCGTAACGGCTGACCTCGGATGCATATTCCGGATCAGCTACACGATCCGGATACAGGCCGATAACAGCCGATGCGATCCCGGTTATGGAATTGATGCTGAGTATGCATAGAATACAGATAAAAAGCTTATTCTGAACCTTATCGGTTCGTCCCATGATAAAGGTATAGATCAAATTCACGATGCATATCAGCAATGAAGAAACAGCAACACCAAGATTGAACGAATAATTCAATGGCAGTTCTCCTTATCTTCGAAATGCATTTAGGGACTTCCATACATCTCTATTTTACACCGAAACAAGGGAAACTGTCACTGTTTTTTACTATTGCCCGGAGAGACAAGATGACCTGTGTCTCTTTACTTTACCACCAGACCTCCTTTATCCGCATCTATGGTTATGGTATCCCCCATCCGAAGAGTTCCCTGAAGGATCGCTCTTGCCACAAGGGTTTCCACATTTTTCTGCAGGTAACGCTTCAGCGGACGGGCACCGTAGATCGGATCATAGCCCTTTTCGATAACCTCTTTCCTTGCAGCATCAGTAAGGGTCACGGACAACTCCTTGTCCGCCAGACGTTTGTTCAGATCTGCAAGCAGAAGTTCCACGATGGAACCGATCTCCTTCTCGGTAAGCGGCTTGAAGAGAATGGTCTCATCCAGCCGGTTCAGAAACTCCGGACGGAAATAATTCCGCAGGTCTCCCATTACCTTCTGCTCGGTATCCGGCAGGAATTCACCGTCCTCACCGATCCCATCCAGCAGATATTGGGAACCTATGTTGGAGGTCATGATCAGGATGGTGTTCTTAAAGTCCACGGTATTTCCTTTGGAATCCGTGATCCGTCCGTCATCCAGGATCTGCAGCATCACATTGAACACATCGGGATGGGCCTTCTCCACCTCATCAAAGAGCACGACTGCATAGGGTTTCCGCCGTACAGCCTCGGTGAGCTGACCACCCTCATCATAGCCCACATATCCCGGAGGCGCTCCGATCAGCCTTGCCACGCTGTGCTTCTCCATATATTCGCTCATATCGATCCGGACTACACTGTTCTCGTCATCGAACAGCGCTTCCGCCAGAGCCTTCGCCAGCTCGGTCTTACCTACACCGGTGGGACCCAGGAACAGAAATGAGCCAATGGGCTTCGTGGGATCCTTGATCCCCGCACGGGAACGAAGGATCGCATCAGAGACAAGACTTACCGCCGTATCCTGTCCGACTACTCGTTTATGAAGTTCATCCGGAAGATGAAGGGTCTTGGAACGCTCACTTTCAGAAAGCTTTGCCACCGGGATTCCGGTCCATTTGGAAATGATCTTCTCGATCTCATCCTCCGTTACGGTCTCATGCAGCATCTGCCGTCCCTCTTTGGCAAGCTTCTCTTCCAGCTGATCCAGCTCCTTCTCCAGACCGGGCAGCTTGCCGTACTGCAGCTCCGCCGCCTTGGCCAGATCATATTTTCGCTGAGCGATCTGGATATCATCTTTGCACTGCTCGATCTCTTCACGGATCTGAGAAACCCGTTCCACTTCCGCCTTCTCCTGTTCCCAGGTGGCCTTCATGGACTGTGCCTTCTCCCTGAGCTCCGCCAGCTCCTCGGAAAGAACCGCCAGACGTTCCTTCGACAGATTGTCATCCTCATTCTTAAGCGCAGCCTCTTCGATCTCCAGCTGCATGATCCGTCGGAAGATCTCATCCAGCTCTGCAGGCATGGAATTCAGCTCGGTCTTGATCATTGCGCAGGCCTCATCCACCAGATCGATGGCCTTATCCGGCAGGAACCGGTCGGAAATGTACCGGTTGGACAGTGTTGCTGCGGAAACCAGAGCACCGTCTGCGATCTTAACGCCATGGTATACCTCATAACGGTTCTTGATCCCACGCAGGATAGAGATCGTATCCTCTACCGTAGGTTCATTTACCATAACCGGCTGGAATCGACGTTCCAGAGCCTTATCCTTCTCAATATATTTCCGATACTCATCCACCGTGGTGGCACCGATACAATGCAGTTCTCCACGGGCCAGCATAGGCTTCAGCATATTTCCTGCATCCAGGGAGCCCTCGGTCTTACCCGCACCGACGATGGTATGCAGCTCATCGATAAAGAGGATGATCCTTCCGTCAGACTTCTTTACCGAATCCAGTACCGCCTTCAGTCGTTCCTCAAATTCTCCACGATACTTTGCGCCGGCAATAAGGGAACCCATATCCAGAGAGAAGATCTCCTTATCCTTCAATGAATCGGGGACATCTCCCTTCACGATACGCTGTGCCAGTCCCTCGATGGCCGCGGTCTTACCTACTCCGGGATCACCGATGAGCACCGGGTTGTTTTTGGTCTTCCGGGACAGGATACGGATAATATTCCGAATCTCTGTATCCCTTCCGATCACCGGATCCAACTTCTGGTCTCTGGCCCTCTGTACAAGACTGGTGCCATATTTCTCCAGAGCCTCATAGCTGTCCTCCGGGTTGTCCGACTGAACGGTCCGTCCATCCCGAAGGTTCTTTACCACATTCATAAACTCCGATTCTTTTATGCCGTATTTCTTCAGCAGATCCTTTACTGCAGCGCTTCCATGACGGATCAGTCCCAGGAACAGGTGCTCCACGGAAATATACTGATCTCCCATCTTCTTTGCTTCATCTTCTGCAGCTTCAAGAGCCTTCCTCAGATCTCCGCCCAGGTACTGCCCCTGGGAAGCACCGGTTACCCGTGGCAGCTTTGTGAGCAGTGCTTCCGCATTCTGCTTCAGTTGATCCACTGCGATCCCCTGCTTCATCAGGATCTTCACGATGAGACTGTCCTCAATGGTAAGCAGCGCATACAGAAGATGCTCCGACTGCAGCTCCTGCTGACCGTACTGATCCGCCAGCTTCTGGATCATTTCAACGGCCTCCATGGATTTCTTCGTATAGTTTTCCATTCTCATACACTCACATCCTTTCCGTTTTACTATCGAAATAAGCATTGTTAGCACTCTCACTTGGTGAGTGCTAATTCATCTGAGTATGTTATAGCACGAACAAAATCGAATGTCAACCACGATAAAAAGAAATCTGCATTTTCTACGATAAAAAGAAATCTGCGTTTCCTACGATAAAAAGAAATCTGCGTTTTCGCACCATATGAACAATGCGAGGGTCACCCCTCGCATTGTTTACTCCTCAACGACTACCGCTCCCGGCCAGTCGATGATCCCGCCGAATTCGATGATCCTGGTATAGCCCATCTCTGCCAGCTTGGCCGCGGCTTTCTTGCTGCGGTTTCCGCTCCGGCAGTAGATCAGGATCTTCTGGTCTTTGTCCGGAAGCTTCTTTATCTCCTGATTCAGATCCTGTATGGCCAAGATATCTTCACTGTCAATGTTGATGGCCCCGGGGATATGTCCTTCCAGAAACTCTCCGTGGGTCCGCACATCCAGCAGGATGTAATCATTCCGGTTCTGCAGCATCCAGACTGCATCATCCATGGTGATCTGAAGATAACCGAGATCCTCCGGACCGGGTTCTGCAGTCTCGGTGGTTTCCGTTGTCCCGGAACCTGCGGTGCTCCCCGGGGTATCGGTGCTGTCTGTGGATCCTGTACTTGCCTGGGTATCTGTCGATCCCGTGCTCTCCGTGTTTTCTGCAGGATCTGCGGATCCCGTTTGCCCGGATGTAGTCACCAACCCCGTGTCTGCTAAATCCGGGACCGTCTGCCGCGTTTCCTCTCCACAGCCGGTGAGCAGGCAGGCCAGCATCAGAGCCGGTAATACGATTCTGTTTTTCCAACTGTTCTTCCGCATATTTCTTTCCCTGTGTTCTGATCAGTTCCACCGAAGAGATCCTTCGCCGCAATCTGAATCGCCCTTTCCCTTCGTGGTCAAAGTATCATCATAACTTTTTGCCCCGCATGTTCAAAGTGGCATCAATGTAAATATATACATCCCCGCACCCACAATGGCCGTAAGTCCCAGCAGGATCAGCAGCATCCAGAATCCCTTATGCCTTCCCAGCTTGCCCCTCAGAATCCAGAGACCCATTCTGTCCCCTTTTCTTGAATTGCAGGGCTGACAGGCAGCCACCAGATTCCTGGGATCATTGATGTTCCGGATGTCCTGTCGTTCCAGTCTTTTCTGCAGCCGTACATCCCGGGACGCACAGCCAATGGGATAGAGATGATCCACCGTAACCTTGTCTCTCTTCAGAAGCCTTCCGCAATAGACGCAGAAATACCGTTTCCCCAGGTCCGGCTTATGCGCCTGAAAGAAACGTCTTCGATAATCTGTCCTTCTCCTGCCCAGGGCATTGGTCATACGAAAGGTAAGTCCCACCTCTTCGCAGTATTTTTGTATCTTTTTGTATTTTCGTTTCGTCACCTGTCCGGAGAAATCGATCCCGTCATTGATCAGCCCATAACGGGACAGTTTTTTTCTCACCGTTTTTTCACGCAAGCAAACACCTGATACGGTGATCGGATAAATTGTCATTACCGTTCTCCAATTAAAGCAAATTAAACACCCTGTCTATATCAATTATAGTAATATAGTATAATCATGCTTTTACGGAACAGATGTCAAACTCCATATCTGGTATAGTCCCGAAGACAACGCATTCCAATATACATTAGAACCATTTGAAGAAGAACTTGATGACAAGTATAGATCATAATTATGTAACTTTATTCTGTACCCACCATTGACTGAAATAAAGTCGACCATCGCATCCGTTTCATTTCCCGAAACAGGAAACAAATCACAATTCCACGGATTTCCAGTGCGATAGACATTAAGTCCATAAGAATAATCAATAATCGATTTTATAAATACACCAGAGCCAACAGATGATACATACCATTTCTGTTCATTAGTTCCGCTTCCTGACCACAAACATACATTTTGATGATTTGATAGTGTTGTCACATTATTACCATATATATTTAAAAACTTGCCCGTTCCTGTATTCTTAATGGTATATATTCCTGAAGAAGAAACAACAATCAAAACCGAATTTGAATAGTATGGTCCCGTAACCGGCGACCCTGTCTGTCTTGACTCAACACAACAAGTAACAGTCCCCCCGCTTGAAATTATTTGATTCCACTGCGAAGTAGTCGGAGTTCGTGTCAATGATGACCCATAACTTGTACGAAGTATCAAATTATAAGAAGAATCATAAAATGCCAATCTAAAACTATTATTGGGATAATTTATACTTCCACCTTGAGCTATCCATGAAAAAGTCATTGGTGTAGATACTGTTCCGGAAGGGGGTTCTAGTGCTGATGAAACCTTATACAATGATAAAATTGCTCCCAGATTAATCTTTGTTTGCGTATTAATCGAAGAAGAATTATTGAAAGCATTTATAAATGCCGACAGTGATTTACATTGATTTGTTTTCGTCAAAGACCAAACGTATGTATTATTGCATTGAACATTGTCGTTTTCAGAAGCATTAATCCCATCTGTAATGTCATACAAAACCGCAGCAACAGTAGCTTCATTAGCTTCTCCAAGTCTCATATTTGAAGCTAAAATTTCAATATCAGTATTAATTGATGCATCTACAGTATCTTGGTATCTTGTATCACCAACATTCGGAATATTCAATGAAGAAGCAGACATCTTGTTTTGAAGATTAATTGCATAATAAGTAGCCCACCCTTCTCCCCAGGCAAGATTAATCCCGTCTGACTTATTTCCAAGAGTATCCGCCAAATTCTGAGTCATAGAATGTGAACCACCTGGGCTTCCACTCAAACCATATATTTTTTGAACATAATGCCCATATTCATGTTCCATAACATCCCAATCAAACGCATCATCATACAAAATATAAATTGTGTTTTGCGAAGACAAGAAGCAACTTGTTCCATGAGAAGAATCTGGGAAAGACACATTAAGATTGCTCAAATATGTCCCATCAATTGAATACATATATCGATTTGCAAGTTCCAATGATTGATGAACTCCAACGGACTTCCCTTTGTTTGTGTTGTTTGCCGCAGTATAAGAAATTGATAGCGGTGTACCCGCAGAAACAGAATATGTGGAAGTTTGATAACAATAATCCACCCCAGATGAATCCTTTACATTAATGTACAATCCCTTTGAAAGCACCTTAATATAAACCGTCTCATTTGAAGACGAACCCGTCCAGGTTTTATCAAATGATCCATAACCATTCGTGTTTGTTACAATCGGTGTAGAAGATCCACTATGGTATATTTCAACTCGGATACTTCTTGCCGGATGTGATGTTCCATTTACATCTTTCCAATATATCGTTCCTTTCACTTCAAATTGGCCTCTCTCCTGCAACTTCAAATCAGTTTGACCATATTTAAAGCATTCACCAGCCATATCAATATCGTTAATACTTTTATAAACTTTTTCAGAGTATATTGCTAAATCATCATAACTATTATCAGAAATATAATCAAAATCATTTTCATTTAATAAAAATATAGTCTTTTTATACTTTGAAATCTCATTTTCTTTTTCATCGTATGCAATGACATCAACAACTACTTGTCCATCCACAAAGCTATCGTCTAATGAAAAATCAATCGAAAAACACATATCCAGATTGTCTAACACAATACAATTCTTTGAAAATAATGACACATGTTCAGGAACTACTATATTCACTATAACCTTTGTTGCATTAATACTATCCGTAACTTGATATGACCTCTTTATTTCACTTCCGTGTGGGTACATGTTTTTGTTATCCTCATTCGGAATAATCATTAATTCTTTTGAAGAGCAAAAATCATCTGGTTCTATTCTTTGTATTTCTTTTTTTGCATCTTGATAATTCTTTTTTGCATCTTCAACTCCATCAAAACTAAGGCCAGCACCCAATTCGCCCTTGTAATAGTATAACGTTCTCGATATTCCTCCAATTGTTTTTTCCTTTCCATTATTTGGATTAGCATCTTCAAAGAACCATCCAAACACAAGACTTATCCCCCCAGTACTTTCAGTAACCATATTATTGAAACTTACCGATATCGATTCATAATATACTATTTTCCCATTCGATACCGAAGTATCCAATAAATCCATTTCATCTTTTGTATATTTTTTTATAAATGGTTCGCTCGTAACATTGTTTATCTTCATTAGACTATTATGCTTCTCACGCAAAAACCCTTCATTATATTCATTACAAATTGCATCATATACCTTCAGTATTGGATATCCGTTTATACCATAAATATCACGGTTAGGAATTGCATTTATTACAAGGTTTTTCGCATAAGAATCTCCTATTCCAACCTTAACTGTTAAATCCATATTGTTTTCACAAAACGATACAGATTCTACAATTAATTTTGTATTCGAAACACCTGGTTTTACATACTGCTCCTCTCCACATGTAATTGCGTGCGGAATATATTTATTATTCGGCACTTCTTCTTTTTCCGCGCCAGCTATTACCATCCTCATAACAAAAAACGATACACACACACTTATTATCAGCACGAATACTATTTTTTTATTCATTTAGCTCACCTCTCTTTGCATAATAACACACACTTCTACTCCACCGACTTCAGAGACTCTGCCATATTGATCTTCTCCAGTTTCCCCCGCATGAACAGATTCACCAGGAAGGTGAAGACAAAGATCAGGACGATGCTGTACAGGAAGCTCATGGGCTTGATCTGCCGGTTAAAGAAAACCATATCCACAACGATCTGCTTCATCACAAAGGCATGGAGCAGGATACCCAGTCCCAGTCCTGCCAGCATACCGAAAAAGGTAAGCAGTACATTTTCACGGAAGACATACTGTGCGGTTTCCCCGGGGTAGAAGCCCAGAACCTTAATGGTGGCGATCTCCCGAAGCCGTTCGGTGATATTGATATTCGTCAGATTATAAAGCACTACGAAGGCCAGTCCGGCGGCACTGAGCACCACGATCAGCACGATCACATCCAGCCGTGACATCATGTCCGCCATTCGTTCCTTGGTATCCTGAAAGACATTCACATAGGACACATCCTTGCATTTTGCAATGGATGCCTGTGCCTGATACACATCCGTACCCTCCGCGCATATCACATAGGCGGTATTCACGCCCCGCCGGATATCCTCCGGAGACGCGATCACATAGTTATAAATGTGGTTTCGGAACACTCCCGCGATCCGTACCCTGACCTCCTCCAGATCATCGCTCCGAAGACATACCTCATCTCCTTCTGCAAGCCCCTGGCGCTCCGCCAGGGAGGAACAGATCAGGATCTCCCCCTGCTTCGGCATGGGAAGCTCTTTGCCGCTCATGGTGGAGGTTCGGAAGAATTCCCGGAAATCCTTTTGGGATTCCGGCACGATGAGGTTCACACTCTTCACCACCTTATCCTTCACGATATCCCAAGACCCGGCATAGGTAAGGATATATTTCCCGTCCCTTTCTCCCAGCTTATCCAGAAGCTCCCGGGATACCTCTTCACTCCGCCCGTTCCGCAGGTTCACCTCCAGATCGGCCACCTGGATCTCCTCATACTGCAACCGGCTGAAATCCGCAATGGAATCCTTCATGCCAAAGCCCGTAAGGAGCAGCGCCATACTTCCGCTGATCCCCACGATCATCATGAAGAAACGTCCTTTATAGCGGAAAATGTTCCGCACGGATACCTTATGCAGGAACTTCATACGGTTCCAGATGGCAGGGATCCGTTCCAGGAATACCCTTTTTCCGGGCTTCGGTGCCTTGGGGCGCATAAGCTCGGCTGCCGCAGCGGAAAGCTCGTATCTGCAGGAGATATAGGTCACACCCACCGAACAGAGGGTGGACACGAGAATGGAGATCAGCGCCAGTGTCCAGTTTACGGTAAAACGCATTTCCAGGCTGATATACATCAGCTTATAGGTGATCCAGATCACCCCGGGGAACAGGAAGATCCCCACCGCATAGCCGAAGATACATCCTGTCAGGGAAGCCAGGCCCGAGTAGGAGGTATATTTCATCATGATATCTGCGTTGGAATACCCCAGCGCCTTCAGCACGCCGATCTGGCCCCGCTGCTCCTCCACCATACGGGTCATGGTGGTCATGCAGACCAATGCGGCTACAAGGATGAAGAAAACGGGAAATACCTGAGCCACCTGGGCCACGATATCGGAATCGTTTTCGAAGCAGGCGTAACCGATATTGGTATTCCGTTCCATCAGGAAGGTCTCCGGCTCCTTCAGATCCGCAAGCTCTTCCTCTCCGTCAGCGATCTTCTCTTCTGCATCCCGGATCTTTTCTTCGAATTCCTTCTTTCCGTCTTCATACTCCTTCAGACCGTCCGCATATTCCTTCCGGCCGTCCGCCAGCTTCTGCTTTCCTTCCTCCAGGTCACGGACGCCGTCCTCATACTTTTTCAGCCCCTCTTCATACTGCTCCCGTCCGGACAGATACTCGGCGTATCCCTTCTGATACCGGGCAAGACCATCCTTAAACTGCTTCTCGGCAGCCGTATACTGTGCATAGCCCGTCTTCCATGCAGCAAGGCCTGCGCTGTATTCTGCAAAGCCTGTGTCATACTGTGCTTTTCCCTGTTCCCAGGCCTTAAGTCCCTCCGCATATGCTGTACAGCCGGCGGTATATTCTGCATATCCTATAGTATACTTTGCCTCTGCAGCTTCATATTCCGAAAGGCTCTTATTATACTCGTTCAGTGAAGCCTCATATACCGGTACCGGCAGGAAGGGCTTCTTTTGATCCAGCTCTTTCTTCGTCGCATCAAGCTTAAGCTTCGCCTGATCCAGCTTTTCCTTTGTTTCCGTAAGGATCGCCTCTGTTTTATCCAGCTTCTCCTTCGTCGCATCCAGAACGCTCTTATTCTGATCCAGTTCTTCTTTCGCTGCGGTCAGCACCGGTTCCTTCTGATCAAGCTCTGCTTTCGCATCATCCAGAAGCCGCTTGTTCTTCTCCAGCTCTGCCCGCCCGTTATAGATTTCTTTTTCGGAATCCTTCAGGACAGACTCTGCATCGGCAAGATCCTGCTTTGTCTGATCCAGAGTCTCCTTTGCGTCGGCCAGCTCCTTCTCCCCATCCGGGATCTCTTTCTCGGAATCCGCGATCTTCTTTGCTGCATCATCCAGCTCTTTTTTCGCATCATCCAGCTTCTTCTGATTCTTTTCTTTCTCTTCTGCAAGCTCGGACCTTGCTTCTTCGAGCTTCTGCTCTGCTTCACTCTTCACCCGCTTATAGCGGTCCCCTGCGACTCGATCCGTAAGCTCCTCCCAGGTACTCCGGAGCTGATCCATTCTGTCGTCATATTCATCCGAATAGATTTCCCCCGGAACATCCATGTCCACATAGAGCTCTGTATAGATATCCCCTTTAAAGGCATCCTTTGTAAAATACAGAAAACCGCTGACCAGACCATTTCCCAGAGATGTGGTGCCCCGCTCAAAATTGATATACAGAGACGAATCAGCAAATCCTACAATGGTATAGGAGTCCCGGGCAAAATGCTCCAGACTCTCCTCGGAATTGGAGGAAGCAAAGGTCAGGGTGTCCCCCAGTTCCCAGCCGTATCGGTGCTTGCTGTCCACCAGGACCTCGGTCCCGGTCTCCGGAAGTCTTCCTTCCCGGAGCAGCAGCCGGTTCACGTTCTCCGTCAGAAGATGGGCCTTGTAGACCTCATCCGTGTTCTCCTTGGACAGGCAGATCACATCATACGTAATGGAGCCTTCGGCGGCGAGAACGATGTCTTGCTTCCGGATCTCCTCCACGTCCTGTTCCTCCCAGCCCAGGGTGGAAACCAGCTTATAATCAAAGAAATTCTTTTCTTTATAGAATTCGTCGATGGTATGCACCATGGTGGGGGTGGTGATCCGGACACCGGAAAAAAAGCCGACACCCAATGCGATAATGGCAAAGATCGCAAAGAATCGGCCGAAGGAACCGCGGATATCCCGGCGGGTGGACTTATGTAAGGCTTTTTTTCCGCTTAACTTCATTAATCCTCCATTGGATCATGTCTCATTTCACTACCACTCGATCTGTTCGATGTCCACCCGGTTCTCGTTGATGGTCTCGCTCAGGATCTTCCCGCTCTTTACACGGATCACCCGGTCTGCCATGGCGGTGATGGCCGAGTTATGGGTGATAACGATCACGGTGGTTCCCGTATTCCTGCAGGTATCCTGCAGCAGCTTCAGTACGGACTTACCTGTCTGGTAATCCAGGGCACCGGTGGGCTCGTCACAGAGCAGGAGTTTCGGGTTCTTGGCCAGCGCCCGGGCGATGGCCACTCTCTGCTGCTCTCCGCCGGAGAGCTGTGACGGGAAATTCTTCATCCGGTCTTCCAGTCCCACATCCCGGAGTACATCCGCCGGAGCCAGGGGATCCTTACAGATCTGCACCGCAAGCTCCACATTTTCCAGCGCGGTAAGATTCTGCACCAGATTGTAAAACTGGAACACGAAGCCCACATCCAGTCTCCGGTAGGTGGTCAGCTTCTTTTTATCGTAGGCGGAGATATCCTCCCCGTCGATGGTGACTCTGCCCTTGCTCAGGGTGTCCATTCCTCCCAGGATATTCAGGATCGTGGTCTTGCCGGCGCCGGATGCGCCGACGATGACGCAGAATTCCCCCTTTTCAATGGTGAAGGATGCACCGGAAAGAGCGGAGACTTCTACCTCTCCGCTCTTATAGATCTTATGCACATCATGAAATTCCACAAATGACATACTAACCTCTATGCTTCCGCTTTCCAGAGTCCATGAAGATTGCAATACTCATAGGCCGCCTCAACCTGATCTCCCTCGGTAAGGGCGAAAACAGCCTTCGGTGCCTCTCCCGGCTTCAGAACCTTCCTCTGGAAGCCTTCCTTTGTCTGAAGCGCGATCCACTGGATATAATGTGCTTCCATCATGGGATGCTCAACGCTTCCTACCGATACGGTAACGATACTGCCGTTAACCTCGATCACCGGTACATGCTTCTCATAAGCGCCGTCCGAGGTTCCGGGAATAAGCTTTTCCATAGGTTCTCCACAGCAGATCACGGGAACTCCTGTTCCCTGAACTACCTCGATGATCTGTCCGCAGTGCTTGCAGCGATAGAATTCCATTTCCATTTTTGATACCCCCTTGTATTATTTATAAGATCCTTCGGGCTGAAGCCCTCAGGATGACAACCTGTTTTTCACGATGGTACTTTTTTAAGATCCTTCGGGCTACGCCCTCAGGATGACAACCTGTTAGGATGACAAACGATTTTCTCGCGATAGTGTTCCTCGCAGGACTCGCTTTTCTATTCAAGTCAACTGCCAAGATATCGGATGCAGAGCATGGTGAGGTCGTCAAACTGAGGTGCATCTCCGACGAATCCATTGATCTCCTGTTCCAGATGCTTTATGGTATCCTCTGGGTTGAGCGAAGTATCCTGATTCAACACCTCCAGCATACGGTCGGTTCCGAACATTTCCTTTGCACCGTTGGTGGCCTCGGGAGCACCGTCGGTATAGACCAGGAGTGTGCCCCCCGGTTCCATCTGAAGCTCATACTCCTTATACCGGCTCATGTCCATTCCGCCCAGAACAAAACCATGCTTGTCCCTGATCAATTCGTAATCGCCCTTAGCGCCCCGAAGGATCGGGAATTCATGTCCCGCACTGGAAGCGATGATCTTCCCGGTCTTCCGGTTCAGGATGCCGAACCAGGCCGTAACAAACATATCATACTGGTTGTTCTCGCAGAGTGTCTGATTGGTCCTGGTAAGGACCTCCGCAGGAGAGTACCCTGCCCTGGCGTACTGACGGATCAAAAGCTGTGAGATCATCATATAAAGAGAAGCAGGTACTCCCTTTCCGGATACATCGCCGATGGCCAGTCCCAGCCGGTCCTCACTGATCATAAAGAAATCGTACAGGTCGCCACCAACCTCCTTTGCAGGGTTCATGATGGCGTACAGCTCGAAATCCTTCTCCTTCGGAAATACCACCGGAAGCACGCCGCTCTGGATCTTGGACGCCAGCTCCAGCTCCGTAGCCACACGCTGACGTTCCCCGTTCAGCTGGGCATTTTCGTCATAATACCGCTCGATCTCCACCGCCATTCTGGATACATCTTCCGCCAGTTCCTCGAACTCGTTCTGCGAACGGATCAGCTTCATCTTCTCCACAACCATCCGGCTGTCCTTGTTACGCATATACTCTCTTACGCCCTTCTGCACTTTGTTCAGCGGACGCACCGCATACCGATTGATAAAGAAGAACAGCATAGCTCCCATGGCGGCCAGGAATGCGCCTGCGATAACGGAAATGATCACCAGATTCCACATCAGATCCGAGTGGAAATCCGACCAGTCGTGCCAGAGCATGATTCCGCACCGGAGCTTACCATTGGCATACAGCGGGATACAACCGATATAATAATGGGTATTGTATTTTCCGTAATCAAAGCGTATAAACAGCGCCTCATTCTTTGTGCCCTGTCTGATGGCCCTCATCTTCTCCTGCAGCTCCATTTCCTCCACCAGAGCAAGGTCATCATCCCCCAGTCCGAAGCTCACATCATAAGGATCGGTTTCCGTTTCGGTTTCCGTTTCGGTTTCTATTTTGGTTTCCCCATCCGTATCTTCCTCGATCAGGCTGTTCAGCATGGCGCTTTCAATGGTGAAGTAATTAAATCCAAGATGCTCATCACTGAGATCCACCAGCATGGAGGATTCGTTCTCCAGGGCCCACTGACTGATGGCCACCTCTCCGACGATCCCCGAATAGGCCTCCATAGCGGCGATCAGCTGCTGATTCGGGCTCAGGCTCTCCAGTTCCTCTGATGTCTTCTTTTTGAAGTCCGGTTCACCGACGATATCCAGATAGAACTCACTATCCATATCCATAGCCATTTCATCCGTAAGGCCGTTTACCTCTTGGTAATGCGCCTCCCAGTAATCCAGATACCAGTCATAAGCAGTATAATCCTTGATGTATTTCCGTATGCGCTCCATGATGGGTTTCATGTATTCCTGCTTTGCTTCCAGATAGGTCCGGCTGCTTCCCTTAACCTGGATAAAAATGGATACACCTGTAACAAAAAGAAAGATCAACCCAAAAAGGATCGTAAACTGGATCAGCAGACGTTTACGCTTTCCGGTTCTTGTATCCCTCAACTCTTCTTCCGGGTGATCCATATCCGTATTTATTTCCTTCAGCTTTTCTTCTTTGCTCATCCTGTCTTCCTGCTATACAATTTCCATGCTACTCAGGGAGTATTTTACACCAAACAGGCAGTTCGTGACAACCGTTTTCCAAAAAGCTATCCCTTTCGGAATACAGCAGTGATCCGGAACCGATCCTCCGTTACCTCGGCATATATATCTCCCTCCATGGCCTGCATCAGTTTCCTTGAGATAAAAAGCCCCAGTCCGCTTCCCTTTTCCTTCCGGGCATTGCTGCCGCGATAAAAGGAGTCGAAAATGTTGGGCAGCTCCCGTTCCGAAAGAGTACAGCCCGTATTCTCCACGGTGACCAGACGGCAGTCCTCCTCCTCGGCGAACCGGATGCGGATCCACCTTCCGTCTCCGTATTTCAGTGCATTTTCCATCAGGTTCTGCAGAACCTCCTGACTTCGTTCCCGGTCTCCCCGGATCAGACAGTCATCATGGGGATCAACGGAAAAATCGATCCGGCGCTCCGCGGCCTTCTCCTTATACAGTACTTCCAGCTGGGTGATCACCTCGGAGAGGTACCACTCCTCCTGCTTCACCTGGAAATCAAGGAAATCCTCTCTTGCAGTCTTCTGGATCTCCTCGATATACTGTTCAAGAAGCTCCGCGTTCCGCTGGATCCCCCGATAGGCCTCCTCCTTCTTCTCATCGGTCTCATACAGCCCGCTGGCAAGGGCTTTATTGTACAGATTTATGGCCGAAAGCGGAGTCTTGATATCATGGGACATGGTAAGGATCAGTGTCTTTTTTTCCTGCTCCATGGCAAGTCTTTTCGTTTTCTCTTCCTCCAGCTTCTCCCTCAGCATATCCATCCCCCAGAGAAACCGTCCGAAATACCGGTCCTTCTCCTCCTTCACCGGTATGGACAGATTTCCCTTGGCCAGCTCCAGAGGCAGCTCGGAAATGTGCTGAAAGGGATTCAGTATCTTCTGTTTCACATAGATAAGGATCCCCAGGGTAAGAAGAAATACCAGAGCCCAGGACGTATTGACCACCATCAGAAAGGGGTTTACCTCTTTTTTGCCGGAATATACGATCCGGTAAAGGGTTCCATCCTTTCCCGGGGCCACCGTATAATCCTCATTGATGACCGACCGGGGATCATAGACCGAGATCTCTTTTATTGTGGTAAACCCGGTGATCTCCGGTATCACTCCCGATCTCAGAGCATTCCTTACCCTGCCGATCTCCACCCGATAGGTCAGATCATCGGCGGAATCAAAGGTACGCAAAAGAAGGAGGTTACTGCATAAAGCCAGCAGAACCTCCACAAGGAAAATACTCAGAATGATCCATTTTCTCTTATGCATTTCTCCCCATTTCTTATCTATGCTTCAAATCTGTAGCCCACGCCCCAAACGGTAATGATATGCTCGGGCTTCTTCGGATCCGCCTCCAGCTTTTCCCTCAGCCATTTGATATGTACCGTCAGCGTCTGCAGCTCCGACTCGGAATCACTTCCCCACACATTATTAAAAAGATATTCCTTCTTCAGCGTAGTTCCCTCATGCTCCATCATAAGCTTCAGAAGAGCATACTCCTTTGCGGTAAGCTCTGCCGCCTTTCCCCCGTCAATGATCAGGCTTTCCGTCACCGTATTCAGGCGAAATGCACCGCAGACGATCTCGTCCAATTCAAACTTTCTGCGCATGATCCCCCGGATCTTGGCCAGCAGGATATCGATATCATAAGGCTTTTCGATATAATCATCCGCCCCGATCCGAAGGCCCTTCAGCTGATCCTCCTTCCCGGTTCGGGCGCTGGTGATCAGCACATGGGTGTTGGCATTTTTACGCACCTCGGAAAGGACGGCGAAGCCATCCATATCCCCGGGAAGATTGATATCCAGGATCAGAAGCCTTGCTCCGTAGGTTTCATATATATGCAGGGCCTTCTCTCCTGTTTCTGCCGCACTTACGGTATACCCTTCCTTCCGAAGGAAGTCAGCCAGCAGTGCAGCGATCTCCTTATGGTCCTCAATGATCAAAATGTCAAGCATACAGCTCTGCCACTCCTTATGAATGCTTCCTCGCAACTGATATGTTACAGCTCTACAGGGAAAGACTCCCCTCAATACCATCATAATCAATGATTTTCTTTACCCCGTCACGGAACAAGAGCTCCACCGGTCCATATGCTCCGGTACCGTACCGGTCATGAAAGCAGAGCTCCTTCAGGGGGAACACCTCTTCATCCGTAAAGGGAATATGGTCCTCTCCGGTGATCACCTGCGAGACCAGCACATACGGTTCGCTGGCGTCGTACTGGTGACACAGGGACATTTTCGCAAAAATGATCAGAGAGTATTCGCTGTCGGGATTCGTGCCCCTGCTCCGGATCAGATCCAGCTCTTCCCAGCCGGTGTAAACGGTCATGGCAAGCTTTCTCTCCTGTCCGGTATGATCCCGTCCATACAGAAGGATCGCCTTCGCCCCATCATTCGTTCTGTGTTCAACCCTGGTACCGTTGTCCGGGAACCCGAAGGAACCCAACGTGAATTCCACCGGCCGGATGGGAAGCCGGATCCTGTCTGCCCGGAGGATCCCGTTTCTCACCGGAAGATCCGCCAGATTCAGCGCCTGGATCCAGTGCTCCTCGGTCTTTATATCATAATCAAAAAACAGTCTCCGGTACAGTACCCCCTGCTTTTCTCCTCCCCAAAGCACCGCATTTCCTCTGCTGTAGGTGCCGGAGGTCAGATCATGCAGCACATACTGCCGTGACTCCACATCCTCTCTCTGCTTCCCATTCTCCACAGGAGATGCTTCCCAGGGATATTTTGTATGAAAGCAGAGCTTGGCATAATTCCACATGCCATGCCGGTCACCGGGCTGCTTCATCACCTTGCCGGTACGGAGTATGGTTTCTCCCGTGGCCTCGTGATTGGTGATACAGAGGGCCGGTCCGTTCAGTACCGTTTCCAGCACCTCTCCCTTCTTCAGCTTCGCCCAGTCTCCTTCGTTTTCCCTGGCGGTCCAGAAGGGATGCTCCTTGGGAAGATGCAGCGCCAGAAAGGCCTTACCCAGCCAGAACGGGGACTCTGCACAGGAATAGCCCTGCACCAGCGGTGTAAACTGCCCATAGAAGCCCAGGGATGGGATCCCGTTGATCAGAAAATCGTCCCGGGTAAGGAACTGAAGCAGTGCTCCGGAACAGATCCTTCTGGACCAGCCGGGATCCGCCGCGGGATTCTTAAGCAGGAAATTCCCGTCAAAGGCACTGGTTGCCGCATTCCGGTAAATATTGCTTCTTCCCCACATATTGATAAAGCCGTCACGGTCCATAAACCTGCCGTAGGTCTCCATCAGCGTATTGGAGTTTGCCTCAAATGCCCTGGCAAGCTCCGGTGCATGGTCATATCCCCACCAGAGGTTCCAAAGGGGCGCATAGAACTGAAACGCCCAGCAGGAATAATAGTCGAAGCTGTGACCGTCTCTGTACCAGCCGTCTCCTGCGTAATAAGAAAGAATGGCCTGGGCATGATCATACATGATCCGTTCATCGATGGGGTAGCCCTCCATGGCAAGGAAGGCCAGATCCAGCATATTGAACAGCCGCCAGTTCTGGGGCACCGTATCATGAATGGCATAATCCATGAGAAGATCGGCGATCTGCTGCTTTTCCTCTGCGGAATAGGTCGCCCAGATCTCTTCTCTGCAGGCCCAGAGGCCGATGACCAGCGCGCAGGTTTCCACGGTCTGCTGGAAGAAGACGAAGCCCGATAATCCCAGCATTTCCTTTAGTCCACTGTAGGTTCCCACATATTCCGTATCTCCGGGCGTGCAGGCCCTGAGGATATGATCCCTGTAATATTCCGTAACCGGGATATCCGCCAGAGTAAGCTTGGGATCATCATGGATCAGCACCGAACCGATCAGAAAGGAACGGGTAAGTCCCTCAAAGATCTCCGCTCTTCTCTGCCGGTCCTGTTCCTTCTCCGGATCCCTGAGGTGCGGATACGTTACCTCTGTTTCCGCCCTGGGCATTACGAGCGGCATGGACTTGTCGGTCAGATTTCCGAACACTCCCCCGAGCAGATATTTTCCCGCATCGATCCAGCTGTCCCGTGTAAGCCCGGTAAAGGGGCTAAGGCTAAAATCCGTATGTTTGGGTATATATGTCATGTTTCGTCTCCTTACCAGATAAATAGTTCCTTTCCGGTGAGCTTCCACACAGCCTCAATATAATAGTAATCACCGTAAATGATGGGAAATTCATGTTCTTCATCGTGATATGCCGCGGTGCAGCAGGTCAGCAGTTCGTCGTGCTCCGGATCGTAATCGCAGCTCTCCCGGTTTAGGGCTTCCAGCAGTTTTATGGCGGCGGTACGGTACTTTGATCCCCGCTCCTCGGCGATGTCGGGGGCCAGGGACAAGGGCAGGATTCTTCGGTCGCTGCGCTCAGACTGGGATGGGGATAAGATTCTTCGGTCGCTGCGCTCAGACTGGGATGGGAATAAGATTCTTCGGTCGCTGCGCTCCCTCAGAATGACAGCCGAAGACAGTGCTCCTCCGATCTGGTCAGCAGCGGGATCCTGTAATTCACTTGTCTCTGAATGCCCTGAAAAGAGCCCGGCGAGGGTGAGCAGGCCGCAGGCGGCGATGGCGGCTGCGGTGTCATCTCTCCAGGTCACTTCTGCCGGCTGGTCAAAATCCACCGGGATCAGACCGTTTTCCGGGATACGTTCGATGAACCGGTCCGCCACCTTACATGCGGTGGTAAGGAAGCGTTCCTCCCCCGTATGCAGATACGACAGCGCAAAGCCGTACAGCGCCCAGGTCTGTCCCCGTGTCCAGGATGAGCCCTCTCCCATTCCCTGTCCGCCATAATCCCGCAGATATTCACCTGTTTCCGGGTCAAAGCCTACAATATGCCGTACCGAGCCATCCTCCCGGATAAAATGCTTCGATACTGTATCCGCATGGGCAACGGCGATGGCCTTAAATCTGGGATCCTTCAGCTCTTCTGAAGCAAAATAAAGCAGGGCCAGGTTCATCATACAATCAATAATTGCCCAGCCACGGGTATCCCTTCCGTCTCCCCAGTCATTCCAGGCACGGATAAAACGGCCGTTGGGATTGAAACGGCCGGCCAGGGCATTTGCGGCAATCAGCGCCCGGTTACGGGACTGTTCATTTCCGGTGAGACGGTAGTCCGCCACAGCTGTGGGAAGCCACCGAAAGCCACCGTCATGATCCATTCCGTTATAGTTCATGAAGACCAGATCCAGTTTATCTTCCGTGTCACGTGCATTTTCCAGGAACAGTTCCTCCCCTGTGGCGTGGTACAGCTGCCACATCATACCGCCCCAGAAGCCGTTGGTCCACCAGCTCACCTTCTCCTTCGACGACCAGTCATCAAAAACATGCGGGGAGACCGTGGTATAGGGTATCTTACCACGGTTTCTCCCCGCTACTATTCGTTCTTTATTGATGATCTTATCGGCGACCTTGTCCCACATTTCCAGATCCTGTTTCATCCATAAATCCCCCGCGTTCCTGACTGCCGTATAGGCCAATGATCTCAGCCACGATTATACCATCAAAGTGACATCCTCCCCCACCTGAAGAGGTGGGGGCTTCCTCTCACCTGTCGGCGAGTTGTCGGTTCTCGTTCGATAGCACTAATGTGCTAAGCATAAGCGAGCTATCCCCGTGTGCCCCACGGTTCATTATTTGTTTTTCCATATATTATGCGGAAACAATCCTCATGCCTTCATTTCTGATGTTAATCGCCGCGTTTATGTCTCGGTTATGATGCGCCCCGCAGTTCGGACAATTCCACTGTCTGACTGAAAGGCTTTTCACTTCCTCATTTACATAACCGCAACACGAACAGATCTGACTGCTGGCATAATACCTGTCTACCTTTACAAGCTTTTTTCCCTGCTCCTCCAGTTTATACTGCAAAAATGATACAAACATCCCCCATCCATTATCCGAAACCGATTTGCCAAACTTCATTGTCTGCGACATTTTCTTCATATCAAGATCTTCCACACACACGCAGTCATAGCCATTGGTTATCTGTCTGGACTGCATGTGAAGAAAGTCCTTCCTCTGATTTGCGATTTTTTCATGAAGTCTTGCAACTTTTATCCGTTGTTTGTTCCGATTATTCGATCCCTTCTGCATAAGCGAAAGTTTTCTTTGTTCCCTTTTCAGTTTCTTCTCTGCCTGTCTGTAGTATCCCGGATATGCGGGTTCATTTCCATTGCTGTCAATATATAATTCATGCATGGAATAATCCATCCCAAGATATGTAGCAATTTTCTTTTCGACAGTATTCGATTCATAAGCATATAATATACTGGCATAATACTTTCCGCAGGGCGTTCTGCTGATCGTCACGGATTTCAGTATGTATCCTTCCGGTATGACACGGTGCATTTTCACCTTCACCCTTCCGATCTTAGGCAACTTTAAAAAACCGTCTGCAATGTTTATGTTTCCATTAATGCATATGGTTGAATAACTGTTTCGATTGCTTTTTTTAGATTTGAATCTCGGAAATCCTGTCTGCGGCAGGTGAAAAAAGTTTTGGAAGGCTGTATCAAGATGCCTCAGCGCCTGTTGAAGCGCTATGCTATCAACCTCCTTCAAGAATGTGTAGCCTTCTTCACTCTTCAGTTCTGCCATCTCTCTGGCGCACATTGTATATGTAACGGTCGTCTTGTCTTCCTCGTACTGTTTGATCTTCCGATCCAACCATCGATTATATACAAATCTTACGCATCCAAATGTCTTCGATAACAAAACTGCCTGCTCCTGATTGGGATAGAGACGAAATTTAAACGCTTTGTTGGCCATATCATGTTCCTCTGTATCATTTCTTCTCTTTGCCGCTATCTCTCTTTCGGTTCTTCTGCCCCTGGCTTTCGATATACTTCCGGATTACCTCGATTGGTGCGTCACCCATGGTAAGAAGGCAGAAACTCTGGCTCCAGAAATACTCTTCCCATAATTTTTTCTTTATCTCCGGGAACTCCTTCTTCAACAACCTGCTGCTTGCACTTTTATATGCGTTTATGAATTTACTGATCTCGGTATTTGGATGCGCCCTAAAGAGAATGTGTACATGATCGGCATCATGATTCCATTCCTCAAGGGAAATGTTATATCGGGGAGCAATATACTCAAATATCTCTTTCGCCCTGTTTGATATTGATTTATTGAAAACTCTTCTCCGATACTTTACAACCAGAACAAGATGATAGTGAAGCAAAAATACTGAATGTGCATTATTATCTAAATCCATATATCATATACCCATATAGAAGAATTCGACTGATCATAGTATAGCACATTTTCACGTAATTGTCATGTGAACACTCAGCGAACTTGTGCGCAATTCATCCCCCACCTTAGAGGAGGGGGTCTTCTTGCTGAGAGCGGATAAAAGTGAAACAACCGAATTAAGCGAGATGTTTTTTTCAAAGTTCCCTGCTGTGCTGCAGATGGATCCCGATATGTCCGATGCCCAGGATCACATCTGCCATGAGAAGGGGCAGGTTTCCGCCATAGATCGCAATGAGACAGACCCCGATCACCGGTAATGTTGCCCCCGCCAGCGGGATCCCCAGTATGCCGCAATAGAAGTCCTTCATGGTCTTCTCACTGCGAAAATACCGGATCCAGAACGCCTCATAGAGGAGCATGATGAGCAGCGCGGCGATAAGCCAGGCAAGCCACGGCCTGAGTCCATGGACATTGAAATCATCAAAGATCAGGAGCAGTACGGTAACCAGGACCTCTCCGATCCGTTCCATGATGAGAAGGCTTTTATTCTCATTTTTTACATACAGCTCATAATCCTTTGGCTGATTCTTCGCCCAGAGCCCATTGGGAATGAACAGCATCAGAAGGAAGATCACCCCTGTATAGGAGAATCCGAAATGCATATATACACTCCTTCCGGGACGTTTTTACCATCCCTGATCCATCAGCCAGTTATTCAGTGCGCGTTCTCTCTGCTTTTGATCCTTTGTTCCGTCATCGGCGTTGTCATACTCACCCTGGATGTTTCCGTCCACGATATACAGTACCCGGGAGCATCTGGCCGCCACCTTGGCATCATGGGTGACCATCAGGATCGTGGTACCCTCCTTGTTGAGACGCACCAGCTCGTCGATCACCTCCTGAGATGAGGTTCGGTTCAGCGCACCGGTGGGCTCATCTGCGAAAATGATCTTCGGATCGTTGATCATGCTGCGGCAGATGCAGGCCCGCTGCAGCTGACCTCCGGATACTTCGTTGATGTCATGATCGGCGGTTTCAATGATGCCCATTTTCCGCATCAGCTCCTCCCCACGTTTTACCTTCTCTTCCCTGGAGATCCCTTCCTTCCTGCTCTCCATGGCAGGAAGCAGGATATTGTCCAGAATGGTCAGGTTTTTCATCATATACATCTGCTGGAAGATGAACCCCATCTCATCCAGACGGACATCCGCCATCTCGGCTTCCCCCATGGAGGTGATCTCCTTACCGTTAAACATAACCTTGCCGCTGGAAGCCTTGTCCATGCCGGATACCGAATACAGGAGGGTGGATTTTCCGGAACCGGAGGGGCCCATGATGGCCACCATCTCTCCCTCATCCACGGAAAAGTTCACATTTTTCAGAACGTGGTTCTGACGTTTCTCGATAATGTATGTTTTGCAAAGGTCTTTTACATCCAGAATTGTGCTCATTGGTATCTCCTTCTATCATATTAATCCAAATTGTTTTATCACCCACGGGATTCTTCGCCTGTGGCTCAGAATGACAGAAAGTATGTCATCGATCCCATCACTTTTTATCCATTCCCCAAGGATTACTCGATGTTGGCCGTATCGCTGCTCTTGATCCTTCGGGTGCACTGTGCCACGATCCAGGTCACCAGGATAGCGAAGCCGAAGATGATCCCCGGATAAGCCAGTGTCATGCTGACGTTGTATCTGTAATCCACCGTATCCAGACCCATCATGCCGAAGATGGGGGTTGCCACCAGATTGGTTACCGGAATGGATACCGCCAGGGCCAGCAGCACGGCGAAGAAGGAGCAGATGGCGAAACGCCATACATGCCATTTTACGATGGCTCTGTTGCGGAAGCCCACCGCCTTAAGAAGCGCGATCTGTGTCTTCTCATCCGATGCGAAGGACCGCTCCATAAGAACCGTTACGAGGATCACTACGATCAGTGTGATGAGCAACAGCAGATTCTGAACTGCTTCCATGGAATCCGCGGACTTCATGCAGTCATCGCAGAATTCCGCAGCATTCATCACCTTCAGGTCATCCACGCCCCAGACTTCCTTAATCTTATCCTTCCTGGCTTCGATCTCCTTCTTGCTCGGATTGTCTGTAAACTTGACTCCGAAACCGAAGGTACTTCCGATATGGGAAAAATCCGTTTCCGCATCCTGATGAAGCCGGATCACCAGACCCATCTGATTCATGGACTGGAAGGTTGCCGTTACCAGATAATCCTCGGTGTGATCACCGTAATCCACCGTAAATGTATCTCCCAGCTTAAGTCCCGTCTTCTCCATGATGGGCGTTGTGATGGCTGCCTCATGAATATTCTGCGGTGCGGAACCTTCCAGATAACTGTACTCATCCGAAGTAACATTGATTCCCTGCTGCAGGTCAAGCTTGTATTTCTTCCCGTCAACGATCACCGGATACTTGTACTGAATCTCGTCACTGATGACACAGGGCATTCCTGCATCATTAAGGAGTTTCTCCTTTTCGCGGATATACTCTTCAAAGGCTTCTCTTCCTGTTCCCGTGAGTCGCATTATGTTATCGGAATCTTCCACATACAGGTCTCTTCTTGCACCGAAGGATTCCACGAAGCTGTCGCTCTTCATGGTGGCCGTGATATTCACGATCACCAGCACCAGCAGCGTACAGATGAAAATGGACAGGAATACTGACAGATACCGCTTCGGATTACTCCGAAGATCACTGTTCGCCAGGAAGAATTCCGTATTCTTCCGAAGCTTTCCGCTGCCCCCGGTCTTCTTCTTCCGGAATCGTTCTCCGGTCTGTCCGTTCCGGATGGCATCCACCGGAGAAAGCTTCTTTACCTTTCTCGTACAGAACCAGGCAAATCCGGTAATGATCAGTACCACGGCCAGACCACCGATCAGGTGAGCCGCTGTGTCACTGTCATTTCCCAGCACCATATTTTCACTGACAGATGCGATGAGCATTTTCCCGAAGGGGAAGCTCAGCGCCCCACCGATGAGAACACCCAGCACCGCAAGGGCGAGATACTTAACCGCATACATTCCCCGGATCTTCCGGTTTTTGATGCCGATGGCCTTCATCACGCCGATCTCATGGAAGTCTTCCATGACTGAAAGGTTGATGGCAAACCTGAGTACCACGAAGGAGACGATGATCAATGCCACAGACAGGATCAGGATCACGAAGGCAATGATCAGGGACAGAACATAGGTCAGCTTGATGGTGCTTCTTGCGCCGTCGAAGGAGATGCCGTTCAGATCGGCAATGGCTGCCGCGAACTCCTTCACATCATCCGTATCCACATAAGCGATATCCCCGCCCCATTTCTCACGGATGATCTCATTCCCTGTCATCTTCTCCATATCCTTCCCGGAGATCAGGAATCGGTTATTGCCCATCATATCGGACCCCAGGCAGGCATCCTTGAAGGTCCCGTCGATGATGAATTCCAGTTCCACCCCTTCTTTGGAAAAATGCAGGGTGTCGCCCACCTTCAGGTTATTCTTGTTCAGGAATCGGATCTGTGCATAGGTATGTCCCTCCTGCACCTCCGTGATCTCCTGATTGTCCTTATCAAAGTAAGCAAGACCCTCATCATCGATATTTGTGATCATCATCGTACTGTCGGATTTTGCCTTCTTCCCATCATGGGTAAGATCCTTCTCCGCTATGGTGATGTAGCTCTCCAGACGATAGCTCTTCGCTTCCTTTATGTCCTTCAGATCTTCCCCCAGTCTTCCGAAGCATCCCTCCCCCTGGGTGATGACCACGTAATCTCCAAGTCCCGCCTTATCCAGGTAGTAATCCGTTCCGTTCAGCACTGCCATCACATTGGACAGTCCGCTGGCCACAAACATGGTCGCCAGGATCACGAACAGAAGGAGGATCAGATTCATGGTCTTTTTTCGTCTGATATCTTTTTTTAAGATCCGAAACAACATGACGTTTCTCCCTTCTTCTCATCTTCTGGCGTAAGGATAACATTTCAATTATTAAACAATCATTAAAAAATGGACCGACCCGTCAGGATCGATCCATTTCAGTAATTACGGGTTCAGGCATACGCCATTTGTATCAAACTGATACGATTTTCCACCAATGGTCTTCGTACCGGTCACCATGACGCCGTTGCTGAAGAAATACCATTTTCCACTGATCTGCTGCCAGCCGGTGACCATGATGCCATTCCGGAGGAAATACCAGTAACCGTTGATCTTCTGCCAGCCGCTCAGCATCACCCCGGAGGGATTAAAGTAATACCAGTAAGCTCCAAGCTTCTGCCAGCCGGTAGCCATGACTCCGCTGCCCGGGATAAGGTAATACCATTTGCTGCCGGACTTAAGCCATCCGGTATACATAACGCCGCTGCCGGGAGTAAGATAATACCACTTGCCTCCCAGACAGAGCCATCCGGTCTGCATGTAGCCATCCTTATCGAAATGGTACCATTTGCCGCTGATCTTCGCCCATTGGTCCTTCGGATAGGTTCCGTCACTGTAGAGATACCACCAGCCCTTTGCACTCTTTTTCCATGAGCCGGATATCACTGCGTCCGCCTTGATCTTTGTTGCCTTATCTACACTCATCTGCCAGTAGGATTTCTCTATCGACCTGTAATACCAGTACTTCATCCCTGTTTCGGAATTCGACATTTCCGTCTTCATGCCCGCGTAGGCACTCCGCAGCGATGCGCTTGCGCCGATGTCCAGGGTCGGGATGGCATTTCCTTCACAATACAGGGTGTACAGCTTCGGATTCTTGGACAGATCCAGCGCAGTGAGACCGATACTGGAGCAGGAAAGCTCCTTCAGCTCCGGACAGCCTGAAACATCCAGTTTCCCAAGCCCGGTTCCGGACACGCTTATCCTTACAAGTGCTTTATTCTTTGACAGGTCCAGGGACGTCAGGGGATTCATGCCGCAATTGAGATCCTCCAGCTTGGCGAGCCGGCTCACATCCAGAGTAAGGAGTTCATTCTCACCACAGTCGAGCGTCATAAGCCCTGTATTTGCAGACAGATCCAGCTTTGTGAGTCCGATCCCTGCACAGTACAGTGTCTCCAGCGTCGGGTTCTGACTGACATCCAGCTTCTTTAAATCCGGATTGTAATCCACATCCAGCTCCGTAAGCCCGGAAAGCATGGAGATATCCAATGCTTCCAGCTGATTTCCCGCCAGATCCACATAGGTGAGTTTCTTATTTCCACGCAGATCCACCTCTTTGATCCTGCAGTTAAAGGAGGAAAGATGGGTCAGATTTGGGAAATACTCAATCCCCTGCAGAGAAATGATCTTATCCTCTGCGTCCTCGGGGAACAGTGCTTTCACATCTCGCGCCTCAAACAGCGAAAGTGCACCATCCTGATCCCAGTCAATGTTCTTATCCTGTATCATTTCCCTGAAGCCATCACATGGGAAATTCAGGTCATCAATACTGACCACTACCGGTGTCTGTGCATAGATCCCGATCTGTCCCAGTTCCGACTTGTACATGGTATAGGTACTGTACTCCTTAACATCTCCGTGAAGAGCCGCATCAACCAGATTCGGATTCTGCCGGATAGAGATCCTTCCTATACTGCTTCCGTAGATATTCAGTGTTTTCAGCTCGGGATTATCCGAAATGTCCACCGTCTTGATCCCGCTTCCGGCCAGGTCCAGTTCTTTCAGACGTTTACAACCCGAAAGCTTTACCGTTCCCAGCTGAGTATTGTCCGACAGATCCACGACCTCAAGATAATCCATGTCCGAAAGGTCGGCATAAAGGATATCATTATTGTAAGCATACAGATATTGCAGATCGGTGAGATTCCGGATCCCATGGAGGGAATGAACCCCGAGATTGCCAAGGTGAAGCGTGGTGATCCTTTCCAATTCGGAGGATGTCAGCTGACCGTCATGATCCGTATCAAAATTCTCACTGAGATAGTTTTCCAGTATCGAATCCTGGAAAGTCTCCTCGATATTGATCCCATCCAGGACCTTTACCGGTTCCGTTACGAGCTCGTCCGGGAATCCGGCCTTTGTAATGATCGCCCGGATGCGATATCCCTCATCCGCTTCCGTAACCTCATAATAATTATCACCCTTCACCGGATCTATCGTACCCGTAAGATCCGTCCAGTTTGTTTGTCCGTCCCAGCTTCTCTGCCACCGGATATTTGCCGTATCCAGGGTAATGGGGTTCTCACCACCGGTAAACCGTACCGAAAGCTTCGTCCCTTTTATCGGCATATCCGTACTAAGTTCGATCTGATCCGCTGCTATGCCATAGTACAGATTTGCGGACTTAAATGTCCCATTCTTATCACCGATGGAAATCTCGGACCACATTGCCGGTGTACCGCCATAATAGATCTTCTCTATATTACAGCCTTCAAAGGCATTTTCGTCGATCTCCTTCAACGATGCCGGGATCACCAGTGTCTTAAGCTTTTCCGATCCGTTAAATGCATAGCCTTCGATCCTTTCGAGCCCGTTCCCAAAGACCACGGTCTCCAGATCATAGTTCTGTTTGAAGGCACTGACTCCCAGCTTCGTCACGCTGTCCGGAAGCTCCAGCTCCTTTATTCTGGCCCCTATAAATGCCCGGTCATCAATATTTTTCAGGGAGACGGGAAAATGCAGGTCCGTAATCCCGTCCTTATAAAAGGCTTCCCAGCCGATATAGGTAAGACCATTTCCAAACTGGATCTCCTGAAGCCTCGGCTGCTCATAGAATGCCCCGTAACGAATGGATCTTACGCTGTCGGCCATGACCACCTTCCGAACAAAACCGCCGGTAAGACCTCCGGAGAAGGAATGATTTCCAACAGCCGTAACCCCCTCCCGGATGTCCACAAATGCGATCCTGGGCATGTCATCTCTCCAGGGTGCGCCGGTGTCACGGTAATATCCTACCGTCTTATAATCCTCCATGGCACCGGTTCCGGTAATCACTGCGGTGCAATCATAATCATTCTCTCCGATGATCTGATAGGTACAGTCTCCGGTAGTCCCGGACCGGATGATATCTCCCTTGGCTGCAAGGCTGTTCGCGCCGGAATACAGCGCCGCTACGGGAGCAAGTGCCGCTGAGAGAAATAACGCAGCTATTCTTCCACCTGCGTGTTTTTTCTTTTCCTTCCCCATGATTACCTCCTTTCCCTGTAACAACGCAAAGATTCTTCGGTCTTCTAACGCCTTCTCTGCCCGCACTCCAGCTAACGCTTGTCCCGTTCACACTCGCCATGGCGAGTGTTGCCGCGACAAGCTATGCTCTACGCTACCGCGAGCACGGCACCGGAAGGCTATGCATTTTCCTCAGAATGACACGAGTTTGTCATCCTCTCAGTTTTTCCAGCCATCGGTGCAGTTCCTCCATCAGCTCCGGATGATGACTCTTCACGAAGTCCCCATCCTTCTTCTCTGAGGCCTGCTCAAGAGTGAAGGCTTTCTCCGCCAATCCGTCCAATCCTATGGTCCTGGATGCACTCTTCAGCGCATGTACCTGAACCTCATAATCCTTCCAGTTTTCTTCCGCAAGGAAGGTTTCCAACTGAGCTTCCCGATCCTTTGCGGCCAACTGATACTCCTTCACCATTTCCAGATAGAAGGCTTCGTCTCCGGCACAGTACCTGAGGGCTGCTTCCGTATTAAGCCCCAGCTCCGTCAGCCGTGAAACCGTCACATCTGAAGTCCCCGGAGCAGCCATTTCCCGGTGGTCCTGCATTCCTCCGTCTTCCTCCGGGAAGAACTCCAGGATCTCATCATCATCGTCAAAAGGATCCGGGCCGGAAGCATTATCCTGCTGCCCGGCAGCGTTCTCCTCCTGCCGATCTTCCTGTCCGGCAGTCTTTTCCTCCCGGTCTACCTGTCCGGCAGTTTCCTCCGGTCGGCTTTCCTGTACATTTTCCGGAAGATAGGTCCGGAGCTTTACAGCCAGCTGATCGGTCTCGATGGGCTTGGAAAGATAGTCATCGAAGCCCGCCTCAAGATACATTTCCCTCGCACCTACGATGGCATTGGCCGTGAGGGCAATGACCGTGGTTCCGTCGGGGATCAGATCCTCCTTCTTGAGCCGGTCCAGGGTTTCCGCACCATCCATCTGCGGCATCATATGATCCAGGAAAACGATCTGGTACTGCTTCTCCCGAAGGATCTCTATGGTTTCCTTTCCGGAGCAGGCCAGATCCGGAACCACGCCGAACAGCTTCAGCAGGTTCTTCGCCACCTTCCGGTTCATTTCATTATCATCCACCACAAGGACCCTGGCCCGGGGTGCATAAAGCTTTCCTTTACTCTCCGCCTTCAGGGCCGCCGTATGACCAGTCAGCGCATTTTCACCCACCGGCTTCTCGTCCACGATGATCTGCTTCAGGCGGAAGGAGAAGCAGGAGCCCTTTCCATACTCGCTTTCTACCTTAAGCTCACTGTCCATCATCACAAGAAGCTTCGTCACGATGGCCATGCCGAGACCTGTTCCCTCGATATTCCGGTTCCGCTGCTCCTCCAGTCGTTCAAAGGATTCGAAGAGCTTACCCATATCCTCCTTCCTGATACCGATACCGGTATCCCGGACAGCCACATCCAGGAAGACAAACTCCTGCTCTGTTCCTCCGTTGGTAATGGTAAAGGTGACCGATCCCTTCTCCGTATACTTCACCGCATTCGTCAGCAGGTTGGTGATGACCTGGGTCACCCGCACGTCATCCCCCAGTAAAACGGAGGGAAGGGTGGGATCCACATTTACATGAAGCTCCAGATTCTTTGCCTTTGCCCGTTCGGAAACGGAATTCACCAGATTCCGGACCATGGATCGAAGCTCATATTTCACCGGCAAGATCTCCATCTTACCGTCCTCGATCCTGGAGAAATCCAGGATACTGTTGATAATGGACAGCAGGTTCTTCCCTGCATCATGGATATTCTCCGCGTATTCCCGGATCTCCTCCTCCCTGGATTCATGAAGGATCATTTCGTTCATACCCAGCACCGCATTAATGGGTGTCCGGATCTCATGGGACATCTGCGCCAGGAACTGGGTCTTCGCTTTTCCTGCGGCGATGGCCGTTCTGGCCGATTCCTTCAGACGCTGATTCGTCTGAGACTGCCATTGCATCAGATTCGTCAGCATCCGGTAAACCATGATAATGCAGATCAGGAACGCTGTCACACAGATGGCGGCATAGATCACTACCCGTCCGTAAATGGTCCAGAAATTGCAGACCACATACACCTTGAACCGGGAGCTGCTGTTTATTGCTGCGATAAGGATCCGTGTTTTTCCGTCATAATCCGTGATGATCTTTGTGGTGGTGCCGTCCTCGTTAACCTCGGAATAGTTCAACTCAGAAATATTCTTCTTATTATTCACCGTCATCTGGTAGCTTCCGTAGGGGTGATTGATGATATCCCCGTCCAGATCCACCAGAAAGGCATACCCTGTATCGGAATAGCTGTCTCCCAGAATGTTCACCAGCTTCTCCATGAAGAAGTCGATACCGAAATTGCCAAGGAATTCACCGGTCTTCGCGTCAAACACCTTCTCTGCGAAGGTTACGCAGTAACCACCGGTCTGTTCATCATAGTAGGGTGCGGATACGATCCAGTTCTGGTCAGAAGCCATCAGGTCCTTATACCATGGGCGCTCCTCCACCCTCCAGTCCGCATCGGGAAGCCATCCGTTATTCATGAAGACTGTGGGCTCCAGCTCCGGATTCGTCATATACGACACCGAGATCTCCGGATACTGCTTCGTGATCTGATCCAGATAATGTATGGTTCCTTCATAATCCTTCAGCATATCGGGATTGGTGGAAATGATACTGCAGAACATATCCAGAATACTCTTCTGGGTATTGATCCACTCCGCCAGCTGGTACTCGTAGCTTTCCGCCTTCTCCCTCATGGTGGAACTGCCCCAGGAAATGGTGGCGGAAAGATTGGTGTACAGGCTGATGGCCATCACCAGCACCATAAAGGAAATGATCCCTGTGCGCACGCCCTTGCGAAGACCCTTCCGGAGCCTTACGGACTTCTTACGTTCTTCCCTCTGATTCTCCGACTTTACCAGGCTGGAATAGGAAATGATCTGCCGCAGCATGTCGGATACCTTCTTGCCGGCGGCATGGATCCGGGCGAAATTCTCCTGATAGTCCTCCATATTTGCCACATTTTCACGGGAGGAGCTGTCAAGGATCTGCTGAAGCGGCGTATGAAATTCACCGGTGATACTCTCCAGGAACTTGTCCTTTGCCGCCAGTGCCTCCTCGGTTTTTCTCCTGCTTCTTTGAGATACGATGTAAAGGAGGATAATTATGGAAAAAAGCAGCAGGGAAAGGATTATGGTGATCCCCAGCTGGATATAGGAATCCTTGTAGAGCTCCCAGTCGCTCTCCCCCACGATGAGATACCAGCCATTCCCCGTCTTGGTGGCAAAGAGGTTATCATAA
>JAGBNH010000100.1 GCA_017634475.1 Eubacterium sp.
ATAATATACATGTCAACACTTTTTTTAAATATACAGAAAATATTTTTCTATATACAGAAAATATACAGCGATTCACCGGTATTACGGATTCAGGCAATATCCGTTCTGATCGAAGTTATATACCTTACCGTCAATGGTGTAGCTTACGCTCTTTGCAACCAAAAAACGCAGAAAGTAAACAAGCATTCACTCTCTGCGTTTTACGAATCATTCCCATTCCTCTATGATCTCTTCCGCTATGGCGCGGCGGGATACACAGCGATCCATGGCCAGCTTTCCGATCCTTCGGTGGGCTTCCTCTTCGGAAATATGCTCATGCTCCACCATAAGGCATTTGGCCTGACTTACGATCCTCAGCTCCTTCATCTTATCCTCCATGGATAGTAGCTTCTTCTCCGTTTCCAGGAACTTGTTCTGTATGGCTATGAGATGCCGTATATTCCGTGAAAGCCCCCGCGCGGTGAGGGGCTTCGCCAGAACCGTGACGCCGAAATCGATGACACGCTCCGTCACATCATCCGCCACCTCTCCGGGGGTGATGAACAATATCCCCGAGGTATAGCGGTTACAGATATCCAGAACAAATTCAGCACCGAACTGATCCGGAAGCGGCGAATTGATCAGGATCACATCATAATGCCGGTTCAGCAGCTCCTGTGCTGCAAGGGCTGCGCTCTTCCTCACCTCCACGGTACGGAAATTCAGGTTGGAGACAGCCTTCTTCACAAAGCTATTCAGTTGTTCCGCAGCAGACACGATCAGGATCGAATACTGCCGATCTGGCATCTTTCCCATAGAATCTCCCTTTGCTAAGCGTAATGCCCTTCGGTTACAGGCTGAGGAGCATTACACGAGGTAGCACTTTAACAGCCCTTCCGGCAGCAGTGTATGGATAAACTCACTCTCCATGGCGGCACGTACCGCTTCCTTCCGGGACTGGGGCAGAAGCCCGCCCTCGGCATCCATTTCCTTGGGGAGATCCAGCTTCTTCTCGATCCCGTAAAGCCCCGCATGGATCAGCAGCGCATACACCAGATAGGGATTGCTCAGGGCATCCGGGGACCGAAGCTCTACTCTGGTCTTATCCAGATGAGTGGAAATGTGGACCATTTCAGAGCCGTCATTACTGGACCAGTTTACCCGTTCAGGGGCATTTCCCGTACCAAAACGGGCATAGGAGCCGTCCGCAGGATTCAGAAAAATGGTCATCTCCCGGATCTTCTCGATGATCCCCGCTGCAGCATAGCGACAGAGATCATTTCCCTCGCGGTCCACGGCGTAAATGTTGATATGATATCCGTTACCCGGCGCATCCGGTAAGGGAACCGGGGAAAAATCAGCCACCAGGCCGTTCCGGTCCGCAACCGTCTGCACCACCATTTTAAAGGTGGTCATCTGATCGGCAGCCTTAAGGGGCCTGCCGTAATGAAAATCGATCTCATTCTGTCCCGGTCCCCGTTCGTGATGGGAACGCTCGGGCTTAAGACCCATCTGCTCTATGGTAAGACAGATCTCACGACGTATATTCTCCCCGCGGTCCAGGGGCGCGATATCCATATATCCCGCGTGATCATAGGGGATCCGGGTGTCATTTCCTTCATCATCCTTCTTGAAGAGATAAAACTCCGAGGATGAGCCAAAACGGAAATCCACTCCCGCTGCGTCCGCTTTCTCCACGGCCTTCTGCAGGATCCTTCGGGTATCCTCCTCCACCGGCGCTCCATCCTGTGTATACAGATCACAGAACATACGGACTACCCGGCCGGAATCCGGACGCCAGGGCAGGACAGAAAGCGTGGACGGATCCGGCGACAGATAGAGTCTTCCGTATTCTCCGGCGGAAAAGCCGGCGATCTCGCCCGCTCCGATACTGATCCCTTCCTCAAAGGCCTTCTTCAGCTCTCCCGGCATGATGGAAATGTTTTTCTGCACGCCGAACGCATCCCGAAAGGCCAGACGGATGAACTTCGCATCTTCGTCCTTCACATATTGCATTACATCTTCGGGTGTATATTTCATTTGCCCCTCCTTTATTTGCGCCTTATCCCTGTGTTATGTTTCACCTTTATTTGTCTATTATACACTTAATTCTTCCTGATCCGCAATCTCATCTTGGTACCATCCTGCAAACTCACGCCTCCGACCTTGTCAGCGCGGCTTCCACAAACCTCCGGAAAATGGGGTGGGGACGGTTCGGACGGGATTTGAATTCCGGATGGAAC
The DNA here is from genome assembly GCA_017634475.1 of Eubacterium sp. Taxonomy (GTDB): domain Bacteria; phylum Bacillota; class Clostridia; order Lachnospirales; family Lachnospiraceae; genus Eubacterium_Q. The sequence continues at coordinate 2,223 of JAGBNH010000100.1, forward strand.
TGTACTCCCACAAAGAAGGGATGCTCAGCGATCTCCACAGTCTCCACCAGCTCTCCATCCGGCGACAGGCCGGAAATGACCAGCCCGGCATCCGTCAGCACCTTACGATAATCATTATTGAACTCATACCGATGACGGTGACGTTCGGAAATGGTGATCTCACCGGACTCCGTATCGCTCACCGGACGGTAGCACTGTTCCAGCAGCGTCCCCCGGGTGATGACACAGGGATACTTCCCCAGACGGAGTGTACCGCCCTTATCGATGGTATCGGACTGTCCGGGCATAAAATCGATGACCTTGTTTTTACAGAGCTCATCAAACTCCCCGGAATTCGCATCGGCAATATTTGCCACATTTCTTGCGTATTCGATGACAGCGATCTGCATGCCGAGGCAGATGCCGAAGTAAGGGGTTCCCGTCTCCCGAGCGTATCTTGCGGTAAGGATCATTCCCTCGATCCCCCGTCCGCCGAAGCCCCCGGGGACGATGAGTCCGGATACTCCGGAAAGCTTCTCCTTATAGTTGCTTTCCGAAAGCTCCTCCGAATCGATCCATTCGATGGTGACATGGGCGTTTAAGGCGAAGCCGGAATGATTCAGAGCTTCCACCACCGACAGATAGGCGTCATGCAGCTGCACGTATTTTCCCACCAGGCCGATCTTCACATCCCGGTTCCTGCTCTCGATATTTCCCACCAGCTGCTCCCATTCGGTAAGATCCGGTTCCGGGGCATCGATCTCCAGCTCCCGGCATACCACCCGGGAGAATCCGGAACGCTCCAGCATCAGCGGCGCTTCGTAGAGATTGGGGAGGGTGGTGTTCTCGATGACACAGTCCTCCTTCACATTACAGAACATGGAAATCTTCCGGAAGATCTCCGGTTCCAGGGGCTCGTCCGCCCGGAGCACGATGATATTGGGATTGATGCCCATTCCCTGCAGCTCCTTCACGGAATGCTGGGTGGGCTTGGATTTATGCTCATCGGAGCCATGCAGATAAGGCACCAGCGTGACATGGATAAAAAGGCTGTTTTGCCGGCCCACCTCCAGAGAGATCTGCCGTACAGCCTCAAGAAATGGTTGAGATTCGATATCACCGATGGTTCCGCCGATCTCCGTGATCACCACATCCGCGTCGGTCTCATGCCCCACGCGGTAAACGAATTCCTTGATCTCATTGGTGATATGGGGGATCACCTGGACGGTGGAGCCCAGGTACTCTCCCCGGCGTTCCTTATTCAGCACATTCCAGTACACCTTACCTGAGGTCAGGTTGGAAAACCGGTTAAGATTTTCATCGATAAACCGCTCATAATGTCCCAGATCCAGGTCCGTTTCCGCTCCATCCTCGGTAACGAAAACCTCCCCGTGCTGGTAGGGGCTCATGGTCCCGGGATCCACATTGATGTAGGGATCCAGCTTCTGGGCCGCGACTTTGAGGCCTCTTGCCTTTAACAGACGCCCCAGAGACGCCGCGGTGATCCCTTTTCCCAGGCCGGAAACCACTCCACCGGTAACGAATATATACTTCTTCATCTATGCCTCGCTTTCCTGCTTGTTGAGAATCTCCTGCCGGTTACAGATTCGTGTATCCCATCAGATCCCGGTCTACTTCCTTTGCTGCAGCCCTTCCTTCCGCGATGGCCCATACCACCAGGGACTGGCCGCGATGCATGTCACCTGCCGTATAGATCCCCGGCTGGCTTGTGGCGTAGTCGCCGCGGGCTGTGGCCACATTTGTCCTTCCGTCCACCTCAACGCCGAAGGCCTCGGTAACATAGCTCTGGCTTCCCAGGAAGCCTGCGGCGATCAGCACCAGCTCTGCAGGCAGCTCCTTCTCGGAGCCTTCCACGGGAACCATGCGAAGTCTTCCGCTTCCCGGATCCTTCTCTGCTGAAAGGGAGATCACCGTAACGCTCTTAAGCTTTCCTTCTTCATCCTTGTTGAAGCTCTTCACCGTGGTCTGATAGATCCGGGGATCATGACCGAACTTATAGATGGCTTCTTCCTGTCCGTAATCCGTCTTCCCCACTCTCGGCCACTCCGGCCAGGGATTGCCTGCCAGACGGCAGGCCGGGGGTTCAGGCATCATTTCCAGCTGGACCACGCTTTCCGCCCCGAGACGGATGGAGGTTCCCACACAGTCATTTCCCGTATCGCCGCCGCCGATGACGATGACGTTCTTTCCCTTCACCAGCTCGGTGGGTACCTCGCTGAAATCACTGTCCAAAAGACGCTTTGTTACAGTGGAAAGGAAATCCACGGCAAACCAGATCCCCTCCGCATCTCTTCCCGGAGCCTGGATATCCCTGGGATTTGCAGCTCCGCAGGTCAGGATGACGCTGTCATATTCCTTCTTCAATTCATCCGCGGAAATGTTCCTCCCCACGTCGGCATTTGTCACAAACCGAACCCCTGCCTGCTCCATCAGGGCAATGCGGCGATCGATGAACCGCTTGTCCAGCTTCATATTCGGGATGCCGTAACGAAGGAGCCCTCCGATCCGGTCATTTCTCTCATAAACCGTAACCAGGTGGCCACGACGGTTCAGGAGCTGTGCCGCTGCCAGTCCGGCGGGGCCGCTGCCCACAACGGCTACTCTTTTTCCTGTACGGACCTTAGGCGCTTCCTCCCGCACCAGACCGTTTTCATAGGCGTATTCAATGACGGTACGTTCATTTTCCTTTGTGGATACCGGATCCGTATGCAGACCGCAGGTACATGCTGCCTCGCAGAGCGCCGGACATACCCGGGAGGTGAACTCCGGGAAGCTGTGGGTCTTGGACAGACGTACGTAGGCCTGTTCCAGATTCCCGTGATAGACCAGGTCGTTCATTTCCGGCACCAGATTGTGAAGCGGACATCCTGAGGCCATGCCCTGGATCATGGTTCCCGCCTGGCAGAAGGGAACGCCGCAGTCCATACAGCGGGCGGCCTGCTTCTTCTGCTCCTCCGTAGGCAGCTGCCGATGGAACTCTTCAAAGTTCCTGATCCGCTCCTTCTCCGGAACTACCGGACCATTTTTACGTTCATATTCCAAAAAACCTGTAGGCTTACCCATTACGTTTCCCTCCCCGGCGCTTCGCGCACGAAAAAACGAAGCAAGGGCACTTCGAGTAGAGTACCCGAAACGCCCTTGCTTCGTCGAACATCATTCTTTCATTTGTTATATACACGAAGTATATCACTTTATTTTTGAAAGTCAACAGCAAATTTTATTAATTATTTTTTGTTTGATAATCTGCGGCAGATGGAGTATACCACATACCCCAGGGAGAAGCCCAGGACTCCCCCAAGACTGTTACTGAAGAGATCATCAAATTCCGCAAGACCGGTGCCACGGAAATACTGCACCGCCTCAATCACCGCCGAGAGTACCACCGGCATAAGGAGGGTAAGCTTCCTCGGCCAAAGCCGGTACAGAATCGTCCCCAGGGGAACAAACAGCCAGATATTATCCAGGATCTCCTTTCGAAGCACCGGATCCCGGAAGAACTGTTTATACGCCCAGAATATCTCCCACTCGATCCTGCTCTCCCCTCCGGACCGGAGGAACAGAGTCATATAGGCGATGGCCAGGAAATACAGCCCCAGCAGGATCAGATTGATCCTTCGCCCGAAGGAAAGGGAAAGCAAAGCGGCAATGACCGCAGCAGCCATCACCGTCAGCTGACTGTTATAGAGAAACATCCTGAGATTAAAAACAGGCTCTCCGTCAGCATCCAGATAGACCACATTGCCATTCTCCTTCAGGATCCCGTACTGCCCCTCCAGGAGGGCCACCTGCTTCCCGTCCGTACCGTAATACATTTCCGTCCGGACAGTATCATCTGCATAGTAGGTCCTTCTGATGGCGGAATATCCGTCCGTGGTGATAAAAGGTTCTCCGCTCTGATCCAGATATACGATCCATTCGATCCTTCCGAAAGCGTCATACTCCAGGTGCACTCCGTAAGCCCCGTTGGCCAGGGCCATGGGACGCTTTTCTTCGTCGTAATAAAACTCCCGGTCCACCCTTCCCGCGTCCCGGCCCTCCGGATAAAATGTTCTGTGGGCCGTTGCATAGCCGGACCTGGTGATCATGGGTTTTCCCTCAGGATCCGTGTAGCGGATCACCGTGGCCTGTCCCAGAGAATCATATTCCCAGTACTGGGTGAAGCCGTAATATGCCGTAACCACCGGCTGATCCTGAAGATCATAATAACGAACAGAATCCGGCTTGCCCAGGTCGTTATAATAAACGACACGCCGGGCATAACCGGATTTCAGTGTCATCGGTTGATGCTCCAGGTCAAGATAGGTATACCGGTCCGCATTTTCCTCCACCAGGTGTTCCCGGCGGTAGGCATAATGTCCTTCTCCCTGCTTCGAGGGATTCCCTTCCGCATCGAAGAATTCTGCCAGCGTCACATTTTCCTTCTCCGTGGTGGTCTTCTTTACAGCATAGCCGAGATCCGCCGCAAAAGCCGGATTCCCCTCTGCATCCCGATATTCCGTGAAGCTCACCGATCCCTCTTCCCGGGTCTTCTCCTGAAGAGAGGACGACCGGACCAGATCCTCCGATTTCTTCCCCGGAGAAAGAATCACCATAACCAGGGAGAACAGGAAAAACAGCAGAAGGATCGCAGCCAGAACTATCACTGTAACCAAACCAGTTTTTCTTGTTTCGTCTTTCACCTTCTACTCCCTAAAAACAGCCAGAAGTACAAGGCCTCTACTGCCTGATCCAGCTTTCGTTAAGCTGAACTCTGGCACGACCATATACATACTCGATCCTCTTCTCGTCCGCCTTACTGATGGTTCCCAGCTCGGACCGGAGCTCGATATTGGTATCCGAATTGGTCAGACTGGCCTCTGTATCCTCATTACGCCCACCGAATACGTACACTTCCTTTCCGGAACCATTGTAACGGAAGGTGGAGTTCGTGATAGTGGTGATGCTCTTTCCGTTCAGTGCGCCAAGGCTGGATGCAAGATCCGCATTTACACTGAGGATAAGACTTGCCTCGGAGAGATCCAGGTTCGCGGATTCACCCCGCAGGGTACCGATACCGCTCACCAGCTTGCCGGCAATACTGCACTTTACCAGACTGCTCCATGCATCCAGAACCGCATTCCCGCGAAGGCTTCCGATACAGATACCCTGTTCTGCGGCGATATCCACCTGCATATCGCAATCGTGAAGAACGATGGCGGAATCTCCGCTTATGGCACCGACGCCCACACATTCATCGCCGTTAATGTAAATGTCATATTTTCCACGGTTGATATTCAGCTTTCCGCCCAGTCCCGAACCGATACCCGCGATCTGGTTGCCATTCAGGTCCATACGGATCTCACCGTCCTGATAGAAGCTGATCTCGCCGTGGGCCCGATCCTGAAGGTTGCCGATACCATAACCGCCCTGATCGTCCACCCGAAGGTAAAGACTACCGTCGCCCTCAATGGACAGGGCGGAAGACTCGGGCACCTGAATGCCGCCGTCGATCATCCGGTTGGCCCCCACCAGACGCAGGGTAAGCTTGCTGTTCTCTGCCATATGGATACAGGGCCGCTTCTTATAATGGGAAAGGGTAACATTTTCCAGTGTCACCCGGCCTTCATAGCCTTCAAGTATCTCTATATGCAGCCGCTGACCTTCACCCGGCGTACCCACGATGGTCACATCCCGGAAGGTAGCGTTCCTGTCACCGATCACGATGGTGGACTTATGCTCCCGGAGCAGCTGGTTCACGGAGATCCGGTTGACCCGGCCGGCCACATACTCTTCATTTCCGCTGCCATCCAGCATCTCCTGATGATAACGGACGATCTCTTCCCGGATGCCGGGATCGATCTCCTTTATGATCTGTGCTGCAGGCCGGGCGGTATAGTAGCCCTGGATCAGATCCGCACCAAGCACGATCACCGTCCGAAGCTCCTGGGTGGTTTCCACGCCCTCAGCCAGCGCCAGGATATTATTGGCATGACAGAACTCGATGATATCCCGCACAAAATGCTGCTTCTGCGGACTGTTCTGTATCTCCGACAGAAGAGATCTGTCGATCTTCACCACGTTAGGCATGTACCGGAGCATGTTACTGATATTGGAATAGCCCGTGCCGTAATCATCGATAGCCAGACCTGCCCCCATACGATGGAAGGCCTCCTTGATCCGGTCAAGGGAATCATCCGTCAGCTCAGCCTGTTCCGTCATTTCCACTACCACAGTGCCCGGATGCGGTTTGATCAGATCCATCACCCGGTTATAGTCCTCCGGTGCGAGCTGAATGCCGGGTATGCTGTTGATGAACACCTTCCGTTCATTGAAAATGTCGGGCCGGGAGTCCATAATGGTCAGAACATTGATCATGGTCGCCCGTTCCACTTCAGCCAGCCGTCCCAGCTGATCTGCGTATTTCAGAATTGTAAGCGGCGGGATACGTTTCTCCGTTCCCGAACGCATCAGGGCTTCATAGGAATAAATCCGGCCATCATCGGCAGTTACGATGGGCTGGAAGTGATAGCTGAACAGATTATCATCCAGAAGGTGTCCGACCTCCTGCTGTTCCTTAAGCTCCTCAGGGGTGAGCATGACCTCCGTCATCACGCCTGACGGAACCTTCTGTCTCTCCATACCGGCCATTTTGATCTCCATGGCCTGGATCACCATCTTCCGGCGGAGAGACTCCAGGCCTCTGGCCAGTGCGGTGATCCACAGACGATAAACCTCTTCGTAGCTCTGTGCCCGGTCGCCGAAGCTCACAACCGCATACCCGAAGGAAGTATCCTCTGCGAAGATCGGTGTGAGCAGGTAACCCTTCGGGGCATTCTCATCAGCTTCCGGAATGATCTCCGCCAGCGGAAAGGTCTTCTTTATTCCGACATTTCCCTCTACAGGCCGCTCACGGTTGTAACGAATGGCATGGATCATCCGGTCGGAATACCCCTTCTTCGGGAACTCCCGGGTAAGCATATCCTCCGGTGACAGCCAAAGCAGATTGAGACACAGATCAAAGCGGTCGATGGACTTCAGATGATATAGATTCTCGTATACATTATCCAGAAACTCATTCAGGTCCGAACTCCGTAACAGATCATCCATCATGGTATTGTGTACGGAATAGAAGCCCTCATCCGAGGTGGTAGTCGTCCATTTCTCCCGAAGATGAAGCTTCTTCTCCGGTCCGCCATGGCAGCCGCAGCTCTCCCCGATAAACAACTCCGGTTCCGTCATCGGACGTTCCGGCTTCTCTCCCCGCATCATGGCAAGGACACTGATCACAGCGAACCGTCCATAATCCTCTGCCGGAACGTAGCTTGCCGTCAGCGGTTTCGGACTGGTCTGTCCCTCACTTGTGGTTCCGTAACCGGCCAGGGCGATATCCTCGGGGATCCTTATACCGTTCCTTTCAAAGGTCTCTGCAGCCCCGATGGCCATGGGTTCATTTGCGCACACCAGAGCCTCCGGCAGATTCGCCCGGTCACGAAGGAGACGATCTGCACATCCGTTGCCGCTGGTGTACCAGAAATCGCCATAGAAGATCCTGTCCTCCGATACCGGAAGACCGTGATCCTTCATGGCATCCCGATAGGCCTCTACCCGACGGACGGAATGCCTGTGGTGGGCACGCCCTGTCAAAAAGGCAATATCCTTCTTTCCATGTTCCTCGATCATATGGGACACCAGACGATAAACCGCCTCATAGCCCTCCGACCAGAAATAATGAAAATACGGGCTCTCCACATCCACGCAAATCACAGGCCCCGAGTACTCTTCCTTGATCCTTTTCTCGATCTCTGGCTCCACACCCGGCGTCTGTATGGTATCGGAGAGAATGATCACCGCATCAAAAAGAGTCGGCTGAAAAAGATTGAAGATATTGGAGTCTCCCTGTTCTCTCTCCTTGTTATTCTGATATTTGATATACATGGAAAAAGCATAGACGCTGTATCCCGCGGCGAAGGCTTCTTTCATGACACCGCTCACGAATTTCTGCTGATAGGCTTCGTCCGCCTGTCCCAGCAAAAGAGCGATCTTTTTCAAAGCTTTTTTTTCGGTCATTCTGTACAATAACCCCCTTGAGTCCTGTGATTCATCATACCACAGAACGCCCCGTTTCCGCAATCATTTCGGGTATATCGAAATGATGAATTTTACGCAATATTTTCCGGCAATTCTACATACCTCGATCCTATTCGAACGGGAAACGATAATCCAGCTTCAGCCGGTCACGCACCGCAAGGATATCCTTCTGCACGCCTTCGCTCACAGGCAGTCCCTTATCCCTTCGGAACAGCCACATATCGTGCTCCTTCTCCCCTGCGGTATAGATCCGGTCCTCTCCCGGAGCCTTCTTCGAGGCCCTGAGCTCCCGGCAGATATCGCCTGCGATCTTCTTAAAGGTTTCTGCTCCCATAAAGGCTTCCGGATCCACCACGAAGAAGAAATGTCCCAGGCCGTACATTTTGGGTTTCCCGTCTTCACTCACTCCGGAAAGGGCCTTCATGAAGCCGCCGCCGGAAAGGGCTGCCGACAGGATCTCCACCACGGTGGCGTATCCGTATCCCTTATAGCCGGCCATTTCCTCCCCGATGCCGCCCAGCGGCGTAAGGGCTGCGGTCCCATCAACCAGCCGCTTCAGGATCTCCTTACTGTCGGTTATGGTCCCGCCATCCTCCGCGATGACCATACCGGGGGGCGTGGATCTTCCCTCCCGGGCATAATACTCGATCCGCCCCCGCTGAACGATGGATGTGGCGCAGTCCAGGCAGAAGGGGAATTCTTCATCCGTGGGCAGAGAAATGGTCAGCGGATTGGTTCCCAGCATATTCTCCACCCCGAAGGTGGGGGCAATGGAGGGGCGGGCATTGGTTCCCGTCATGGCCACAAAGCCCTTCTTTGCTGCCATATCCGTCCAATATCCGGCGATGCCGTAATGTGTGGAATTGCGGATCGCGCCCCCTGCCATGCCGCAGGTCTTTGCCTTGTCCATGAGCTTCAGCAGCATTTCATGGCTGGCTACCATTCCCATACCGTCATGGGCATCCATAACGATGGTGGTGGGGGTCTCCTTCACGATCTCCGTTTTGGTCACCGGAAGCAGTGTTCCCTTATCGATCCGGTCCAGATAAATGGGCTTAAAACGGTTGCAGCCGTGGCTCTCTATGCCTCTTCTGTCCGCCTCCAGCAGTACATCCGTACAGATCCTTGCATCCTCCTCAGGCACCCCATAGCCCTTGAACGCATCGATCATAAAGCTCTGCATCATGTCCCAGTCCACGAAGGGACGGGTTTCCGTATAGTTCTTTGCCATTGTAAGTCCTCCTTTTTCCCCATCAGAGTTTATACTGGATGATCCAGATCACCAGAAGATGCACCGGGTAGAAAATATAGAAAAACCATTTGTGGAACTGTTTCCTGCTGCCCGGCTCTCCGTTGTAGAGATACAGGACAGGGATAAAAAGGAAGAGCCCCAGCTGCCACAGTTCACCGTACCAGTGATAATCATTTGCGATACAGAATGCGATCTGCAGGATCACCATACCTGCAGAGATCGCACAGTAATTCTTCACCTCCGCCTTCCGGTTTCCGTGATTGAAATAGAAGGCCATTACATAAAGGGGTCCGAAGATCCCCCAGTCTCCCAGCACCGAGGCGCCGATCAGTCCGCCTGCGGCAAGCCATCTCCAGTTTCCTTCCGGCATTTTTTCCAGGACCAGAAGGAGCAGGAAGGAGAGGAACATGGTATAGATCACGTTGAGATCCACGGTAAGCAGGGTGTCATGATTCGCAAGCGCATAGGGGATCTGGGATATCAGCGCAAAGCCTCCCAGCCGGAAGGCGTATTTCTTCTTTGACCGCGTGTACCGGAATCCCTCCGCAAGGAAGAGAAACATGATGGGGGCGGCAAGCCTGCCCAAAACCCTGCACAGGATCCCCGGAAGGGTGTGGATCGATACAAAATGCATACCGATATGATCGATCAGCATGGAAATGACAGCGATATATTTCAGTTGATTTCGGTTAAGCCCTCGCATGAGCAGGATACCTCACATCCTTGTTGTTATCGCGTTCCATTTTACCATATCGAGCCATTTATCGCAACGAAAGAAGGCCCTCCGGCGGTCGGATCCTCCGACTGCCAAAGAGCCCTTCCCAAAGCTTTTTTGATCGTCACTCTACTCTTCTGTAGTTTCTTTATTTTCTGTAGTTTCCGTAGTTTCTGTGGTTTCCGTAGTCTCCGTGGCGAAACCGCCTCTTCCTCCGCGGCCGCCCCGGCCGCCTCTTTGTCCGTCGAAATCCTCGGGCATCTGTCCCTTGTCGAATCCCTCCGGCAGATTCTCCGGATCAAAACCCTCGGGCATCTGTCCCTTGTCGAATCCCTCCGGC
>JAGBNH010000101.1 GCA_017634475.1 Eubacterium sp.
CCCAGATCTCCCAGGACCACATTTCCCGAAACCAGGAGCACACCCTCCGGATCCAGATAATAGGCATTTCCGTCCACCTCGATCATGGAGTCCGTAACGAGATTACCCTCTTCATCACGATAATAGGTTTTCCCATCCTCCATATAGAATCCGGAGGAGGTTTCCTCTGCCATCACTGCCGGTCCTTCGGACATTGCAATGCCGGACATGGCTGCGGCCCCCACAGCCAAGGCTATGGAGATCCGAAATACATGAAATCTCTTTCTCATGAATCTGCCTTTCCTTTGTTCTTTTGTTCGCACCTTTGATCTGCCTGATCCCTTATTTGTTCACGATCCCGACTGCACCCAGCATGTTCACGTTGTTTTCCTTACAGAAGGTCATCAGCTTATCCATATTTCTGAGCCGCGTCTTATGCATGGCTTCTGCCAGGATGACTCCGTCGGCATCCAGCAGCTTCTCTGCATCATCAGAGCTCTTCGGGAAGGCATCCACGGTGCTCAAGCTGATGCCATCCTTCTTTGCCTTTTCTACCAGAGTTTTGATCCCTTCCACCTGATCCAGAGCGCCGGTGCTTACGATCACTGCGTTCTGTACCTCCTGACGCCGGCAGGTTTCTCTCAGAGCCAGATAAAGATAAGCAGGATCTTCCTTATCCTCCGCATCGGGATATTCCGCCTGGTAAAGCTTTCCGGAGATGCCGCTCTTCTTCTTCTCATGAAAGGCTCCCAGCACCTTTACGCCGTAGATCCCGGAGAAGTCCTTCATGAAGAGAAGCTTTCCGGAAAGAAGGTTTGCAAAAAAGATCAGTACAAATGCCACTACCACACCGGCAACGCCGCCGATCAGGAGCATGGGCAGGAGTCTTCGCTTTGTGGGAAGATCCTCCTCTTCCGTTGCCGCTGCCTTCTTCTTTGCCTGTCCCGCAACAACGATCTCGGTCACGGATTCCTCATCGGTTCCGTTCACCAGCATGTTATAGTAAGCGATCTGCATGCTGTTCAGTTTCTTCAGTGAAGCGTCGATCTTGGCCTGATCATTGGCTACGGCCTGACGCTGAGTCTCTATGGCGGAGTTCAGACCACTGTTATAGTAGTTGGCCTTGTGCACCTCTCCCAGCTCCAGATGAAGCCCCGGATAGATCTTGGCCAGTTCATCCCCGTAAGCGATAAAGGCTTTCACGATATCATCCGTCAGCGCTTCCGTTGCCGAAGACTGATATACGGTAAGCAGAAGATAATCATCATAGAAATCCTTGCCTCCGTCATTGATGGAGATCATTTCCGACAGGGATCTTGCAGTGATATCCAGATTCTTCTGTTCGATCAGATCATCCACCAGACCATTGAAGATCACATAGCAGCGAAGGGCATGGATATAGGAGTTAAAGGAAACCTGATCGGCAAAAGCTGCGGTATCCCCCACGCCCTGTTCGCGGATCACACGGAACTCCAGATAGAGTGCATTGAAATCATAGGGTTCCATGGTGAGATAAAGGGAGTTCTCCATATAATCCCGCTTCATCTCACGTCCCTGATACCATGCGTAGGTATCCAGCACGTCCTTCAGGGCATTTCCCTTCAGCGTCTCTTCGCATTCCTTCCGGGTAAAGGTCTTCACCTCTACCTCATCCTGGGCCAGATATGCGGCGTACTCTTCCGCCTTCTTCTTCTTTTCCTCTGCCGCTGCGATCTCTTTGTCTACATTCTGATTATAGGAAACCGTACTTCTCCATCCACCGACTGCTCCCAGGATCCCCACCAGAATGATGAGGAACCAGTAGCGGATCCCGTCGATGAACAGTTTTTTCAGTCCCACACTGCGTTTATCCATGGTATCTCCTTATGTATAAGATCCTTCACTTCGTTCAGGATGACATTGAAAGTTTCGTTCAGGATGACAATTATCGTATGACAGCTATAACCGTCCTAACTAATATAACCAAGTCATGAAGAAGTGTAAAGTGTTTTATATCCTTCAGGTTGTACTCCATTTTCTCCGGGAGGATGTGCTCCACATAGGCCCGGTCCACGGAAAGTCCCAGATCCGTGTACCTCCGGAGGGTCTCGTCCTCATCCCGGTACAGAACACTGGCAGTGGATGTGACCCCTGCCGGAAGCAGCAGGGTCGCCCGCCATTCCGGGGCATACTGATGTACATACTCCGGCACCTCCGGCCGGGTTCCGGTAAAGGACATATCCCCCTTCAGAATGTTGAAGAGCTGGGGCAGTTCATCCAGCCTTAAGTCCCGGATCCTTCTCCCCACCCGGGTGATCCTGGGATCCCGGTCTGCGGTAAGCTTTGCTCCAAGCTGCTCCGCATCGGTCCGCATGGTTCGGAACTTACAGATACGAAAGTGTCTTCCGAAGGCTGTCACTCTCTCCTGCCGGAAAAAAACCGGTCCCGGAGAGTCCGTCCGGATCCAGATAGCGATCCCGAACATCACCGGGGCAAGAAGAAGAAGAAGGACAATCGATGCGAAGATATCAAATCCCCGTTTGAGAAGAAGCCTTCCCCGTCTGCGATATAAGATTTCATAATAAGGCCTCACCTCCGGACACTGAAGCTCCGGCGGCAGATCCTTCCAGGGTACGATCATCCTAAGCCTCTCTCTTTCCAATCCTACTGTGTGATATCGACCCGGTCAGCCATACCTGCCCCGCAGATTATCGCTGATGCCGGTTCCGTCAGTCAAACCTGCCCTGCAGGTCATCAAATGCCGATTCCGGTCCGCTCAGTCATATCTGACCCGCAGATCATCGCCGATGCCGATCAGTCAAACGTTCCCTGCATATCCGTGCTGGCGAAATCCGTTAACGGAAGCTTTACCGGGCAACCTTCCTTCATGCTTTTATAAATGGCCAGCACCAGCTCCAGGGCGTTCCGACCGGCCACCGCATCCACATAAGGCTCACGATCCTCTTCGATGGCTTCGATCACATCCCGGAAAAGGCTTGTATGTCCATTGCCGTATACATTGCTGGTCTGTTCCTTCAGACCCTTATTTTCCTTATCTTCGTCCTTCTCATCCATGAAATCCCAGACGTCGATATTATTGGTAGAGGTTCCGCCGATCTTCACGGTTCCGGTCTGGCCGAAGACATAGAGGGTCTCCTCCAGATTCCTCGGATAGACATTTACCGTCCCCTCAATGGTGGCAATAGCTCCGTTCTTAAAACGGACAAGCGCCATACCCACGTCTTCAGCCTCAAGATAAGGATGCTCCACCTGCCGGGTGAGTCCGTATACCGTATCCACCGCATCACCGAAGGTCCATCGCAAAAGATCGATCCCGTGGATGCACTGGTTCATCAGCGTTCCGCCATCCTCGGCCCAGGTTCCCCGCCAGGGAGCCTGATCATAATAGTCCTTATTCCGGTTCCACCGGATATGGACAGAACCATGGGAGAGGGTCCCGAAACGCCCGTCTTCCAGGGCCTTTCGCATCTTCTGTACCGCCACATTAAAGCGGTTCTGATGACAGGCGCTGACCTTAACGCCCTTCTTCCTTGAACGACGGATGATCTCCTCCGCATCGGAAATGGACATGGCCATGGGCTTCTCAATGATCACATGAATCCCCCGGTCAATGGCCTCCAGGGCGATCTCTGCGTGGGATCCGCTTTCCGTCGCGATACTTACCAGCTCCGGCTTCTCCTGATCCAGCAGTTCCTTATAATCCGTATATCTTCTGATCTTTGGATCCGACTGAAGGCCATGCTTTTCCAGCACCGCATCCATATGCTCCGACAGGACATCGCATACAGCAACGATCTCCAGTCCGTTATTTACAGCAGCCTTGATATGATTCGTGGAAATACGGCCGCAGCCGATCAACGCATAACGCATGTTACAGCACCTCAATATTCTCTCTCGGAGTGATATCTTTCATTACATTTTTCGTATCAAATATGGCAACGGCATTCTTCTGCACCATGGCATAATCCACATTGTGATGAGCCGCGGTCACCATGACCAGATCATAGCCCCTCACTACCTCGGGGGTAAGCTCGGGCAGCGACTCACCGCTGACACCATACATATTCTTAAACGAAGGAACCCAGGGATCGAAGTAGGAGACCTCAGCTCCCACCTTCAACAGCTCCTTATATACCCGGATCGCCGGACTCTCCCGGTAATCATCGATATCATTTTTATAGGATACGCCCAGCAGCAGGACCTTCGCCCCGTTGATGGCCTTTTTGTGCCGGTTCAGGATATGCATGGCACGATCCACGCAGTACTCCGGCTGACTGTCATTGATCACCATACTGTTCTCGATCAGCGTGGTATGAAAGCCGTACTCCCTCGCCTTCCAGGTGAGATAATAGGGATCCAGTGGGATACAGTGTCCTCCCAGCCCCGGTCCCGGATAAAATGCCTGGAAGCCGTAGGGCTTGGTCTTCGCCGCATCGATAACTTCCCATACGGAAATGCCCATCTCATGACAGAGTCTTCCGATCTCGTTGATGAGACCGATATTGATATTCCGGTAGGTGTTCTCCAGGATCTTCTCCATCTCTGCAACCGCAGGAGAGGACACGGTGAAGACCTCACCCTCCAGCACTGCACGGTACATGGCAGAGATCACCTCACCGCCGTCCTTCGTCACAGCGCCTACCACCTTCGGAGTATTTTTTGTTTTATAGATCAGGTTGCCCGGATCCACACGCTCCGGACTGAAGCCCAGATAGAAGTCCCTTCCGCAGACAAGGCCGCTGCCCTCCTCCAGAAGAGGCTTGATCAGTTCCTCCGTGGTCCCCGGATAGGTGGTGGACTCCAGAACCACCATGGTTCCCTTCTTCAGATACCTGGAAATAGCCATCGTAGATTCACGTACATAACTGATGTCCGGTTCCTGATGGCTGTCCAGGGGCGTGGGTACACAGATCGCAACAAAGTCCACATCCCGGATAAAGCTGAAATCGGAGGTAGCACGAAGCTTTCCTGCCTTCACCAGCTCAGCCAGGTCCGAATCCACCACGTCACCGATATAATTATGCCCGGCATTTACCATCTCCACCTTGGCGCTCTGTACATCGAACCCAATGGTGGTAAAGCCGGCCTTCGCCTTCTCCACCGCCAGAGGAAGTCCCACATAACCAAGTCCCACAACGCCGGCCACCAATGTCCGGTCATTGATCTTCTGCAGCAATTCTTCTTTCATGTCCTCTATCTTGCCTCCGTGTTAAAAAGCTCCGCAAAGTCCCGGGCCAGCTTCCGGTAGGAATACTTCTCCTCCGCAGCCCGTCTTCCGTTTCGTCCCATCTGTTCCAGCACTTCCGAAGAAGTAGTTTCCCATGTTTCCAGCGCTTTGTCAATCTCCTCCGGCGAATCCGATGGGACCATGACCCCGCACCGGTTCTTCAGGATCAGGTCATCCGGTGTAGAGATGGCGCAGAGAATAGGTTTCCCTGCCATCATGGAATCAAAGATCTTATTCATGCACATACCGAAACGGTAAAGGGAGGAATTCTTCGCTCCCACGTAGGTTGCGTCAAACCCCTGCACCAGATTCGGAACCGCAAGCTTGCTTACCTTAGGCAGGAAATATACCTCCTTCAGCTTGAGCTTCTCCGCCTGCCTCATCAGTTTTTCCTTCTCCACTCCGTCACCCACAAGGACGAAGGATGCTCTGGAGTTCCTCTTCCCTGCACAGGCTGCAGCCTCCAGCAGCACATCCAGCGCATTGGAAATGGCATGGCCGCCGAAGTAGCCCACGATAAATCGGTTTCTTTCCCGAAGGCTCGTAAGCAGCTTCGCATGCTCCTCCGGAAGGGGTTCCGGAGCCTGCCACTCCTCTTCCACGATACCATTGGGAATATGGCAGAATTTCTCCGGCTTCATTCCATGTTCGATCATATAGTCCTTTGCCAGAGGCAGAAGGGAAACCACCCTGTCACTGTGCCGGTATGCGGAATTCTCTCCCCACTGCATCACGACGCAGAAGGGATTGGACTTAGCCATCCCCCCTACCTCGATCAGCGTGGCCGGCCACATGTCGTGGACTTCATGGATCAGCATAGCTCCGGAGGAAAATCTCCGGAGCCGCTGTCCCACAAACGTATCCAGCGGATAGGTAGAGGAAGCGATGATCACATCCGGCTTCAGCCGTTTCGCGATACGCTTTGCCCAAAGGAACAGCTTTCCCACGAACTTAGCCATGGTAACCGCCCTTTTCACTCCGTTTCCGCTGTAGGTATTCGTATGCACCCAGTGATAATGGATCCCGTCGATCATTTCACTTTGCATATCTTTTTGGATCTTTGGATTCTTCACTCTGAGGTGAGAAAAATCCGCAGCAAGGATATCCACCCGATATCCCATACGCACCCATTCCCGGGCCATATAGTACGGGCGGAATTCCATGCCCATTTCCGGCGAACCGGCATAATGCTCCAGCATCAGAATCTTTTTTTTCAAGTGCCGTTACTCCCATGCTTCTTAAGGGCTACTGATCGCACATTTTTCCTTCCGCGTCAAACAGATACAGCTTATTGCCAATGTATCTGTAACCGCGTACGGACCGCCCCTCATTATCAAAATAATACCAGCTTCCGTCAATCTGTTTCCAGCTGTTTACCAGGACCTCGCCGCCGGAAAGAATGTACACACCAAAGAGATCGATATACCCTTCTGAACAAAGTCCTTTCTCCATGAACATGTATAATTTTCCATTGATGAATGCCGTACCATATTCCACAGGTGTCCCGTTCACAAAATAGAACCATTGGCCATCCAGATACAGCCATCCATTGTCATGATGGATCTCCTTGATCAGAGCTCCATCGGCACCAAACTGATAAACGGAGTCATAGATCGCGTAATAACCGGTGATCCTTCCTTCGGTGGGTGTGATATAATAGGTCTTTGTTCCGATCCGGGTCCAGCCGACTGCAGCTTTACCGCTGCCATCGAAATAGAACATTTTCCCGTTCTTGTTTACCCAGCCTCTGTTTCCGAGCTCTGCCTGTCCGTTTACTCCAAAATAGTAATAGGACTCCCTATAAGACTCTCCGTCCAACTGATCGGCGGCCATGGATCCATCATAATTTATATAATAAATCTTTCCGTCCATCTGAAGGAGCCGATCTTCGGCGATCTGTCCATTATATAAATAATACCATTTGCTTCCTGCGGCATACCAGCCATCATCCGGATTTGTCACCGTTTTGGTCAGTTTTCCGGAATCATCCAGCAGATAAAGCTTGTAATCCGTGTAAACCGCACCTGTCTGCATAATACCTTCTATATCAAAATAGTACCAGCTGTTTCCGATCTTCAGCAGTTCATCCTTCGCCGCCTTGCCGTCTGCCTTTACATAGAACCAGGAAACCGGATCCCCATAAGCATATCCGTAATACATGTAGGGTTCTCCGTTAACAAGGCGCTTCCATCCGGGTACAGTATCCTTTTTCCCGTTCTGGCCGACATAATACCCATTTGCAACTTCATTCCTGTATACATTTCCGTAACTTACATAGTAATCTCCGACCCAGCCGTAGTTTGTTTCGCCGTAATATTCCAGTTCCCCGTCATCCACGCCCCAGTCATCCGTGATCTCTGTTTCCGTGATCACTCCACTGGAATTTGTTCTTATCTGATAATACTTGCCGCTGTTGTAATCGCGGCGAACCCAATCTCCTGTCCGCAGGCTTCCGTAATAGTCAAAGGCGTAGGATTTATTCCCGATGGTGATGGTTTCATTCATTGCCAGTTTTCCGGTTTCCGGCAATACATAGAACCAGGTGCCGTTCATATAGTACCAGCCGCCGGTGACACGCTTCCCGTCACTTCCGAATAACATGCTTTCGGAAATGCTGTTTATTTTCATCTTTCCATTGGAATCAAAGTAATAATCCGTACCATTGATGGTGGCAAGACCCTTTACCAAAGCTCCGTCCTTCACGTAATACCATTTTCCGTTGATCAGGTTCCAGCTGTTATCCTTTGCCTCACCTATATAAATCCCATCATCACCGTATAAATAGTACTTTTTGTCGATCATCCGGATCCCGGTCTGCATGATTCCGGTAGTATCAAAATAATAATACTTTCCGCCCAGCCGCTGAACACCGGTGACCAGTTCTCCACTGCCCAGTGCATACCTCCAGTCGCCATCCTGATCGATAAACCATCCGTTTCTTATCAGCGTTCCATCCGCTCTGAAGTAATACATCTTGTCATCGATGGAATATGCATCACCCTGTAACAGGGTAGCGTCGGATCTATGGTAATAATACTGATTATCAATGAACTCCCAGCCTTTTTCTTCCACAGGCTTTCCGTTCTTAATACATACGCCGTTCCTTGACGTTCCTACATAATAAATTCCGTCCTTTGTGACCTCTGTGGCAACGCCGTTGGAGGCGGTAAGATAGACCTTATCCCTTGCATAGCAGAGTGTATTCTTCTGCGCGATCCCGGAATAAAAATAGTAGTCCTTTCCATTCACAGTTTCAACGCCGTCATAAAAGCTTTTTCCATCTTCATCATAATACTCGTAGCCGTACCACGTATTGGAAAGAAGTGTTCCCTTTGCGCCAGCCCGGATATACCGTCCATCGTAATATACCCGTCGGTTCTCGGCCATTACGCCTTTACTGTTAAAATAGTACTTCTCACCCCCAATGGTGGCAATAACACCCTTATACAGACCACCGCCGTAATTGTAGTACCATTTTCCGTCCACCCGAGACCACTGTTCATCCGGGAGCAGTACTGCTGTGCCATCAGCCCTGACCAGCCATATCTCCCCATTTTTTTCGAGGGTTCCGCCGGTCATCATCCTGCCGCTCTTATCAAAGGCATAATCCTTTGCTCCGATCTTCCGGATACCGGTAACCACGAATCCGTCTTCATCAAAATAATACCATTCCTCTGTTTCGGAAATTAAGTACCAGGAATTCGTATACAGCGCTCCGCCTTTTTTCGCCGCGTGATACTTTTCTCTCCATGCGCCGTCGCTGTCCCTGTGGGTCATGGAAAAGAATTCATCGTCATACATCCGTCCGTTATCCCGGAAAGCATACAGGCTTTTGCCGATGGTAAGGATCTCATTTTGAACAATTTTCCCATCATGGATATAGTACCAGTACTCTCCTGCCTGATTCCAGCCCTCCTTATCCAACTTCACGGCATATCCGTTCTCATCAGCGCAATAACAGCATTCATCGTCATCATCGTATGTCACGTAATCCGTCATGATATAACCGGAGTCATAGAAGTAGTAATAATTCTTTCCTATCTTCTGATATCCCCGCTTGGCTGCACAGTCACTTCCATAGTAATACCAGTAACCACCGACATTTGCCCATTCGTTTTTGTAAAGCTTACCGCCTTCTTTTGCACGATAATACTTCCATTCCGAGATCTCACTGTCATAAACGGATTCTGACTGGTCATGATCCAGCATCACGCCGTAACCACCAAAAAAGTATTCCGTCCCATTGATCTCCAGCTTACCCTTGCAAAGCTTTCCGTCCTTTAGATAAAACCAGACGCCGTCCATCACATTCCAGCCATTTTTAAGCAGGCTCGGCCGGCCTTCCCCATCTGATGCGTAAACCTTACCGTCATATTCTATGGCTCTGTTATACAGAACCAGGCCGTTACTATCAAACAGGTATTCCTGTCCGTCTACCGTCTGAGGACCGTGAAATGCATAGCCGTTCTCCCCATAGTAATATCTCCGTTTCTTTGAGCCGGAGGAATCATCATACCATTCACTTCGATACAGCGTTCCATCTTCCTTTGCACGATAATAGACCATCGTCTCACCGATGTACATTGACCCTGCGACGCCTTTCAACAGCCTTCCATCGTAACGGAAGGCATAAAGCTGACCATCGATCTCCATAATGGTTGACTTCACTTTATCTCCATCAATGTAATAGTAGGTATCCTCACCTTCGTTAACCCAGCCGTTCTCCCCCTCTGCAGGTACGTTCTGGATGGAAGAGTCGGCCTCAGTTTCGTCTGCAGTCTCAGTTGCAGTTTCTGCGGTACCATTTTCCTCTGCAGTTTCTGCGGCAGTTCCGGTGGCGTCAGTTTCGTTTGCAGTTTCAGCCGTATCTGCTTCCTGTTCGTCTGCATTTGCGGATATCACCGCTTTCTCTGTTGCTTCCTCGGCAAAAACCGTGCCGCCCGAAAAGACAGCGGATGCCGCGATTGCCGCAAGAATGATCCTGCGCTTTCCTTTACATCTTGTCATGTAAAACCTCCTTACCAAATAACCCCCGATCCGGCAACCGTGCCGGATCATATGTTTCCTTTTGTGCTAATGGATCTCGTGATCTGCAATGCTTCTTTCCGGATCTACGGATTCAGGCACACCCCGGAAGAATTAAAGAAATAGAGCTTTCCCTTAATGTCCCTGCTTCCGGTGACCATAACTCCGCTTCCGTTCAGGAAATACCAGTTTCCACCGAAATTGAGCCATCCGGTCTTCATGGCTCCGCTATTCTGGAAATAGTACCAGACATTTCCGATCTTTCTCCATCCGGTGACCATAGCTCCGCCGCCGGTAAAAAATACCAGGTTCCGCCGATCTTTTTCCAGCCCGTAGCCATGGCTCCGCCACCGGAGAAGTAATACCAGGTCCCGCCGATCTGCCGCCAGCCGGTCACCATTGCCCCGCTTGCGGCAAAGTAATAATACTTGCCGCCTACCTTGCTCCAGCCGGTTACCATGATCCCTGCAGCATCCATGAGATACCAGGTATTTTCTACCTTAAGCCAGCCTACCGCTGCCGTGCCGTCTGCCTGATAGTATTTCCATCCTGCAGCTTCCTTCTTCCAGCCTGCAGCTGCCTGTCCCGGATCCTTAAAGGAAACAACGGAATCATAGGAAGCAGACAGATCCTGCAGCTCGGCATAAACATCATTGCTTACATCTATGGTGAAGGTTTTCGCCAGATCTGCAGACTTCACTGCCTTTTCCGGTTCACAGTAACCGAATTCCTGCGCCCAGTAAACATAGTAGCCCGCGCCGCATTTCACACATCCGATACCGATACTGGTATATCCTTCCCGCAGGATATTCGCTCTGTGGCCGGAGGAATTCATCCAGTCATCCATAACCTCCTTCGGAGTACTCTGACCGGCTGCTATGTTCTCTCCATAGGATCGGTCCTGGGTATCCAGATAGCGTTCTCCGTAATTGGTGGTATGGGACAGTCCACCGGTAGCTGCGATGGTGATCACCTGATCCGCTGCACGCTGCATGGCAGCTTCCAGCAGGAGCTTATCCATGACCAGCGGGTCCAGTCCTTCAGCCGCACGCTCCTCATTCACCCTGTCCAGCACCTCATAGGCGTAGCTGTACATGGCGGTAACCTTAACATACACCTTCTTATCTGCCGCCGCTTCCACCTGTTTCCCGCCGGGCAGTATCGGGATCACACCAATCAGCATGATCATAACAAGTAGTTTTGCCAGAAAAGTGCTTCCTTTTCGCATCCTGTCTTCCATACGCTTCTCCTTTTGCTACTCTGAATATTCGATTGTGGCTGTGTCCCCCTGTATATTTACCCCAATATAAATATGTCTATGAGCCATGCGCATCTCCGGACACAAAGTGTCCGTCGATGTCACGGCATTCGCCGTATAGTCCGACTTCAACATGGCTTTGTACGTGAGCAAGCTCACACAAAGCATGTTAAAGTCGGACTGCATGGCTCACTGCTCACGCATCATATTTCTGAACCATACGCCTGTTTCCGACAGATCACTCACGGTCCAGCCGCTGTGCTTGGAACAGGAGCTTTTGATCAGTGCCGATGTTTCGTTCTTATTGCTCAGGGACCAGCAGGCATAGGACAGATTGTTATCTTTGATCACCTTTTTCCATGCTTCCGCAGAGCTATAGTCTATGGTTCCGCTTCCGTCGGATGCACAGATGCTGCATTCCGTAATGAAAACGGGCGTTCCCGCTTTCCTGGCAGCCACCACCCGGTTCCGAAGGAATTCCCCATGGGTGGTTGCATAGAAATGTACAACATACATGACGTTCTTCTTCAGTGCCACGGGATTTGCCGCCACCTGATCCACGCGCTGTGACCATTCCGGCGTACCTACGAGGATCACCGCATCATCATCATTTTCCCGGATGATGGGAATGATGGTATCCGCATACTTCTTGATCTCGGCCCAGGTGGTACTGCCGTTGGGCTCGTTACAGATCTCATAAAGCACATTGTCATAATTGGAATACTTGTAGGACATATCCGCAAAGAACTGTTTCGCCTCGTTCAGGTGATTATTGGGATTGTTGTCCTGAAGGATGTGCCAGTCGATGATGATATACATTCCCAGCTGCGTGGCGTAGTTCACTGCATTTTCAATGGTTTTCTTCAGCGTCTCCGTCTGAACCTCGTCCCAGTCGATACAGTATCCGCCGTATTCCTCCGTATAGACCGCAAGGCGGATCATATTCGCCTTCCAGTCGGTTTTCAGTGTGTTGAAGGCCTCCTTGTTGATGTTGTACCGTCCATCGTCCCAGATGATACCGAAGGTACTTGCGCCCTTAAGCTGCACCTTGGTCCCCTTGGAATTGCAGAGATCCGTTCCCACCACCTTCAGGGCCCCACCGTAAGCTACGGGAGACTTGGCCGGATAGGTCGGTACCGGAAGCTGTTGGGTCGCCGGCTTTACAATAGGCGATGTACTTGTTCTGGTTTTCGTCCATGCACCGGTTTTGTCCACGTAATACCTCCCGATCCATTGATTGGCCGCCATATATCCCCTTGCATCAAAGTAATAGCTCTTCCGGTCAATGGTCAGCCACTGGTTTTTGGGATACCAGGAACCTGCCTGGAACCACCAGCCCGTACTGTTCACCTTCCAGCTGCCGTTCCACTTCGGTTCATACCAGCCTTTACTGTTCAGCCAGTAGCCCCCGATGTACTCATTCTTTGCATAGGAGCCATCCGGGAACTGAAACCACCAGCCGCGGCTGTCCTTGATCCATTTGCCCTGTACCGCCGCTTCGCTCTCGGTGGATGTCTGCCACAAAGTCAGCATTAGGATCACCAGTGCGAGCACCGCCATAAGGCCCTTCTTCATGCTCTTCTTTTTTGTCCCCATAGGATTCCTTCTCCGTTTCCGCTTACGTCCCCAATCGTGAGCTGTTGTTTTTGTTTCCCCCAGAGTTAATATTAAAACCTTGGTTTTCTATCCAAAAGATTCTTCGCCTTCGGCTGCGCTTCGCTTGCCTGCAGCTCAGAATGACACCGAGCTTATTCCCTGTTTCCAAGGGTGAGCTCTGCCACGCCCAGGGCGCCGATGACCTCAACCTCGTTCTCCTTACAGAACTGCAGGAGCTCTGCCATCTTCTGCCGGTTTCCTCCGTGGAGGCTTTCCAGGACAATGCTCTTCTTCACCGAAAGCAGCTCTGAAAGTGCCTTGCTGTCCGTAGCCAGACTCTCCGTAAGATGCAGCTTGATGCCGTTCTTTGAAAGGGCCTGTCCCAGAGAAGCTGCCGCTTTTTCAATGGAGTCTGTATTCACGGAGCTGAGTACCGCAAGCTCACTGATCTCGTGGGATTTGCAGTAGGTACTGATCCGGATGGCTGCATAGTCGGTACTCTCCTGATTGGTGGGAAAGAGGTTCTGCTTCAATTCCCGGCGAAGCATTCCGCCGGATCTCTTACCGGGCAGGAACAGCATGCCGAAATTGCGAAGCCCCACATTTTCTGAATAATCTGCGCTGGATGCGTGCTTCAGCGAGAGATACAGCATAAGGATCAGCAGTCCCAGGCCCATGACCGCACCCACGAAGCCGCCTACGATGGCATATTTCCAGGAGATCTTTGCCTTCTTGACAGAGGCCGCTTCCTCACCCTTGCCGGTGAGCTGATCGAAGTAAGCCTGCTGGGAAGTGGTGAAGGCTGCGTAGGCATTGGCCACTGCTCTCCGGTAGGAGATCACGTTGGCGATGGCGTTCTTCTTCGCAGTATCCGTAGTGCCGTCGTAGACATTGAATGTGGCTTCCTTCATGGCCTCAATGGAGAGACCCGGTTCCTCAGCCATCAGCTTGTTCATATATGTCTCCACCGACTCACGGACATCCTTTGCCAGATCCGGGAACTTCTTATACTCGATCACACCCAGGGAGAACTCACCGCCGCCGCTTGAGTTACACCACACCAGTTCCTTCAT
Source organism: Eubacterium sp. (assembly GCA_017634475.1). Classification (GTDB taxonomy): domain Bacteria; phylum Bacillota; class Clostridia; order Lachnospirales; family Lachnospiraceae; genus Eubacterium_Q. The sequence continues at coordinate 14,159 of JAGBNH010000101.1, forward strand.
GAACACGAAGTCCTTGTAGGCTTCGTTCTTTTCCATGACCTCGGGGATATACATACCATCGTTGATAAATGCCCGGAGCAGCTGCAGATAGGTCATTTCCACGGTGCCGTTGCTCTGCTCCGTCCCCTGGTTCTTCAGCAGGATCCGGTATTCCACCAGGGTCTGCACTTCACTCTGAGCGCTTTCCGCCATCAGCGGTGAACTCTTGTAGTAGTTCTCCGCTTCCTGCAGATAGATATACTGCAGATAGGAATTCTCCACATCCCTCTTCTCATCCTCGGTAAGCCCCGAGCCGTCACTGTTCTTTGCGGCAGACTTCTCGGCGGATCTGTCCTTATAGAACTTATATCCGGCCAGAAGTACGGCAAAGCCCACGGCCATGGCGCATATGATCCAGAATTTTCTCAGGATGTACCAAAATAAACTGTGCAGACTGATCCTGCGGGTATTCATGTTAAAAAACCTCCGTTAACTGTTTCCAAATAAAATGACTGCTATACCATTTCCCAGGTGAGGATGGTATCTTCGGCCAGATCCTTCTTCACGGCCCGTCCGATGACGATATCCGTATACACCGGTGAAATGCCCGTTCCCGGCCGTTTCGGCATCAGGTCGGCAACCTGTATGATCTCTCCCGCCTTCATATCCCGGGTCAGCACCAGGGAGCGTCTTGCCTCCCGTCTTGGTACCTGCTCGCAGGGAAGTACGGTTTTCTCCGGGGAACCCAGCACCGTGTCGATCCACTTGAAGTTGGCGATGGCCTTCTTGAAATCCTCCGGATCTCCGGCGTGGTAATGATCATTTCCCGGCAGGGTCTTATCCAGGGTGTAATGCTTCTCGATGACCTCCGCACCCAGGAGATAGGCCGTTGCCAGAGTCATCATGGTGTCATCCGGCGCCACATGATCACTGAAGCCCACCCGCACGTCCGGGAAGTCCTTCTTCAGCGTCTCGATGATCCGAAGATTTGCGTTCTCCGGCGCCGTGGGATAGGACAGAACACAGTGGAATACCACGATATCCCCGCATCCGGAATCCTTCAGTGCCCGAATGGCCTCGTCCACCTCGGAGAGGTAGGCGGCGCCTACGGAGATGTAAACCGGCTTACCCTTTGCACCGATATACCGGATAAAAGGCAGGTTGGACAGATCCGAGGATGAGATCTTATAGAAGTCCACCATATCCTCCAGATAGTCCGCAGAGGCGTAATCGAAGGGAGTGGAGGTAAAGTCCATACCCTTGCTGTGGGTGTAATCGCAAAGCTCCCGATACTCCGCCTCTCCGAAATGATCAAACTTCAGGAACAGCTCATACTGGGTCTTGGTAGCTTCCTTTGTAGTATCCCAGTAGGCCGGTGAATTTTTGGAAACGATGGTCCCCGCCTTGTAGGACTGGAACTTGGCGCAGTCGATGCCTGCCTCCGCCGCCTTGTCGATATAGAGCTTTGCGGCCTCCAGCGGGGTAATGCCCATAACCCGGGCGGTGTCATAGAAATTAACTCCCATCTCGGCGATGAGATACGGTCTTGTGGTTCGCATGGGGTTCTCCTTACTTGTAAATGTACATGATTCCGGGGCTGCTGTACTCTTCCCCCGGCTGATGCTCCGTGTGGACTACAGATTCTCGATCAGTCCCATCACTCTCCGTCTTCCGCCCTTCAGATCATGCTTTAGCATGGTATCCTGGAAATGCTGGCGGCTGCTCCTGGAGAGCTCCAGATACATCCGGAGGTTACTCTCGATGATCTCATCTGCAGGATCCAGGCCGATATAGGTAAAGCCGTTCTCGTTGCTGACGAAACCGTGACGTTCCTCCCGCTCATTCTGGGCCATGGCGATGGTGGGGATACCCAGGATCGCCAGCTCGTAGCCGGTACGTCCCCGTGAGGTAAGGGCCATATCGCATTTGGTCATCAGCTCCGGCATATTGGCCACATCATGGAAGACTTCGATATTCGGAAGCTCATTATACTTCATGAGCTGGTCCACATTTTGCTTGGCCCGTCCCAGGACCACAGTAAACTGAACGTTGCTGTATTCGGGCCTGGAAATGATGGCCAGGATCCTGTCCGTATAATTCCGCGGATCCGCTCCGCCGAAGGTTACCAGCACCCGCTCCACCTTCTCCCGGATGGGAATGGGATTATACATAAGGAAGGTCTTTCCCGCGATATAATACTTCTCTCCCGCCCGAACCTGCGGAAGATCTGATTTGCTGTACAGGGCGTTGAACACCAGATCCGCCTTCATGACGCCCTCGCCGTCGTCTTCGAAATTTACGATCCTTGCCTTGGGGAGCACGGACCGAAGGCCGATCATGTAATCGATGGAGGTGGACAGGATGTCATTGATCAGGATGTCATACTGTTTCTCCCTGCAGCGGTCGAAAAGCTCCGCGATACCGTTCACCGGGATCAATGTATGGGTGGTCTTCCCAAATACTGCAGGATCCGTCTGATTGGAATCATAATAAATGTCGGGCTTGGAGAAGAACTCATCCGCGATCTCCAGCGCACGGTAGATATGACCGGTTCCCCGCTGATTGTTGCCGTTCACATAGATGGCCACCTTCTTCTGGTTCAGGGAAGCGGCAACCACCATAAGGTCCTGGAAATTATCCACATCCACGGATTCGTTCTCCGGCACCTCAAACACGTCCACCTTCTGGCCGATGCGGGTCTTCTCCGTCACCACGGAGGCTTTGGATACCACGAAGGCTCCGGTCTCCAGATAGTTCGGCGGAAGGTACTGACGGTTGAGACGCTCTTTATAATTCGGCACCTTCTTCCCGTCCTTTACTCCCCAGGACAGATGAGGCGCATTGATGGCTGAGATCAGCGTATCCAGATCATTTTCAATGGCGTAGGCAATGGCCCGGTCCAGGGTATCCACCGAAAGGGTGGGGGATGTGGGCTGCATGGTGACCACATAGTCCCAGTCCACGGAACGGTCCACCGCGTCGTCGATCACCGCATCCAGGGTGACCTCATCCCGGCAGAGGCGTTCGTCACGCCAGCGGACAGAGGCGCCCATCTGGGTGGCAATGATCCTTACCGCATCGGAATCCGTGGTGACCACGGTATCCGTGATGTATTTCGAAGAGATCGCATTGTTGATGGAATAATAGATCAACGGTTTTCCGCCGATGATCCGGATATTCTTATTGGGTATTCCCTTTGATCCGGCCCTTGCCGGAATGACTGCAAGTATTCGCATGTTGATTCTCCTGCATACAGATGAAACCATCTGTTGATTATTTAAAGCCCCTGTGCACTACAGGGCCCGGCTTTTCGACATCCTCTCCTTCGCTTTCAGGACGTCGGGAATAAGGATCAGCGCCAGGATCACCACGGTAAGACGGTTAACGCCGAACACATGATCCGTTAGCCCGCGGAACATGAAGGCAAGGAGACTGAATACATAGACCCACATTTTCCTTCGGATCCCCACCACGATGGCTCGGATCAGCATGCCCATCAGGAAAAGGAACCCGAAGATCCCCAGGAAGGCATGCACAAACAGATAGGAGTTATGCAGATTTCCTTTATAATGTACCACCCATCCCACTTCATAGAGCTCGGTGCCGAAGAGGAACCGCGTGACGGACATCATGGATTTCTCGATATATTCGGCCCAGCAGGCGAGACGTCCGCCGCCGTCCAGTCCCTTATCCAGGAACCGGGTCACCACGTACAGTCCGTTAAAGCGGCTGGCGAAAACCTGCAGCAGAAGGAACAGCAGGGGGATCAGGATCACCACCAGAAGGCATCCCAGCAGCACTCTCTCCCGCCTGGTCGCTTCATCCTCCAGATAACGGTGCAGGATGATGCCTCCCAGAAGGATCGTTGCGGCAAGCAGGCCGCCCCGGCCTCCCGCCACAAGGCTGAGAACCCAGACCACGATCCCCGGGATCAGGGGGATCTTCTTTCCGCGGATATTCAGCAGGCTGTAATACAGCACGGCAGGTGCCAGAAGATGTACCGATACGTAGTTATTCGAGGCCTCCACATATACCGGAGCGGACAGCCCGTGCATGGCGATCTTTACTGCCACCACTGCGGCATTGAGATAAACGGCGATGAGAAATGCCCGCTCATCCGTCATGTCATCCAGCATCACCGCTGCCATGAGAAAGGACATGAAGAGGATCCCCGTTTTGATCCAGGTCATGTTCCCAACAAAGATCACATTGCAGGCGGCCAGCAGGAAGGAGCCCGCCGCATAGAGCAGCACCGGTTTCATGGTAAGGGCACGTTTCGTTGCAAAAAAGACCACTGCCGCCAGCGCCAGAACTCCGTAATAAAAGGCGCTGAAGATAATGCTCTTCACCTGGTTCACCGCAATGATGGAAATGAAATATAACAGTCCCACCAGGGAGAAGGCCAGGCGCGGAAGGTCGATATAGCCGGCTTTCAGGTATTCAGTTTTCAGTAATTCTCTTTCTTTCACGACAGGGTTCCCCGTTTAGATGGCCGACCGGATCTCCTGGATCAGCCGGTTCAGCTCCTCTTCGGAATCCGGTATGCACAGCCGACCGGGATCACGATAGGTCTCTCTGGTGAGATCGAAGAAACGATCTCTGTCTGCATCATCCCCCTCCAGTCTGTGGAACAGGTGATACAGGAGAATGATCATGGGCTCTTCGTCCAGAAGCAGCTTCGGCATAATCGTGGCCGTGGAAAGCAGGGTGATCAGCACCATGTTCTTCGGCTCGGATGCCAGACAGGTCACTTCAAAGGGAAGAGTGGTATAGGGATAGGTGCGGATGGGATTCGCATACTCCCGGGTATCCCTGGGATGGCGTTTCACGATCACCTTATCCTCACCGAACTCTGCCTGCAGACGATCATAGAGCTTGACGATCCGTTCATCATCCTCCGGGGAAAGCACAACCTCCTTCAGACAGTCCAGGATGATCACCGGTTCGGTGATCCCCTTCTCGGGCGTGATCTCGAACACTTCCTCGATCACCCGCCGAACCGTGGGATTGGCGTTGAAATTCGGAAGCTGGTACACCGGGATCTTATTCTCCGGATGCATTTTCATGAAGAGATCCGGGGAATACATATAATACCGGCGGCATCCCCGTAGCTTTTTTGTGCCCAGGATCACACGCTTGGCCATCTTGTCCAGGCTGCCGGTCCGGAAGATATCCTTGTTGTCGTAGCTTCCTTCTCCGTCGTCAAAGTAATAGATCTTCGTTTTGATATCCCTTTTGGAGAACCAGAGCATCAGCAGGTTCGCCAGAAAAACATTATGGGTGGCGTACATCCGCTCATAGGTTCTTCCGGGAAGCAGGATCTGGGCTGCGGTTTCATCGATATGCCGGTACAGGCTCAGGATCGCCTTGATCCTCTCCTTCTTTCGCGGGGCTTCCCGCACCATCCGGATGGGGCGGATCCCCTCCAGGACCACCACCTCATGGAAGGCGCCGGTTTCCCGTACCTTATCTCCGAGCTCGGCGGCCCCGTCAAACTGGGCGTCGATGTAAAGGTCTGCCCGTTCTTTGTTATTGATCACAAGGCTCAGTGCCGACATCACCTGAAAGGGTGTAGTACAGATGTACAGGGCATCCAGCCGGTTTTCTCTGGGTTCGTTCATGGTTTCTTTCCTGTGTTGGTGTTTGTAGGATTCTTCGCTGCGCTCAGAATGACACGGATCTCGTTACATTTCGGCGTTATAAAAGATTCTTCGCTGCGCTCAGAATGACATGGATCTCGTTACATTTCTGCGTTATAAAAGATTCTTCGCTGCGCTCAGAATGACACGCTTTCCTTGCGGCTCAGAATGACGATCACTCGAAACATCTATGGATCAGCTCGATCACGACCTCCTGTTCGGTGGGGGTCATCTTGTTGTCACTGGGCAAGCAGAGGCCTCTCTCGAAGAGGTCGGTTCCCACATCGGAGATCTTCTTCTCTTCGATGTAGGCGTTGCTTCTGGCTCTTCCGTTTCCGGTGGCGGTGATGTAGGGATGGGACTGATAGATGGGCTGCAGATGCATGGGCTTCCACAGGGGCCGTCCCTCAGCGTTATAACGCTCCAGCGTATCCAGGATCTCCGAAGGGGAGCTCTTGCCCGGCTCGGTGAGATACAGCACATCCCGGTCTCCGCGGACATGTCTTGCCATTGCCTCGGGCCGGATGGTGATGCAGGACAGCCAGAAGTTTGGCTCTGTGTAATCCAGGAAAGGATTCATATCCACAGGCAGGTCCTTCAGGCCTTCCTTGTAACGGTAATAGATCTCCTTCTTCTGGGAAATGTGTTCCTCCAGATAGGGCAGCTGACCGCGGATCACGCCGGCGATGACGTTGCTCATCCTGTAGTTGTAACCCAGTTCCTCATGCTGATACCAGGGCGCGTCTTCACGGCTCTGGGTGGACCATTTCCGAACCTTGTTGGCCAGCTCTTCATCATCCGTCAGCAGCATGCCGCCGCAGGAACCGGTGATGATCTTGTTTCCGTTGGCGCTGAGGATACCTGAGGGTTCGCCGAAGCTTCCCGTCTGTCTTCCGCGGTAGGTGGCACCGAAGGACTCGGCCGCATCCTCCACGATCAGGGCACCATGCCGTTTGCAGATCTCACAGATCTCATCCATCTTGGCCGGAGTCCCGTACAGGTGGACCAGCATAACGATCTTTACGTCCGGATAGATCCGGAAGGCATTCTCCAGAGCCACAGGATCCATATTCCAGGTATCCCGCTCGGAATCGATAAATACAGCCTCACCGCCTTCATAAGCGATGGGGTTCACTGTTGCGTCAAAGGTCACATCCGAGCAGAACACCTTATGTCCTGCCAGAGCTCCGCGGATGGGATCCGCCTGGCCGTAAACCTGCTCGGCCGCAAGCTTAATGGCCAGATGCAGTGCGCCGGTTCCGGAGGAAAGACCCACACAGTATTTCCGTCCCACCTTCTCTGCCGTAAGCTTCTCCACCTCGTTGATGTTCTCACCCACAGTGGACATCCAGTTGGTGGCAAAGGCCTGCTGGATGTAGGCCATTTCCGGTCCGTGCATGGTGGGGGAAGAAAGCCATACCTTCTTCTCGAACCGTTTGATCTCTCTCTTCGCCCTGGGGGCGGGGGTTGCTCCCAGAACCTTCCCCAGGGAGCTGATCACATATTCCACCTCTTCATCCGTCATGCAGGTATTGAGGGGCAGGGTGATCTCATTTTTATACTGATCGTAGGAATTCGGATAATCCTCCATCCGGAAGCCCTTGTTCTGATAAGCTGTATACATGGGCAGCGGCTTATAATGCACATTGCAGGCCACCCCCAGTCCGGACATATCCTTGATCAGGGCATTTCTCTTCTTCTCATCGATGCCGTTCACACGGATCATGTACAGATGCTTACTGGATTCCACGGAAGCCTCGGGAGACTGGATGCACTGGATCGGGAAATCCCGGAACGCCTCATTATACCGGTCTACGATCTCCTGCCGGCGATTCAGTGTAGAGGCATAACGCTCCAACTGGGTGAGTCCCGCTGCCGAAGCCATGTCCGTCATATTGCATTTATAACCGGGTTCCAGGATGTCATATTCCCATCCCCCCAGCTGGGACTTCTCCAGAGCGTCCTTGCTCTGTCCGTGGAGGGTCATGACCATCAGCCTGCGGTAGATCTCGTCGTCCCTGATCCCCGGGATGCTCCGCCATACCAGGGCGCCGCCCTCGGCGGTGGTGAGATTCTTCACCGCATGGAAGGAAAATGTGGTAAAATCCGCGATCTCTCCGCACATTTTGCCGTTCCGCTTTGCCCCGAAGCTGTGGGCGGAATCCGCAGTGACCACCACCCGTCCGATGGCTTCCTGGAGCTTGCCCACCGGATGGAACAGAGCCTTCTTCTCTTCCACAATCCGGAAGATCCGATCATAATCACAGACGATGCCGGCCAGATCCACGGGGATGATGGCCTTCGTCCGTTCGGTGATGGCATCCGCCAGCTTGTCGTAATCCATTTCGTAGGAATCCTTCTTCGTATCCACGAGAACAAGCGTAGCCCCCACATGGTAAACTACGCTTGCACTGGCTGTAAAGGTATAGGCCGAGGTGATCACCTCATCTCCGGGGCCGATGCCCAGGATACGGAGCGCCATCTCCAGACCGGCTGTTGCGGAAGTAAGGCAGACAGCCCTTGGGGTATGCACGTAAGACGCGATCTTCTCTTCAAAAAGCTTGGTCTTGGGCCCTGTGGTGATCCATCCGGAACGAAGTGCTTCCGAAACTGCAAGTATATCTGTCTCCCGGATATCCGGGGGTGAAAAAGGTACATTCATCTCTTTTCCCTCTTGTTTTCATATAGATTTGCACACTTGGCAAGATTATACCACATACATCATGTAAATGCACGAAAAAAGAAAGATCCGCCCCACATTTTCGGGACAGATCTTTCTAATTTATGCCCTGATTTTAAGCACTGCTTCAGCGCCTCTTCAGAGTGGTTCAGTTTTCCTTCTGCTGCGGATGATAGGTAGGCACCATACGCTGTACCACCTCACGGATATCGTAGGGTTCCTGCACCACATACTCGCTGAGCTTCTCCAGATCCTCCAGGAACTTGTCCTCATCCATCTCAATGGGCTTTCCGATGTGGATCAGCTTGTTGGCCGTATCCTGCATGCCCTCTTCTTTCATGAGCATCTCTTCATACAGCTTCTCTCCCGGCCGGAGTCCGGTAAATACGATCTTGATATCTTCATCCGGCTTATGTCCGGAAAGCAGGATCAGGTTGCGGGCCAGATCCAGGATCTTCACCGGTTCACCCATGTCCAGCACGAAGATCTCACCGCCCTTGGCATAGGCTCCCGCCTGAAGCACCAGGGATACCGCTTCGGGAATGGTCATGAAGTACCGGATGATGTCCGGATGGGTGACCGTCACCGGTCCGCCCTCGGCGATCTGCTTCTTGAAGAGCGGGATCACGCTTCCGTTGGAACCCAGCACATTTCCGAAACGCACAGCCACGAAATTGGTCTCGGAGATCTTGTCATAGGTCTGAATGATCATCTCGCAGATCCGTTTGGAGGCTCCCATGATGTTGGTGGGGTTCACGGCCTTATCGGTAGAGATCATCACAAATTTCTTTACCTTCCAATGGTCTGCGGCCCGGACGATCTTCCAGGTACCCAGCACATTGTTCTTGATGGCCTCATTGGGGCTGTCCTCCATCAGCGGTACATGCTTATGGGCAGCCGCATGGTAGACGATATCGGGACGATAGGTCTCGAAGATCTGATCGATACGCTTTGTATTCCGGACAGAGGCAATGAGCACCACCAGATCCAGATCCGGATAGGTCTTTCTCAGCTCGTTCTGTACATCATAGGTGGTATTCTCATAAATGTCGATGATGATGAGCTGCTTCGGCTGATGACCGGCGATCTGCCGGCACAGCTCGCTTCCGATGGAGCCGCCTCCGCCGGTTACCACCACCACCTTATCCTTTACGTACCCCATGATGGAATCGATATTTACCTGAATGGGCTCACGTCCCAGCAGGTCGTTCACATCCACCTCGCGAAGATCGGTGACCCGCACCTCTCCCGTAACAAGCTGATAGATACCGGGCATCTTCTTCAGTTCACAGCCGGTCTCCTTGCAGATCTGCAGGATGTCATGGATCTCTGTGGACTTGGCGGAAGGCATGGCAAGAATGATCTCCTCTGCCCGGAGCTTCTCTGCCATTTTCGGGATATCATGCCGAGTACCCACAACCTTTACGCCGTGGATATAATTTCCTACCTTGCCGGGGTTATCATCAATAACGCCCACGGCCTTCATGGGCAGAAGACGGCTGTTCTTGATCTCGCGGATCAGTTCATTTCCCGCTTCACCGGCTCCAATCACCAGCACCCGCTTCTTCTCCTGCTTGTTGGTGGATACCTTCTTGGACACGGCAAAAAAGGTCTTGTAGAAATACCGGCTGATCAGGGTCAGTGCCAGCAGGAATACGAAGAACAGGATATAATAGCTTCGCGGAAGAGGAACCGTCACATCCTTGTTCAGCAGCATGACCGCCGCCATGTTGAGGAGGCTGGCCACCGCACAGGACAGGACGATATTAAAGAATTCCGTGGCACCGGCGTAGGTCCACAGACTGGTATACAGTCTGAGCATAAAGAACACGAATACCGTGATCAGGATCGTTGCCCAGAGGTTCTTCTTCATGACGGACAGATACTCGTCCGGCACCCGGGAGAACTGCAGGTCAAAGCGCATGAGAAGCGCAAGGACGCTGGCCGCCGCCACCGCCGCCACGTCATATATGATCAGAAACAGTTTTGTCAGAAGATTCTTCTTCATTTTTTCTCTATCTCCAGTTATCGGTTATGAGATTCTATTTCAATGCGATCTTCATGAGAACGTTGTTGTCATGAAGCCACTGCAGCATTCCGTTGCCCTTGATCAGCTCCGTATAGGATTGGGCATTCATGGCCAGGGACAGGATGAACATAAAGACCCAGACAATGATGCCTCCCAGGAGCACACCGGCAGCAGCCCCGCCGATCTGATCCACCAGCCTAAGGATCGAGATGGAACCCACAGCCTTGCTGATCATCAGATTGGCGAACAGCAGAAGAATACGCGCCACCAGAAAGGCAAGAAGCGCCGCAGCTATATTCAGAGCCACCACAGCCACCTTACGGGCGATATACCGGTAGACCGTATTCACCCCCATGGCCTTGTAGCCCTCTTCATTGTTATTATCCAGAAGCATATCGCGAATGAAATCCGGGATCCCAAGCTCGCGGATCAGACTTACCTGCTCCTGCTTGCCCGGGTTCTCTTCCATCTTCCTTGCGATCTCTTTCTTCGTCCCCGTTACGGTTTCCGCCACCTTGGATTCCACGGCCGCATATACCTTCCCTTCGACCCATTCATCCAATCCGGTGTTGTTCTGCAGAAACCGGCTCATGGTCGGTGTCAGGATATAGGCCAGTACCAGAGCCAGGATAGTCGCACAGGTTCCCAGAACAGACTTCACCAGTCCCCGCTTATAACCGATAAAACCAAAAAGCAGCAGACAGAGGATCACAAAAACAAAAAGCCAGTTCATCATTTTCCTCCTGTTTATCTTCCTGTTTATCTTTCCGTCTGTTTATTTATCTTCCATCCGGAGGCCGATCTTCTCCGTCTTCCCTTCAAAGGTAACGATATATTCGTTACTGCTGGATGTGGGGATCATGTTCCGGATGGTGGTGTCGAAGGCATAGCGGAACTTCACTCTGCCCTTCTTCGTGACGATCAGACACTGATTTCCTCCGGTCAGGATGATCTCCTCCTTTCCGGCATGGATGTTGTCATAAGCCATGTTGAAGGCATAGTGGAACAGCTCATCTCCGTCATGTCCGTACACCCGCATCACATATCCGGTATTATCCTCTGCATCCGAGGTCCGCTCGATAGTTCCCAGATAGGAATCCGTGAAGAAGATGCTCTGGATCTTCGGCTGCTGATATTTGATGCGACAGCGTTCCGAAGGCGTCTCCTTCATGTCATACAGGATCACCTCCGTATCCGCAAAGGCCGCCACCAGATTGTTGGATAAAAACTGCACCCGGGTGACCAGCTCGCCCTGCAGACTGAAGCCACCCACGATACGGTCCGCATTGGCATTCTGTCCCACGGAGCCGAAGTTATAAGCGGTAAGATTATTCTTCGTTTCGATGCCCTCCACAAAGAAATAACTGGTAAAGAGCTTCTGTCCGTCATCCGAGATGGAAATGTCCAGCGGATATCCGCTCTTATCAATGGAGGTCTGCATCTCGTAGATCTGGGTCCCGTTCTTGTCGTACATATTTACGTAGTTGGTAGTGTCGCTCTCCAGGATCACCACAAAGGCCCCCTGAGTCGCCACATCACAGTCCAGCACCTTATAGGGCATGGTCAGATTGCTGACTGCGCCCTCCGTATTGAACACATGCACGCCGTTTCCGCCCTTGTCTGCCACAACCGCCCAGTTGCCCCGGGTGGCGGAGATGGGGATCTTCAGATCCGCGCCGGCGGTCCACACCACATTTCCGTTGGGATCGATATAAGACACACCCTCAGAGGTGATCTTCAGCAGATTCCCGCCGAATTCGGTATACTCTGCATTTGCCTCATATACCGTATTGGTGCTGGCCAGCACCTTGTAGCCCTTATATTCACGAATGTTGTTATACACAAACCATGCTGCGCCGGCCACAATGAGGAGTACGATCACAAGAACGAAGAGCCGTCCCCGGCTGGAGGCTCTTTTCTTTGCCCTGGCCAGATTCTCTTCCCTGAGCTCAGCGTCTCCGCCCACACGGATGATATTATCCCGGCGCTCGCGCCGATCCTCCTCTTCCGGTTCCTCAGACTTTTTCCGTCTGCTGAAAAACGGCTTTCCAGGTTTCTTTTCTTTCTTTTTCCGTGAGGATCCCTTCTCGGCCTTCCGGACCTGAAAAGGATTCACATCCTCCTCTTCCTCATGGGAATCGGCAGGCTTTCCGGGTTCTTCGGAGAAATCCTCCTCCGGCTCCTGATACCGGATCGGAGCGTCATACGCCTCATCTTCACGGATCATTTCATCCAGATCATCATACCCGGGATCCGGATCCACGGTCCTCTTTGCACGATAAGAAGCCGGGGTACCACGATCGGATCCCGGCTTGTTTTTTCTTTTTTGGGAGTTTCCTGAGGATCCGTAGCCGAAGGAACCTTCGGCAAAGATATCCTCATCATCCTCTTCCTCCTCCTGCCCGTTTTGTTCATACTCCGGGACATAGGATGAGGTTCGGTCTCCTCTTAGATTGTCATGTCTGTTACGTCTTGCCATTAAACTAACCTGTAGTATTGATTATTGTTACTCCTGCGGAGGCTGATCCTGGGGAGGCACATTTTTCTCCAGCTGATCGATCTCCGGCCCCGGTACAAAGGGATCCGGGATCTCAGGCTTCATCGGTTCCGCTGCGGGAGCGGGTGTCTCTGAAGCGGCCTGCGCCTGTCTGGTCACCGGTTCCCGGTTGGGGTTCTTAAACACACTGATGGCCTCGGAAACCGTGCTTGCCTGTCCCGACTGGATGATGGCGATAAGCTCGTCCAGCCTGTCCTGCCGGAGCATATCCTCGCCGATATGGGAGGCATAGTCCCGGGAAATGACCAGACTCGTTTCCTTAAGCTTACTCTCCGCCTGTTCGATCTGCTGAGCCAGACTATTGCGGTTTTCCTTCATTTCATTCAGCTTCGGATTACGACGATCTTCGATCTCTCTGCGGATATTCTCCGCCGTCTGGTCATCAAAATCCTTCAGCGCATTATGCATCTCCTCACGGACATTTTCCTCTTCATCGGTGATCTCCCGGATACGCTGGTCGAATTCACCTACGTCATAACGACTCTCATCCGCATCCTTCTCAATGGATTTCTTCACATTTCGGATCTGCTTGTCATTCTCCGCCACAGCCCGGCGATATTTTCTTCCCTGCTGCAGCACGATGGCATGGGGCACCTTCACCTTCACGTAGATCAGGAAGATGGCGCCGGCAAGAAGCAGCACCAGAACTGCCGCGATCACGACGGTAAGGAAGGTCTTCGTTCCGTCACTCATGGTGGAGTGATTGATGGCAGTTTTCCGGATCAGCAGAGTGATCAGCCCCGGGACGCCGATAAAGAGAAGGGCATAACCCACCACCATCATCAGTGTCTGGACCGGTCCCTCCGGCATGAACATCACATAGAAGAACTTGGATCTGCAGAAGCCGGGTACCTTGTTCTGGCGGAACAGCTTCTTCAGCTCCTTCTCCGCATCCCTGGAATCCGACACAATGCCCTTGGTCTCATCCTTGATCCGGGAGGCCTTCGCCTGATCGATCTTCTTCTCCTTCTCCGATTCTACCTTCTTCCGCTTGGAAATGATCTGGGACAGCTGCTTATCGTACTCATCCTCCACATCATTCCGGCGTTTCTTGATCGTCGTGGAGATCTCGTCCTGGATATCCTTGTTCTCCGAGGAAATGCCCTTATCCATGCGCTTCAATTCCCCGTTCATTTCGGATATCTGCTGTTCCAGATTCAACTTGGCATTCACCGCATCCCTGACACGGATCAGAAAGTCTCCACCCTCATTGAATACATTCTCTGCCACAGGCGCTTCCCCCTTTTCATACATGAGCTGCTATTCACGTCATCCCATAAAGACGCTATTTCACATTCTCGGCAATAAGCGATTTGTTCACCGCTGAAATAAGAGCGTATGTAGAAGCAACAATGATGTCATCCTGTATGCCTGCACCCCAGTATACCTTACCGGACCCGGTCATCTGGATCCCCACGTAAGCACAGGCCTTGGAATTCGATCCTCTGGTGATCGCGTGCTCTTCGTAGGTGATCAGCGAATAGTCGATGTGGAAATGCCGCTTCAGTGCGTTACTGATGGCATCCAGACGACCATTGCCCTGTCCGTGATATACCTTATGAACCCCGTTCCTCTCCAGTGTGATCTCACAGCGGATACCATCGATCTGCTGGAAATGGCACTCCAGATATTTTATAGGGGAATCAAGGTTTACATAATCCTGCTTAAACAGTTCCACAACCTCATCCGGCTTCAGTTCCTTATGCTGATGATCGGAATAGCCCTTTATGGCATATCCCACATCCTCCTTCATGGCCTTGGGAAGCAGGAAACCATACTTGGTCTCCAGCAGGAAGCCGATACCTCCCTTTCCGGACTGGCTGTTGATCCGTATCACATCTCCGTCGTAGGTCCTTCCGATATCCTCCGGATTTAACGGCAGATAAGGAACGGTCCACATCTGATCGGGATCCTCCTCACGCCACTTCATTCCCTTGGCGATGGCGTCCTGATGTGATCCGGAAAATGCAGCGAAGACCAGTTTTCCGCAGTAGGGTTCGCGGGGATAGATCTCCATTCCGGTGAGACGCTCGTAGGTTGCCTGAATCCTGGGCATATCCGAGAAGTCCAGCTCAGGATCTACACCGTGGGTATACATATTCATGGCAAGTGTGATCACATCCACATTTCCGGTACGCTCTCCATTTCCGAAGAGGGTTCCCTCGATACGGTCAGCCCCTGCCAAAAGTCCCAGCTCCGCATCCGCTACGCCGCAGCCGCGGTCATTGTGAGGATGAAGGGAAAGAACCACATTTTCGCGGTACTTCATATTCTTATGGAAATACTCGATCTGACTTGCATATACATGCGGAAGAGACATTTCCACCGTGGCCGGAAGGTTGATGATGGCCGTCCGGTCCGGGGTAGGCTGCCATACGTCCAGTACGGCGTTCACCACTTCCAGTGCATACTCCGGCTCGGTTCCGGTAAAGCTTTCCGGACTGTACTCGAAACGATAGGGCGCACCGTCTTCATCTGCGAGACGCTTCAGAAGCTCTGCTCCGTCGGTGGCGATCTTCTTGATCTCATCCTTTGATTTCTTAAATACCTGCTCCCGCTGTGCGACTGAGGTTGAGTTATAGACATGAACGATAACATTCCTGGGATTTGCTCCCCGAACGGCCTCGAAGGTCTTCT
The DNA here is from genome assembly GCA_017634475.1 of Eubacterium sp. Classification (GTDB taxonomy): domain Bacteria; phylum Bacillota; class Clostridia; order Lachnospirales; family Lachnospiraceae; genus Eubacterium_Q. The sequence goes on from JAGBNH010000101.1 coordinate 29,680, forward strand.
TGATGATGTGCTCTCTTGCCTGGGTCAGTACCTGAATGGTCACATCCTCGGGGATCAGGTCATCCTCGATCAGACGACGGCAGAATTCGTATTCCGTTTCGCTGGCTGCGGGGAAACCGATCTCGATCTCCTTAAAGCCTACCCGGATCAGTTCTTTATAGAATTCGATCTTCTCATCCAGACTCATGGGAACCACCAGCGCCTGGTTACCGTCCCGCAGGTCTACGGAGCACCATATCGGTGCATGATCGACATATTCCTTGTTCACCCAGTCCGTGCACGGAACCGGCGGCATATAATAGCCTCTTCTGTAATGCTCGAAATTCTTCATGATGTCAACCTCCAATCTATTATTCTACTATATTGTGTATAATTTAGCAACCTATCATTCGCCATGCCTGCGTACGCTTCGCCATGCCAACATCGACCTCCGCTTCGCTCCCGTCGATGTTGCGGCTTCGCCCCCGTCGGTGTTGCGGCGATCACAGCATTCGCCATGCCAACATCGACCTCCGCTTCGCTCCCGTCGATGTTGCGGCTTCGCCGTATACATCTTCGTAGTCATTGTTTTGCCTGCAAGCAAGCTTGCGCAAAACAATGACTACGAAGATGTGCATGGCTCATTGGACGCACAAAACAATGACAACGAAGATGTGCATGGCTCATTGGACGCACAAAACGCCTCTGCGGGGGAACCCCACAGAGGCGTAATTACACGCTGTACCACTCTGCTTTACTTCATCGGCAGGCGCCGGCTGAAGCCTCATTATCGATACGGATCACATTTCATGATCTTATATCTTTCCGATGTATCGGTCGGAACCCGTCTTCAACTACTCTCCCAGGATTTTGCCGAAGCCGCTCGGCGGTCAGTTCATCATGATTCCGTCACCGTCTCGCACCAACCGACAGCTCTCTGTAAGACTTTCTCACGACTACTACTCCGCGTCAGACGCGTTTGGTATGAAATTAATGTAAAAATATCACCAACGCAAAGCGTTGTCAAGACTCAATTTTGCTTTTTCACTGCTAGATCTTGACGGTCAGGTTATTTAGTCCAAGGGAGTTAACATACTTCACATCCTTAACCATCTTGAATACCATGCGGATACCGATATGTCTGGCAGGATCGTTCATGTCCGGCTTCGCCATCTCGTAGTAATTCACCGGATCGAAGCCTTCGCAGTTATCCCGGATACGAATGATCAGATCGTCATTTTCCTTCCGGACAAGGCGAATATCGATACGATTGTTCTTTCCATCCTTGAAACCATATTCCAGGATGTTGTTGGCCATCTCCTCAATACACAGGGAGGTATACATTGTCTTCTTTGCATTTTCTCCCTTGTTTTTGCAGAATTCCGTTGCCGCTACCGCTGCAGCTCCAACATCCTCCGGCTTTGTGATCACCATTTCCAGAGATTCGCCCTTTGCGGCACCGAAGCCGGCAGGGAGACAAGCGAAGCTGTCCAGTGAACAGAACTTATGGCCGGACTTTTTCTTAACGTAGATTGCGATAAAAAGGAGGGTCAGCGTCTCGCCGATCACATAGCTCAGCCATACGCCGATGGTTCCAGCATTTGCACCCCAATTGGCATGGAAGATGTTTCCGAGGGAAAGAACCACGAGGGCCGGAAAGGCAAGGTTCTGTACCACTGACAGGATCTCGGAGAACCGGATCTGCCCGATGGCCTGATAGTATTTTTTAAATGCTGCATTGATGGAGCTGGGGATCAGACAGATGGCAAACATCCTGAGTCCCACAGTGGCATAGCTTACCGTCTGCTCCGCTCTGAGGATCTCCTCCGGGGTATCTCCCGGGAACACAAAGAGCTTTGCCAGAAGTCCCGCGAAGATCAGGAACAGCACCATGACCGCGGCATCGATCACCACCGCAAACCAGGTCTGCTGCTTTACGATCTCCTTCAGATTTTTTTCATCTTCCTCGATATAGAAGATTCCCGTAAGCATCAGAGAAACCTCCGAGATACCGTTTCCGAGGCAGTATCCCAGGTTAGCAACCGTGGATACTACAGAGTAGGCAGCAACAGCCGCTGCTTCACCAACCCGAAGCATGGTACGGTTGATAATGAATACCAGAAGCACAAGACTGATCTGATTGACCACCGTGGGGATACCGCCCATGGCCATTTCCTTGAACAGTCCATTTCCAAGATCCTTTCTGGTAAACTTATATACACATTTTTTCTGGAAGAAATAGACCACGCCGATGCACACGGCCACAAAGTAGCTTAAGGTTGACGCAAGTCCCATACCGAGGGTATCCCATTTAAATACAAATACATTCAGAAGATCAGCAATAATATCTACTACGGTCATGGTAAGCACCGCAGTCACCAGTCGAACACGCTGGCCGGACATCTGCAGGAAGGGCACCAGGATCTGTGCGCCGACAAATGCAGGGGCGCCGATGACAAAACCGATGAGGTAACGTTTGGTCAGACGATATACCTCCGTTCCTTCTTCAGCACCGAGGAGCGAGGTGAGCTGTCCGGAGAAGATCAGAACCACCGCTACACCGATCAGCGAGAATACAACAGCAACAATGATCGACAGGGAGAAGCAACGATTGATCTTCTGTTCATCACCGGTTCCCATGGCCTTGCTGCAAACCACCTGGATCCCTGTGGAAAGGAGGCTTCCGAAGGCGGCGAAGGCCAGAAGCACCGGGTTGGTCAGGCTGTAGGCTGCCATGGCGTCTACGCCCAGAAAGCGTCCGATCATGATACTGTCGATCAACAGGCAGAGGGTGACCGCCATGGCGGAAACGATCTGTGATGCTACCATTTGCTGAAATAGTTTTCTGATCATGAGAATGAGAACTCCTTGGTTTTGTTATATGTCAACAGTCAAAAATGTACACGGAAAACGGGGTCTTCATGCACCCATACAAAATTTATTTTAACATGAACCACAGGGTTTTACAAGGAAGATTTCCATAGACAGAATCCCTGTTCTGTCGGGAAGAATACTGGAAAATGCACAGTGAATGCGGTATGATAATAAGTACTGATGAAGAAAAGAGGTGTGACGCCATGGCACAGGTAACCAACGACTGGGCTCCTATCCTTCAGGAGGAATACGCCAAGCCCTATTATAAGCAGTTATATGAATTCATTCACAGAGAATATGCCGAGAGGGTGATCTATCCGCCTGCAGAGGACATCTTCAACGCCCTGCATCTTACGCCCCTTTCCCGGGTGAAGGTGGTGATCATCGGTCAGGACCCCTATCACGAACCGGGGCAGGCTCACGGGCTCTGCTTCTCGGTACAGAAAGGGGTGGATATCCCACCCTCCCTGCAGAATATCTACAAGGAGCTGCATGACGATGTGGGGTTCGAGATCCCGGATCACGGCTGTCTCACTCCCTGGGCCGAACAGGGCGTACTCCTGCTGAACGCCGTACTCACCGTCCGGGCCCATGCCGCTGCATCCCACCAGAACAAGGGCTGGGAGCAGTTCACGGATGCCATCATCCGTGCCGTGAATGAAGTGGACCGGCCGGTGGTCTTCCTGCTCTGGGGCGGCTTCGCCAGAGGCAAGCGCAGCATGCTGAACAATCCGAAGCATCTGGTGCTTGAGGCTCCCCATCCCAGTCCGCTGTCCGCTTATCGGGGCTTCATGGGCTGCAGGCATTTCTCACAGGTGAATCGGTTTCTTACGGAGCATGGGGAAGAGCCGGTGGACTGGAGTCTGTAATTTAGATCCTTCGCTTTGCTCAGGATGACATGAAAAAAAAGATCCTTCGCTTCGCTCAGGATGACATGGGATATGAAAAAAGATCCTTCGCTTCGCTCAGGATGACAATCTTCCATGTCATCCTGAGCCGAAAGGCGAAGGATCTTTTTTTTCTGAGAGCCGCAAGCACCCTTTTCCTCAAGGCTTCAAGCACCCTTTTCCTCAAGGCTTCAAGCACCCTTTTCTTCAAGGTTCCTTTTTCGAAGGCGGAAATGATTTTTTTCGGAAGGTTACATAGCCTTCACTTCATCGAACTCCTTCTGGATCTCCTCTTCCGGAGCCTTGGTGAGAAGGCTTACGACCACGATAAAGATGGCGGATACTGCAAATGCAGGGGCCAGCTCATACAGGTCCCAGCCACCGCCCATGGGACGGACCAGATATTTCCATACGAATACCATGATCCCGCCGGAAAGCATGCCCGCAATGGCGCCCCATTTATTGGTCCTCTTCCAGAAAAGGGAGAACAGCATGATCGGTCCGAATACCGCGCCGAAGCCGGCCCAGGCAAAGGACACGATGTTAAATACGGAGCTGTCGGGATTCCATGCAATGATCACACCCAGAACCGCAACGACGATCAGGGTAAGACGTGCAGTCAGCATGGCCGCCTTATCGCTCATTTTGATCTTGAAGGTATCACGGAAGATATTCTCGGAAACCGCACTGGATGCTGCGATCAGCTGAGAGTCGGCGGTGGACATGGTAGAAGCAAGAATACCGGCAATGATGATACCACCGATCAGGGCGTATCCGAAACCGTTATCCGCAATATGCTTGGCCAGTACCACGATCAGGGTTTCTGCCTTGGAAGCGCTGGTGGGATCCTCGATCAGACTGTCCAGGGCTCCTACCTCGGTCATGGCACGTCCTACCACACCCAAAAAGATGGCTACAGTAAGGGAGATCACTACCCAAACAGAAGCAACCCTGCGGGACAGCTTCAGCTCCTTTGCATTGCGGGCAGCCATGAAGCGCAGAAGGATATGGGGCATGCCGAAATAACCGAGACCCCAGCAGAACATGGTGATCTTGTTGAAGAGACCGTAAGCATCTGCTCCTCCCGTAACATTGTTATGGGTTGCAGACAGATCCAGATACCCTGCCAGGTTATTGGCATTATCCAACACTGCGCCGAAGCCGCCGGCATGGTAGACCCCATAGCCCAGCACGATGAACAGCGCGATGGTCATTACGATGGACTGAACGAAGTCCGTTCGGGATGCAGCCAGGAAGCCGCCGGTGGTGATATAGGCAATGATCACCACAGCGGAGATCACCATAGCCACCTCATACTTCACATCGAACAGATTCATGAATAGCTTGCCGCAGGCGGAGAAACCGGAAGCGGTATAGGGAACAAAGAAAATGATGATGGCAAGAGCGCCGATCAGCAGAGTGATATTCTTGTCATCACGGAAACGCTTCTTGAAGTATTCCGGAATGGTGATGGCATTGATCCTCTCCGAATAATTCCGAAGGCGCTTGGCCGTAAAGAGCCAGTTAAGATAGGTACCCACCGCCAGACCGAAGATCGTCCAGCCCGCATCAGCGATACCCGAAAAATAAGCAAGTCCGGGAACACCCATCAGGAGGTAGGAGCTCATGTCCGATGCCTCCGCGCTCATAGCGGTAACAAAGGGACCGAGCTTACGTCCGCCAAGGTAGAAATCCCCTACATCGTTGGTATTTCTGGATGCCATAAAGCCGATGATGAGCATGCCCACCAGATAGACACCGATCGCAACGATGATTCCGATTTGTGACGTTGTCATGTTATATCTCCTTCCTAATCCTTTCGTCCCTTCCGGTGTATGCCGGACAGGGCATGACATACAGAGAAAGTATAATTCAAAACCACGGTCATTTCAAGTTATATAAAGGTATTCTTCTCTGATTTCTTATGTAGACGGAGCACCCCAAAAAAGGTAAAATGGAAATGATTGCATTTATCCTTACACAGGATCTGTACACCATAATCATTTACGCGACTCAACACCGGAGGTATCCTAAATGCGAACATTGATCAATGATAAATGGTCCTTTGCCGAATTCCCGGCAGGAACCGAAGCTGCCGTAGTCCTGGATGTGCTGAAGGGTTCCGCCGATCCGGCGCTTCCCTCATTTCAGCCTGTAGATCTGCCCCACGACTGGATGATCACCGATACGAACAACCTCTACCGTTCCTCTGTGGGCGCCTATACCAGGCTGCTTGATCTGGACGCGTCAAAGCATAATTCCCTGTATTTTGAAGGCGTTTACATGCGGACCACCGTGTATCTCAACGGCGAGAAGATCTTCTTCTGGCCCTACGGCTATACCTCCTTTGAGGTGGATCTTACTCCATGGCAGAAGGAGGGTGAAAATGTGCTGATGGTCCATGTGGACTACCGGTGTCCCAACACCCGCTGGTACTCCGGCGCCGGGATCTTCCGGGATGTCTGGCTTCTGGAGAAGGATCCGGTGCATATCACCGAAGGAGGGATCTATTTCCATGCCGATCCCTGTGAAGGCACGGTGGACGGTCCGGAGCTGGTGACCGCCTTCCGCATCACCATCGACACTGAGATCGTTGCCCCCGCCCCTGTTCCGGGAGGGGTCGCTGTACGCCATATCCTGCGGGACCAGCACGGCAAGGTAGCCGCCGAGTCCCAGGCTGCGCAGCAGCTCTATGCCGAACCCACTACAGGTACACAGAGCTTCATTTTCAACGGCGCAACCCTCTGGGATATCGACAATCCTTATCTGTATACTCTGGAGACCACCGTTTACTGTCAGGGTAAGTTCCGGGACAGCTTCACCCAGAAGGTGGGCTTTCGAACCCTGGGCTTCTCCCCGGACAAGGGCTTCTTCCTGAACGGTCAGCATATGAAGATCAACGGCGCCTGCATGCACCACGATCTCGGGGCCCTGGGAGCGGCATTTAACCGGAAGGCTGCCCGCCGTCAGCTGGAGAAGCTTCGTTCCATCGGCATCAACGCCATCCGAACCAGTCACAATCCTCCGGCCCCAGGCCTGATGGAGCTGGCAGACGAGATGGGCTTCCTTGTTAATTCAGATGCCTTCGACATGTGGGAAATGCCCAAGACCGAAAACGATTACGGCATCTTCTTCCATGAATGGTGCGAGCGGGATGTGGACTCCTGGATCCGTCGGGACCGAAATCATCCCTCCGTCATTATGTGGTCCTGCGGAAATGAGATCCCGGACACCAACAATCCCGCGGCCATGTCCATAGCCACCCGGCTGAAAAAGGCCATCCGCCGGAACGATCCGCGGCACAACGCCTATACCACCATCGCATCCAACTACGTAGCCTGGGAAAATGCCCAGAAGATTCAGGATCTCTTTGAGCTTTCGGGCTATAACTATCTGGAATCCGTTTATGACGATCACCATGTCCTTTTTCCGCATTGGTGCATCTACGGAAGCGAAACTGCTTCCACCGTACAGAGCCGGGGGATCTACCATTTCCCCAAGAGCCGCCGGATGCTCACCTACGACGACGGACAATGCTCCGGACTGGATAACTGCTCCACCAACTGGGGAGCAAAGAGCGTGCATAAATTCATCACGGATGACCGTGACAGGGAATTCTCTGCAGGCCAGTTCATCTGGACCGGCTGGGATTATATCGGCGAACCCACGCCGTATTTCTCCAAGAATTCCTTCTTCGGCCATATCGATACCGCAGGCTTCTACAAGGACACCGCCTATATCCTGAAGGCCGCGTGGGTACCGGTTACCGACGATCCCTTCGTGCATATCGCTCCCTACTGGGATTTCAACGAAGGACAGATCATCGATATCGATCTCTACTCCAACGCCCCTCTGGTGAAGCTCTTCTTTAACGACGCGCTTGTGGGCGAAGCCGCTTTGGATCAGAAGAAGGATAAGGATTTCTCGGCACATTTCACTCTTCCCTATACGAAGGGCGCGCTCCGGGCGGAAGCCTATGACCGCAAAGGAAAATGCATTGCTTCGGATGTGACGGAAAGCTTCGGAAATCCGGCATCCATACGCCTCACACCGGAATACGATACCCTGCTTGCCACCGGCGAGGATCTGCAGTTTGTGGAGATCACCGTGCTGGACGAAGAAGGGCACGAGGTACGGAACGCAAGGAACCGCGTTCAGGTAAGCATAACCGGCGCGGCACGGCTGGTGGGCATGGATAACGGCGACAGCACGGACTATGATCAGTACAAATGTAACTCCCGAAAGCTCTTCTCCGGAAAGCTCCTGGCGATCCTTGCCTCCACCCGGGAAGCCGGCGAGGTGAAGATGACCGTTACTTCCCCGGGGCTTACCCCCGCAGAGCTAACCTTCTCCACCGTTCCCGCTCCGGGGCGGGAGGGAAGCTGCAGCAGCTACCGTATTCCGGACACTTCACTTTCAGGCTTGGGAGAAACGGTCCCGGCGGATGTAAGTGAGGTTCCCATCCGGAAGCTCAGCCTTACCTCTACCCTCTCCGGCACAGTCTTAAACAAGGAGCAGCCGGAGACAGAGGTCACCGCAGTGATCGAACCGGCGAACGCCACCCATTCGGATGTACGGTTCAAAGCCGTTACCGCTGAAGGGATCGAAAGCCGCGCTGTTCAGATCGAGGTTCTGGAGCAAACCGGAAACCGGATCCGGGCAAAGGTCACGGCCGTAAGCGACGGAGAGTTCCGTCTGGTGGCATCCGCCAACAACGGAAAGGACCATCCGGAGATCCTGTCGGACATGGAGCTTTCGGTGGAGGATTTCGGAAATGCAGCGCTGGATCCTTATAAATTCGTCTTCGGATGTCAATTTGCGGAAAGCACCAGAGAATCCCTTCTCTCCTTCCAGGGCAGCGTAAACTTCGGCGACGGAAATACCATCCGTTTCGACAATGTGGATTTCGGGGATTTCGGTTCGGACGAGCTGTATCTCTCCCTCTTCTCCTTCCGGGAGAACGAGGATGTGGAGATCTGGGACGGGGAACCGGAGAACTCCGATCTGCTCTGCAGGGGCACCTACTCCGTGAAGAGCCTGTACAATGTGCTGCAGGAGGATCATTTTAAACTGAACCGACGGCTGAAGGGAGTCCGGAGCATCACCTTCCGCTTTAGGCAGGGCTTTGTTCTTGGCGGCTTCCGTATGGAGAAACAAGAGAAGGCCTACAGCCGGATCAATGCCTCCGAGCTGAACCAGATCGCCGGTGACTCCTATGATGTTCGGGCCGACGGGGTATACAACATCGGTAACAATGTGGATATCGAATTTAACAACATGAACTTTACCCGGGGAGTATCCGCCGTAACCATTACCGGCAAGGCCAGGAAGGCCACGAATCCCATCCACATCCGCTTCTTCTCCGGAGAGGATGTGGTGAAACAGATCGTGGAATTCCCGGTTTCCGAGGAGCCTCAGACCCTGACCTTCCCCCTGGAGGACCTGCGGGGGGAAGGAAAGATCAACTTCATCTTCCTTCCCGGGGCGGATTTTGATCTGATGGAGTTTCAATTTGCTGAGAGAGTTTAGATCCTTCGCTGCGCTCAGGATGACAGGGGTTCTCAGGATGACAGGATTTCTCAGGATAACAGGCCTTTGTCATTCTGAGGAGCGTAAGCGACGAAGAATCCTGTGCCCGGAGGGCACATAAAAAGACGACTGGTCGATCGGCCAGTCGTCTTATTGTATATATGGTATTTCTACCCTTCTATATGTTTTACCCGCTTGCTTAGTTTACTCGCTCTATTTCCCTGTTTTTTTCGCCTCTCCATCCTTGTAATCGTACTTGAATACCGATACCGAAAGCGGCGGTACGTCGATCACCATGGAGTTTTTCATTCTGTCACAGGGCACAGCCTCTGCCTTCACAGCCTTCTTGTTGTTCCGTCCGAGTCCGCCGTATTTCGGATCATCGGAGGAAAGGAGCTCCTTATAGGTGGTAATGCACGGAACGCCAATACGATAATCCTTTCGTTCTACGGGAACGAAGTTGCAGACGAAGAACAGCTGATCCTTCGCTGTGCTTCCCCGACGGATGAAGGCCACGATACCGGACTCGGCATCATCCACCTTGGTCCACTCAAAGCCCATCACGTCATTATCGTTGTAATACAGCGCATCGTACTTCGTATACATATGGTTCAGATCCTTCACGAACTCCTGCATACCCTTGTGCTTCGGATCATCCAGCAGGAACCAGTCCAGACTCCGTGCCTCGGACCACTCACGAAGCTGTGCGAATTCCTGTCCCATAAAGAGCAGCTTTTTGCCCGGATGTCCGCACATAAAGCCATAGGCCGTACGCAGGTTTGCAAACTTGTCGAATTCCAGTCCTGACATCTTGTTCAGCATGGAGCATTTCAGATGCACTACCTCATCATGGGAAATGACCAGGATATAATTCTCGGAATAGGTATAGGACAGACTGAAGGTCAGCCGGTTGTGGTTAAACTTACGGAACCAGGGATCCAGCTTCATGTACTCCAGGAAGTCGTTCATCCATCCCATGTTCCACTTGAACAGGAAGCCCAGGCCCTTCATATCCGCCGGCGCAGTAACCCCCGGCCATGCCGTGGAGTCCTCGGCGATCAGGTATGCTCCCGGATTCCGCTCCTCCATTACCTTGTTGATGTTCTGCAGCAGCTCGATGGCCTCAAGATTCTCCTTGCCGCCATCCTTATTGGCTACCCATTCACCATCCCGTTTGCCATAATCCAGATACAGCATGGACGCAACCGCATCCACACGGAGACCGTCGATATGATACTTCTCCACCCAGAACAATGCGTTTGACGTAAGGAAGTTTACCACTTCATTTCTGCCGTAATCGAAAATGTAGGTGCCCCAGTCCGGATGCTCCCCCTTCCGGGGATCCGCATTTTCATAAAGCGGCATACCATCGAAACGGCCCAAGCCATGGGCGTCTCTGGGGAAATGTGCCGGTACCCAGTCCAGGATCACGCCGATGCCCCGCTTATGCATCTCATCCACGAAATACATAAAGTCCTGAGGCGTACCGTAACGGGAGGTGGGGGCATAGTAATTGGTCACCTGATATCCCCAGGAACCGTCAAAGGGATACTCTGCGATCCCCATCAGTTCGATGTGGGTATAGCCCATTTCCTGGATGTAATCTCCCAGCATCTGCGCCAGCTCCCGGTAATTGTAGAACCCGAAGTCCGAGTTCTCATCCTTCTTCTTCCAGGAGCCCAGATGACATTCATAAATGGACATGGGCTGCTTGATCCGGGATACGCGATCCACGGTCTTCCTTTTCTCGATCCATGCGTCATCCTTCCAGGTATAGGAAAGATCCGCAACGATATTCGCATTGTCCGGGCGAACCTGATCCTGATTTCCATAGGGATCGGCCTTGTACAGGATATCCCCGAAGCGGGTAAGGATCTGGAACTTGTAGACCGCTCCCGGAAGCACATCCGGAATGAACAGCTCATAGATTCCCGAAGCCGAATGGATCTGCATGGGATTCAGCGCGCCGTCCCACATGTTGAAGTCACCCACTACGGACACGCGCCGTGCATCCGGCGCCCATACCGCAAAGTAGGTACCCTTCACACCATCAATGGTCATGGGGTGTGCCCCCATCTTGTTATAGATATCGTAATTCTTACCCTCGGCAAAAAGGTAAGCATCATAATCCGTGATCAGTCCGTCAAAGCTGTAGCAGTCAGCGGTTTCCACGGTGGTTCCGTCAAAGTAGGACGTAACCAGACGGTATTTGCTGCCAACGATCTTCTTCTTCGGGAAATAAATGCCATACAGGCCGTCATCACCGATCTTCACCAGCGGAGTCAGTGACTTTCCTCCCGGAGTCTTAATAGAAACATCTGAGGAATGCGGTTTGTAACAGGTGATCACCTGACCCTCGCCGTAATCATGATTTCCCAGAAGGTGTCTGGGAGCGTTGATCTTCCCCTCCATCAGCTCGTCATAAAGAATCCAGTTGATCCAGTTTCTTAATCTGGTCTCCACCTGAGCCCCTGTCAGTTTTGCTTCACTCATTATCCTTAACGTCCTCCTCGCTATTCAGGCCATAACCCTCTGCCCATATTCGTACCTAAAAGCACATCACTAATATTTTACCATCTGCTTTCTTTTTCTTCAATGTATTTTCCGCCTTTGTTTCCGTCTGTTTTTTCATCTTACGCAAAATGTGCATTCAGGAAAGAACCACAACGGATCTTCCATCAGAAAACGGCGCCGGAATGCTCCGGCGCCGCCCCCATCTCGCTTAATCTGCGAAAACTGTTATCCCACATTTCCGGGATACGATCTTACTTCATGTAACCCCTCGCGTTGAAGGAATAGGATTTTCCGTCGATCACGATGGTGGTGTTCTTTGCGTACCAGCCTGAGGTATCTCCGAACCAGTAGCCCGTGGAATCCTTATGCCAGCTTCCCTTCGGCTTATAGCTCCATACACAGTTTGCGCCGATCCAGTAGTAGCCCTTTACCCATTCGTTCTTAGCCGCATAGCCATTTGCCTTAAAGTAGTAGTACTTACCATCGATCTTCGCCCAGGTGTTCTGCAGGTACTTACCGCCCGGAAGAGAATACCACCAGCCCCTGGTCGCATTGCCCTTCCACTGTGCCTTGCCCTTGCCGTCCCAGGCGCCGCTCTTTGTCAGATAGTAGCCGTCGATGTACTCATCCGCCGCCATATATCCATTGGCATCGAAATAGTAATCCTTTCCGTCGATCCTCTGCCAGCATTTCTTTGCATACCAGCCCTTTGTATCACCGAACCAGTAGCCCCTGGCATTATGCCTCCAGGTGCCCCTGGGCTGGTAGGTCTGGGTGCCGTCAGCATTGTACCAGACACCGTTCTTCCACTCGTTTCTGTAGGGGTAGATCACCTGCTTTGCCTTATAGGTATTCGTAAGCTCAACCTTAGCCGTAACTCCGTCTTCAACCATGACGCCACCCACCAGGGTTATGGAGCTTTCCGGAACCAGATCATAGCCGTTTACTGCCGCAGAAGCTTCATTTTCGACGATATTGTAGCAGCCAAGAGGAAGATTCTCGATGGTAAATGTTCCCGGAGTAACGGTAACCCATTTATTCGCTGCAGAAAGCACATTTCCGGAAAGATCATAATACGTGGATTTTTCCCGGTTGTAGATATAGATCTGCGGTGCCACGGGGGTTGCCCCCTCTGTCTTAAAGCTTACCGAGATATTGCTTGTGGCAAATCCAATGCCCGGAACAAAAGCGATCTCTGCCGATCTTTCCTCATGCTCTTCTCCGACCACTTCACCCATTTCATCATACCACTCGGAATCGATCCGGTACTTCACATCCAGAGTAAATTTCCCGTCGTAATCCTTATTGGGAACCTTCGTGATCACTACCTTCGCTGTCCCATCCTCATTCTTTGTGATGGTAACGAAATCCGGGTTCTCCACACCCATAACGCTCACATCCGTCACATTAGACGACATTTTGCCTCTTTCATCTCCGATATACACGCCGGCGATATAATACTCCAGCTTCTCCGGCTGATACTCAACATCGAGACCTGCCAGCGATTCATCGGAGAATTCATCATCGTCATAAACAGCAAGGATCGGAGGATCTACCCAGACCTTGACCCAGTTCTGGCAGATCGTATCTTCCACTTCCTCATCTACAGCCATATCGCCGTCATAGTAGAGATAGTGGATTCCCTGCTGCAGGAATCGGATCTCGTAGATATAATCCCCATTGTCCTGCATCTCGATCTCGTAGGGCACTTCATTTCCATTTTCGTCCAGAACCTTGAAATAACTGATAAAGTCATCCTGACGGATCTGCACTTCATTACCTTCCACATCTCTCCAGCCGAATACAAGCGCATTTCCGTAAAGCTCGAAGAAGCCATCCAGATACTGCTGCATGTCGCCCATGGGGCCGCCTTCTTCCTTCGGCTTCGGGAATCCCGCAACAAGGCCGTAATGCAGGATCTCCTTGGGCCAGAAGTTGAGCATCCTCTCATCTGTCCAGGTGTCGGTGTCGTCTACCCATTGCTTCTCATCATGATCATAATACTTGTTCGTGGAGAAAAGCTCCGTCACGAGATCAAAGCCCAGTTCGGTATCCTCGGCAACCGTCAGCTTCAGTGTATGATCGTTCACCTTTTCTACGGTCACGGTATTCTCCGCCTCGTCCTCAAAGCCATAGGGCATGATCACCCTGTAGCTCTTGATGGTCCGTGTGACAATGTTCTCAAAATCCTCATGATCTGCAGAGATCACATAGAATACCCGGTCATCCTGATCAAAGATAACATGTTCACCGATCAGTGCATCGTCCGACCTGGTGCTCTCACTGTAGATCCCCACGTCCGGATACTCTACATCGAACTCGCACGCATCGGTAACCGCCATTCCCTCCGGAGCCTCTTCGCCGGAGATATCCTTATCGTATCGGATCACATATGTGCCGGTACCCGGGAAAGCAACCTCAAACATTCCCTCGATACCAAGCTCAACTTCCTCGCCATCCTTCCATGTCTTGGGATAGCGGATCCAGTCGCCGGTCACTTCATTTCCGTCCGGATCGTAAAGGTGGAATTTATCAATATCTGCAAGGGGGATGGGCGTTATCTCTCCCTCAGCGCTCTTCCAGCCGAAGCAGAGGGTTCTGTTCGCCTTTGCCTCCATACCCATGGCGGTAAAGAGCTCATCTGTAAATTCTGGAAGACTTTCTTCTTCGAACCGGGGCCAGCCCACGCCGAGACCGTAGTATTCCGGCTCCCAATACTCAAAATCGAACCAGTAATCTCTGTCCCATTCGCCGTCTTCGATCCACTCCTCGCCCTCCAGGCGATACTGACTGTTATGAATGAATACACGAAGGTTGAAATGTTCTGTGAATCCGTCACTGATCTCAACC
>JAGBNH010000102.1 GCA_017634475.1 Eubacterium sp.
CTGTGATTTTATTGCCACTTGTGTATATTCAGGCCCTATCATCAGCAGCTTCAATGCATCTGAAGGTTCAAGATATCCGCTGGTGATAAAACCAAAGGTCTCAAAGATGGTATCGTTGGCTATGGGGCCGATCACCACATCCGCCTGTAGCCCATCCTGTCCTCTTCGATTATTGAATATATAGGAAAACCAATCTTCCGTTCTTGTAAATGAATGTACAGTCAAGCCAGAAATGTCCAGCTCATATTCATTTACCACGCTTCCTTTACGCGCCCAGCGATAAGTAAAATCCCTGTCCGGCGTCAGATAAAAGCCTTGTCCGAAATCAGCGTTCACTCTTCCATGATGTATATCCGGAATACGGATCTCTTCCAGGCCTGTATGATATACATGTTTGATATAATTAAAATGCGAATGGCTCATTTCTCACCTCCTCAGCGTATCTCCATCTCACATTAATATTATACCGCACACGCTGCCGGTTTGCATCATGAATCAATTCTCCAGAAATAACCCTGAAATGGATTTTTGATTTCAACTAAGGCTTATATTGATTTGGCTATTTCAATTCACATTGGCGGTTCATTTGCGGTGAACTTTTGGTCATTTGCGGTTCATTTTGAAAGATTATATCTCTACAAAGCAGTTACAGGATGATCTCAAGGAAGCTGAAGCCTGCTTTTCTCCAATCACAACAACACGCTTTCCCAAAGACCGTAGTTCTCTGATAATATCAACATAGCCATTATCACTTGTTGCAATGCATACAATGTCAATGTTTTTATGCTGATTGATCAGTCTCCTGGCATCCTTCTTTATTTTATTATCTACCTTATTCTTCTCAGGTCCCCCATAAAGGCGGATATCAGATATACCATACTCTTTAGCTTTATCGCTCCATTGGCGTGTATGAATATCCTTCTGCCTGCCATATACCTTTCCTTCATACAGTTTTCCCTGTGACCTGGCAGCATTTAGTATAGCATTCACCTTCTTTGCCCCTACATTTTCACCATCAATCAAAAGTCCTGTATTCTGTTTTTCGTTATTTGGTTTTCTTACTTTCTTAACCATTGTAAAAGTTCACGTCCTTTCTTGTTAATGGATAACATCCATCGTTCTTCTTTTTCTTTCCGCGCAGTATTCTTATAATCGGTCACTGTTTCAAGTCCACTCTTTATATTGGAAACATTGTATTCGCGCTCATAATGTCCCTCCTCCCACAGTTCGCGCCTAAAGCCACACATTTCGAGAACGGCGTTTAAAAACTCCTCAGGAAGATCATTCCTGACCGGATTCGACCACCGTCCGTCTGTTATATGTACCGGTCCGATCTCCTCTAAAACCGGGAGAAGGATTCTCGCCCTTCTCATATCTATTCCGAAATATAGTCCTTCATAAGTCTCTATATCATCTTCGCTATCATTCAATGGCTTATAGCCTTCATCTATGAACTCACATATCAGATTTTTGGAAAGCTTTCTGATATTAAATTCTGAATCCGGATTCTGTTTGAGTACCTTCATAAGAAAATCCGATCTTACATATCTGATCACCTTATGCAGGCCTTCCGCCTGATTCATAAAACGGATGCTTCCCACTCTGTCTATAAATCCATATGGTATGCGTTTAAGATCCTCATCGAATGTATCTTGATCGATTTCTGTTTTCTTAAGATACTCTGATCCATATATATACATGAGACCAAACAGATCCTGCTGGGCAAGATTAAGATGTAGTGTGTCTATGATTGCATTCGTATCATCATCGAACAAAAAATCCGGCCATGTATCGGGACGGGATTGATCAGCTTCGATCAACATTTCTTTTATAAGAACATCTACCGGAACGTTAAAGATTTCTGATAAATCATAGTATCTGTCCTGGTTTATCCTTGTCTTTCCGTTCTCCCAGTTTTGAACCGCCACTACAGAAACATCCATCTTTTCGGCAAGCTGTGCCTGGGTTAACCCCGCTTCTTCTCTATATCTTTTAATAAACGTACTCATATTCATCACCCTAAAACTATCACATAGTCCCTTTCTATAAAACAAAGTATAACTTATTATTACACAAAGTTTCGCTTATCGTCAAGACAAAAAGCGGATACAGGAACTTATGCCATTCTTTTGGTGCAATAGCAGATACAATTGAAAAATGCATGCCGTTCAAGTTGAATATGCAAATTATTGATGCGTCAACAGACTTTTTCTCATGAAAAAAGAAGAGGTTGATTATTCCTCTTCTTGTGTCTATAGCTTTGCTTTCGCCGAGTTTCCCCGGGTTTGCCAACTACCTTTATATAATCTAAAAAGAAAGGCTAAGCAAGTAAAAATGCGGTTACGTCACCCTGAAATGTATTTTTAGTTTCTACTCCCCAAATAAGTGGTAGGCCTGCGGTTCATACTTTTTTACTATTTCAATTCACGCTCAAGAAATATCCGATGATCCCTGCACCGGTCATCACGAAACCCGCGATCAAGAGACCTGTCTGCAATGGGGAGGCGGTGCCGGCTATTTCGAAGATCCCCCTGAGCAGGCTGCTCACGGTGACCGCAGCAACGCCGGAATTATAGGCGTTGATGGTAAAACGGTTCGGCCGTGGAAGCTTCTTCAGAAGCAGCAGGGTGAGGCATGGGAATACACCCAGGACAAGGGGCCACAGGAAGAGCCAGGTCATGAACGGTGAATATACGCCGTGGGAAAACAGGTTATAGACCAGAAAGACCAGCAGACAGAACAGGGTGATCAGGGAGTAAGCCAGCAACCCCTTTCCCATGTGGGGTGTATGCTCAGCTGCCGGGATTGGATCATTACAGCTTAATTCAATATCCGATGTATACAATATCACTCACACTCCTTTCCGAGGAACTCTTTCTACCGGAGGTGGGGTTGTTGATCACCTCACCGTTGAAATACATAGTCGTGGATCCTCCGCCGTCCAGGTTATAGGCGGTTGTACAGCCCAGATCCTGCATGATCTGTGCCAGCTGCAGCAAGCTTAATCCTTCGCTTTCGGTGGTGCGGCCGTCAGAGACTACCATCACATAATGCATAGGCTCGATCATTCCGATGGCGGTCCTTGGGTTGCTGAGCATGGCCTGTCCCACTTCGGAAGATGCATTCACCGTGATCTCTCCGTCCTCCACCAAACCGGGGCCAAAGGAGTACACCTGCAATGCCCCGCGCTCCAGAAGCTCCTCTGCCGTAATATCGCCCTCCCGGATCACTTCCATGGTCCCATCGGACCACAGCACCAGATCCTGGGCATCATCACTTTTCTTCTCGCTCCGATACAGCACGCCGTTCCGGATCACATACCCGGTGTCACGGAAGCCATAGAAATCTCCGTTTACGGCAAGGATCGCATCCAATCGCTCCGCTATATCAGAAGTAGCCTCCGTTACATTTCGCCCAAAAGAGTCATTTGCCAGACCGGACTTCAGAAGACCAAGATTCTTCAGCTGAATATCCGCAACATAGACCATGGTATCGTTGATGTAACTGCTGGTGAGGTTAATGGATATGTAATCGTCCTGATAATTATACGTTTGGTTTGCAGGAGTCGTTCCGGTGCTATCGGATGAATCCGCTGTTTCTGCATTCTTATCCGATTCTGTTGTCCGGGAATCAGAAGAAGAACGATCCTTCCCGGAAGTTGTACGTTTTTTCTCGGAAGAGCCGCGGTTCTTCACGGAAGCTGTGCGGTGCTTTCTGCCGGAGTTTTCGGAAATTTCCGTCGCTTCCGTAGATTCAGTTGCTTCCGTTGTTTCTCTTTTATCTGCATTATCCGTCACTTCCGTATTTTCTGTATTCCCGGATGTTCCCTCCTCCGTGATCTGCGCTTTTTTCAGCCCTTCCGTCTGATAGATGGAGGCAACCTGCGTTTCATCCACCTTTACGGTATCATGGGGGATCACAAAGACCTGAAGCAGGGTGAAGACAGCATAAGCCGTGAGAAGGATTCCGTAGATCCAGGCCCAGTGATGATGAACCTTTCCCTCAGAATTCTTTGACTGTTCGGATGATCTTCTTTTCATGATCTGCCTCCTTTCTGCGAAATACCCAGCGTTTCTGTATATGATAGCTCAGGAAGAAAAGGGCTGTATCTACCAGCATTTTGGCCACAACCGCTGCCGGAAGCAGGGAAGTGATCAGGTTTACAAGGGCTGCAGACAGTGCCATCTGGGCAAAAAAGAGAATTCCGTATCTCACCCCTGTGGTCCGGAGATCCTGATCGCTCCTGAAGCAGAAATAGTGATTGATAAGGAAATTCGCCGCGCCGGAGCAAAGTCTTGCGATGACCGTGGCAGTGGTAATGGCGGCTGCCTCTTCCAGGGGAAGGATCAGGAGCAGAAGCCAGAACAGAAGGATATCCAGGACGGAACTGGAGAGGGAACTGAGAGCAAATTTCAGCGGTCTGCCATAGACCCGGATGGAATCCATGATGGGTCGGAAATGTGATCCGGCGTTCTTGTTCTCATAAACGGTTTCTATGGGAACCTCGTGAAACGGTACCTGTTCGGCAAGATCCTCCAGCATGTGCATTTCATACTCATACCGGTTTCCCTCGATCTTAAGCAATTCGGGATAAAGTGAGGCAGAGAAGCCTCGAAGACCGGTCTGGGTATCGGATACGGACCTTCCGGAGGAAAGCCGGAAGAAGGTCCGGGTGGCCCGGTTACCGAATCTGCTCTTCCAGGGAACCTCCGGCCCGTCAAAGTCCCGGACTCCAAGGACCAGGGATAAGGGATCCTCGGCCAGGGCTTCGGAAACCGCAAGAATATCCTTGGGCAAATGTTGTCCGTCTGCATCCGCGGTGATGATCCCCTGATCTTCAGGGAATCGTTTCATGGTTTCTTCTATGCCTGTACGAAGCGCTGCACCTTTCCCCCGGTTCACTTCGTGATGGACCACCTCGGCTCCCCATTTCGCCGTAAGGGAGAAAAGGCCCTGATACTCCTCTTCGCTTCCGTCGTCCACCACAAGGATGTGCCTGAATCCAAGTTCCGTAAGCTGCCGTACAAGACGGGGAAGTGCCGCACCTGGCTGATAGGCCGGGATCAATATCGTATGCTGTTTCATAAAAAAATCACCTCCTACTTAGAGCAAATTCTTTCTGATTGCTCTAAATGTAAGAGATGATTCTTAAATATAGCTGAAACGGATTCTTTTTCTATCCTGTTTTTCTCCCCGGGAAATGCTTATTTTTCCAGGATGGATGTTCTGGCTCTTTCCGAGATCATGTGTACATTCTTCCACTCCGGATCTCCGGGCTTTATCACATCCACAATATCATAGTATACATCCGAAGGACGGAGCGGTGCCTGCTTACGGATCTTCTCTGTATCACGGATCCGTACCACCACCACCGGTACATCGGCTTTCTTTGCCACCTTGAAGACGCCGTCATGGAATGGCAGCAGTTCGCCGGTCTTACTGCGGGTTTCTTCCGGCGATACGCCGATGGCAACCTCTCCCTTTTTCAGAAGGTCTGCCGCCTGATTGATGGTCTTCAGCGCTTCCCTGGGATCCTCACGGTCGATGGCCAGGTAACAGCAGCGTTTTGCCATACGCCCAAAGACCGGGATATCGAAATTCTCTTTCTTGGAAAGGAACGCAAGATTCCAGGGTTTAAAGATCATATACAGAAGCAGGGGATCGAAGTTGGACACATGATTATAAACGAACATGACCTTCTTCGTCTTCGGTACCTTCTCCTTTCCGGTCACATGGATCCGCACCCTGAGGGGCACCAGCATGATGGCCGTTCCAAGATACAGCAGCTTTCGGTGGATCCAGCTGTCGGTATCATAATCCTTCTCCGGATCGACATGCAGACTGGAGATCCACATGGCTAAAAGCGGAATGATCAAAACCACCGCAAGCATCAGCAACATTACAATGATCAACAAGGTTTTCATAGGTAACCTCCCTGTTATCCCTCATATTATTTTTATTGCTCTTCTTCCTCAAAGAAGAAGAGGGTATCCAATGCTTCGATGGCATTCTTCAGATACCGGTCATCCGTGATGGGCCACTTAAATCCACAGCGGAACAGGGCATTTACCGAGAACCGGTTATCCGCCAAAAGCTGCTGCACGGACTGACCGTCCTTATTCCGATAGGCCACCAGACCAAGTACCGTTTCCACCGCATTTCCCTTCTCAACCTCCTGATCCAGTGTTGCCGAGAACACTTCGTCCGGCACGATATCGATGTCAAAGCCGTAATCCTTCATGGCGTAGATCACATCGGCCTGGGATACGGTATGGTTGTTATAGGCGTGGAATACACTGAACCGGTTATCCGCTCCCGCAAAACGCAGCACTGCAGCCGCACTGGTATCAATGGGGGAGAACTCCACATCCTGATCCAGCATGCCTACAGGGAACTGATGCAGGGTTTTATATGCCTTTAAGGAACGCATGAAGCTGTTGGTCAGATAGTTGATCTGGAACTCGCCGTCGCTGTGGCGGTTCATCAGGTTGCCCATCCGCACCACGCAGCCGTCCAGCCCGCGCTCTGCCTTGGCTTCCAGCACCGCACGTTCTGCCAGAAACTTCGTACGAACATAGTCGTTATCCACTCGCTGACCGAAGTAGAGCTGATCCTCATGGATCCGGATATCCTCCCCGGCCTTCAGCTCCATCTCACCGGCAACCGAATAAGAGGAGGCATGAACCAGACGCTTATGTCCCGCAAGACAGTAGTCAATGAGGTTCAGCACACCGTAATAATTTACCCGATCCAGCAGATCATCCTCTACGAAATGTTTTACACAGGCGGCGCAGTTGATCAGCACATCTGCTTCCACATCCTTTAATTTCGCCAGATCCTCCGTGGATGTGATATCTCCCTCCACGCAGAAGATCCGCTTTCCGAACATTTCCTTCATGGATTGTCCGAAATAGTACGCCAGCATGGATGTAAGACGGCTCTCCACATCCCGGAACTCGCCCTTTCGCATGAGGCAGTAAACCTTCCTGTCGCTGTCTTCCAGACAGGCCTTCAACACATGGATCCCCAGGAAGCCGGTGGCACCGGTGAGGATCACATCGCCCACCTCACGGAAGGAGATCTCGTCGATATGCTCCATGTTGTTCATGGAAAGCACGCCGGCGATCCTGCCGTAATCATAATCATCCGCCTGACTCTGTTTACCAACGTCGGTTCCCTGCTGCATGCCGCGGATCCGGTTGGCCAGCCCACGGGGGGTGGGATGGTCGAAAATATCCTTATATACGATATCATACCCTTTGGTCATGGTATGCATGAGCACCTTGGCCGCAATGATGGAGGAACCGCCCAGGCGGAAGAAATCATCCTTCGCTCCAACGCGTTTCAACTGAAGGATCTCAGCGAAAAGATCGCAGATCTCCTTCTCCAGCTCGTCCTTCGGCGGCTCATACTCATCCGTCCGCTCGATCACCGGAAGCTCACGTTTGTTCACCTTCTGGTTTCTGGTGAGGGGGATCCGATCCAACTGCATCCAGGCCGGCGGAACCATATAGGAAGGCTTCCGTGCGGCCACAAAGTTATAGATCTCCATGGGATCCAGAGTCTCATCCGCCACGTAATACGCAGCCAGATACTTTCCTCCGCCGGGTTCGTCGAAGGCCTGCACCGTAGCGTCCGTGATCCCCGGGAAGCTCCGTACCACAGACTCTACTTCGGAAAGCTCGATGCGGAATCCACGGATCTTCACCTGGGTATCTCTTCTTCCGATAAAATCGATCTCGCCGTTGGGCAGCATCCGTACCACATCTCCGGTGTGATACATCCGTTCATACCCCGGTTCCTTCGTATAGGGATTGGCAGTAAATACAGAAGCTGTTTTATCCGGAAGATTCATGTATCCGCGGCCAACGCCACGACCGGATATACACAGCTCTCCGCTGCCCCGGCGGGAACCCTGCGTCCCAGATGATCGATGACATAGAGCTTATAATTCGTCAGGGGGTTGCCGATGGGTACCCGGTGATACAGCCGGTCCACAGGCTTTAACGTGGAAAATATGGTGCATTCCGTGGGACCGTAGCCGTTGATCAGCTGATACCCCTCCGGCGGAGCGATGGGCACCAGACGCTCACCGCCCACGGACAGATACTTCAGGCTCTTTCCGCGGTACATTTCCGCAAACTGCCTTCCTACCTGGGTGGTCATGAAGGAATGGGTCACGCCCTCTGTTTCAAAATATTTCTCGATATCCAGCAGGGATAGACGCATGTCCTCCGGAATGATATAGACCGTTGCTCCGGTGGTCAGCGCCGGATAGAGATCCATCATGTTGGCATCAAAGCCGTAGCTTGCATAGGCGGCCACCTTGTTCTCCGGTTTCAGCTGATAGAAATCCCGGTACCACATGCAGAAGTTCACCAGATTCCGGTGCTCCAGCATAACTCCCTTGGGATTTCCCGTTGTTCCTGAGGTATAGAGCAGGATGAACAGATCCTCCGGTGCCGGGTGCTCTGCAGAGCGCTCTGTCTCCGGCAGGGAGGGAACATCCTCCAGATAGAGCACCTGACCGGTGTACTCCGTTACCCGTTCCCGTAATTCCTTTGTGGTGATCAGCAGACGTACGCCTGCATCCTTCATCATATAATTCAGACGGTCTGCCGGATAGCCGGGATCCAGGGGCTGATAGGCACAGCCTGCCTTCAGAACGCCCAGGGAAAGGGTGACCATGGAGGCACACCGGGGGATCAGGATGGACACAGCGTCATCCCTGCCCAGTCCCTGTGCACGGATAAAGGCCCCCACCTTCTCCGAGATCCGGTCTGCTTCGCCGTAGCTGATCCGCTCCTCCTGGCATACCACGGCGATCTTCTCCGGATCCTGATCTGCCGCACTGCGGAACAGCGATACGATATCCGTATCCGGGATCTCCTTCTCCGTCCGGTTAAACTGATCCAGCTTCGCTTCTTCTGCAGAGGAAAGAAGGCTTACCTCCGCCAGTGTCTCCTTCTTCAGGAACTCTTCTGCGATCTGCTCCAACAGATCGGTAAGAGCGATGATCATTTCCTCGGTGAAAAGATCCGAACGGTATTCCGCATCAATATGATAGCCGTCCGGGCATTTTGCTCCATTGATCAAGAGCTTAAATTTCGCCGTATCCGGCTCCAGCTCTTCCGCGG
This sequence comes from Eubacterium sp., assembly GCA_017634475.1. Lineage (GTDB taxonomy): Bacteria > Bacillota > Clostridia > Lachnospirales > Lachnospiraceae > Eubacterium_Q. The sequence goes on from JAGBNH010000102.1 coordinate 9,138, forward strand.
ATACCGTCTCTCCTCCGATGGAAAGATCATCGAAGAAATCCGGCTGCCACAGGAAGGTCACATCCGAGGACACACCTAACTCATGCACGATCTCGGCAAAGGAGAAGAGGTCCTGCTCCATGCTGCCCAGATACTGTGCCTTAACTTCCGCAAGATAATCCACGATCCGTTCATTATCCCTGGTCTTCAGACATACGGGGATGGTCTTCACCAGCATGTCCACCGTATGCATGAGCCGGGAATCGTTTCGTCCGTTATATACCGTGGTAAAGAGTACATCTCGTCTTCCGTTCACCGTAGCCAGAAGATAGCCAAAGGCTCCCATGAAGAAGGTATTCTCCGTGAGACCGTTCTTCGCGCAGAATTCCTGCACCCGGTTCACATCGATGTCGCTCCGGTGCTTCCGCATGCCCCGGGCCGGTTTCTCCTCCTGTTTGTCGGGGAGAGGCATCTGATCCGTATCCACATCGGAGATAAGATCCTCCCAGTACATTTTCGCTGCTGCCAGCTCCACGGTCTTCCTGCGCTCCTGTTCCTCCAGCGCAAGGTCATAGCCGTTCAGTACCTCCTTCTGGAGGGGTCGTCCGTCATAGGCGTCGCAAAGGTCATGGAGCAGGATCTGGATGGAGGTTCCGTCCAGGATGATGTGATGTACATCCGTAAAGAGATAGAGCTGCTCCGCCTCAATGATACAGAAGCGGTACAGGGGTGCATCCAGCAGGGTAAAGGGTACCGTCAGCTGCTTTGCCGCAGCATAGGGATCTTTATGCCGGACATGACCGATCACTGCAGGAAGGGCGTCATTCCGCCGGGCATGGAAATCTCCCTCCTGATCCCGGTGAACCATCATTTTCAGATAAGGATGGTTATCCACCACCAGCTTCAGGGTCTCCTCCAGCCGCTCCGGATCCGTGTTCTTTCCCAGCCGGATGATCACCGGATTATTGTAGATGGTGGTGTCCGGGTTGGAAATGCACTCGATGAGGATTCCTTCCTGGGTCTTGGTCAGGGGGTATTCCTTATCCACTCCCGCATTTGACGAGGCAGCGGCCGTCTTCTTCTCCAGCAGTCCCTGAATATAGACAGAAAGCTGGAGGATCGTTGCTCTCTCCCGGATATCCTTGATCCTTAAGGGTACCTGATAGAAATCCCCCAGGGTCACCATAAGCTGCATCAGTCCGATGGAGGAAAGCCCTGCCTCAAAGAGATCCGTGTCTGTCCCGAAGGCCTGATGCCCGATGACGGAAGCCACCAGATCGAAGAGCTTCTGCTCCTTAGCATTTTCCGGTTTCCGGTAATTATGCTCCGCTGCTTCCGGCCGGGGAAGGGCACGCTTATCCACCTTCTGATTGCGGGTAAGGGGGATCTCCTCCAGCTGAAGGGTCACTGCCGGAACCATATAGTCCGGCTTGGTCTTTCGGATATGTTCATTCAGCGCCTGTACATCCACGGGGGAATCGGAAACCACATAGGCGGCGATATATTTGCCGGAACCATTGGCATAATCAAAGGCCTGGACCGTGGCATCCTTGATCCCCGGGAAGCTCCGTACTTCTGCTTCCACCTCGGAAAGCTCGATGCGGAAGCCCCGGATCTTCACCTGTCCGTCGGCCCGTCCCATGATATCGATCTCCCCGTTGGGAAGGATCCGGACGATATCGCCGGTATGATACATCCGGTCATAGCCCTCCTCCGTGGAGAAAGGATTCGGAGTAAATACAGCTGCGGTCTTGTCCGGAAGATTCCGGTAGCCCCGGCCCACGCTGTTTCCGGCGGCGCAGAGTTCTCCCGGCGCACCCACAGGCATACGCTGTCCGCGGTCCCCCACCACATAAAGCTTCACGTTGGCCAGGGCCTTACCGATGGGAACCCGCCGGTACATCCTGTCTACAGGCTTGGCCGTGATACAGATCGTACATTCCGTAGGTCCGTAGGCATTCACGAAGGTAAAGGACTTCGGCGGTTCCATGGGTACCAGCTTCTCTCCGCCGGCGGTGAGGAACTGCAGCTTGTCGCCGTTATACATCCCGGCAAACTGCCGGCAGACCTGGGTGGTCATAATGGAATGGGTGATGCCCTCCCGGACAAAATAGTCCCGAAGCTCGGGCAGGGAGAGACGCATTTCCTCGGAAATGATGCACACCGCAGCGCCGGAGGTAAGGGTCGGATACAGGTCCATCATATTTGCGTCGAAGCCGTAGCTGGCGTAGGCGGATGCTTTGGAATCTGCCGTGATCCGGAAATACGCCTTCGCCCAGGTGACGAAATCCACCAGATTTCTATGCTCTAACATAACTCCCTTGGGTTTTCCCGTGGTGCCTGAGGTATAGAGCATGATGAAAAGATCCTCCGGTTTCGGGCCGTCGGCGATGGGTTCTGCCGCGGGGAGAGACGGGATATCCTCGATATAGAGTACCTCCCCCTGATAGTCTGCCACCTTATTCCGAAGGGAATGATCCGTAATGAGCAGACGGACCTCCGCATCCTTCATCATGTAAAGGAGACGGTCCTCGGGATACCCTGCATCCAGAGGCTGATAGGCACAGCCGGCCTTCAGCACGCCAAGACTTGCGATCACCATATATTCACAGCGGGGGATCAGAACAGAAACCACATCCTCCCGTCCCAGGCCGTGGCGACGGACAGCCGCCGCTACACGCTCCGTGATCTCATCCAGTTCGGCATAGGTGATCCGTGTGTCCTGGTAGACCACGGCTTCATGCTGGGGATATTCTGCGGCCGCACGGCGGAACAGAGTAACGATATCTGTATGCTCAACAGGCATTTCCGTCCGGTTGAAGCTATCAAGCAGCGCATCCTCTGCCTCAGAGATCAGGGAAATGTCCCCCAGCTTCTCTTTTAACGGGAATTCCCGGAGCACCATTTGAAATGCTCCCGCAAGGCTCCGGATATATTCCCGGGAATACTGATCCGTACGATAAACGAATCTGAGGGTAAATCCTCCCTCAGCCTTTTTTCTGCTCTCCACACGAAGAAGAGGCTGATCCCCCTCTTCCTGCATCCGTACCTGGCCCGCCGGATCATTTTCACCGCAGCTTACCACCAGTACCTGATTTTTCAGACCGGCATTATCTTCCAGTCCTGCATATGTCCCCTGCTTAAAGCTCTCCTTCAGCTGCTCTCCGGCTTTGGTAAGATATGCGGTTATGCTGTCATCCTCTGCCATATTTACCACAAAGGGGATCACTCCCCCATCCGGAAGAGCCGTATGGATCACGCCTTCCTTCTGTCCGGCGTAAACCGAAAAAAGATAACCCCCTGCCGCTGTGAAGAACTGCTCCTCGGTGCAGCCTGTCTTCGCAAGAAGGGCGGACAGAGCCGGCATGTCCGGCGTATAGTCCAGCGTTACGCTTTCCTGTCCCGCTTTCTCCTCGTAGCTGTCGAACTCCGGCAGCAATTCCCCCGGCGTTCCCGAAAGCAGTTCCTCCCAATATCCCTTTACTTCAAAATATTTTTCCATAAACACCTCACTTTACTACCGTAGGATCCTTATGTGTAAATGCTCCGTTGTGATTTCTGAGGAAGAAGAGCAGGGAGATAAAGGAAGACTTGTAAAGTACGAATTTCTTCTTCTTCAGCATCTCCAGGATCTCCTCCTCCGTAGCCCAACGCACCTGCTCCACCTCTGTGGACTGCAGCTCTAAGCTATCGATATCCACGTCCATGTTGATGGTATAGATATCGTTAAAGCCTCCGTCAAAATAGATCGTCATGGCAGGACGCATCCCCTCCAGGGAATAGTCGATCCCCACCTCTTCCTTAAGCTCTCTGGACGCGGCCTGCTGGCTGCTGTCCCCGGCCAGGGCACTCCCCCCTGCGGTGATATCCCACATGCCGGACCAGCCCTTCTTGGTGGCCAGCCGCTTCTGGATCAGCATACGCCCGTCATTTCCAAAGATACATACATGGACCACAAGCCGGTACATTCCCTTCGGTACCTTGTTCCCTCTTTCCAGGACCTGTCCGGTCTTGTTCCGGTTCACATCATACAGATCAAAGCATTCCATATCTGACTTCCTCCCCCCGGTTTGGTGTCTTGTTTTTTTCATTTTCCGCACATCATAAGCAGCTTTCATTATACCCTTTTTGCGGGGATTCATCAATTACAGAAACGGAAAAAGCGCCCAAAAAGGCGCTTTTCCTTCTCTCGGTATGACGCATCCTACCGAGTCTCATATACATCCGTCACATGCTTGTTTTCCAGCTTCTCGTAAGCCGC
>JAGBNH010000103.1 GCA_017634475.1 Eubacterium sp.
CTGCTGTCCATAACCCTGCTGTCTATAACCTTGTTGCTGATCGTAGCCTTGCTGGCCATAGCCTTGCTGCTGCCCGTAGCTCTGCTGTCCATAACCTTGTTGCTGCTCATAGCCTTGCTGCTGGTCATAGCCCTGCTGCCTGTAACCTTGCTGTCCGTAACCCTGCTGTCCGTAATTCTGCTGTTGATCAAAGCTCTGTTGCCCGTAACCTTGCTGTTGATCATTTCCCTGCCGGCCATAGCCTTGCTGTTCGTTATCCATATTTCGAATCCTCCTGTATTACTGACGGATCATCGTTTTAACTATGAATTCATTATAACATGAACCATATTTCATGGAAACCATTATCTAATTTTAAAAATACATCCCTCTTTTCCGGCAGATATGGTAAAATAGTGAAAGTGTCAAAAGGTACCTGCGACATCCTTACGTAGTCGCAAATAATTTTAACCTTGAACCGCAAATCAGCATCAATGATCAGAAAGGAAATACGAAATCATGATAAGACAGCTGGGGACCGCCCTTGGCAAGACGACGCTCTTCGCAGAGCGCATGTTGCATAAGGACGGCAGTACATTTCCGGGAAAACTTGTGACCAAGGAATTCCCTTCATATCTGTCCACACTGAAATATCCGAAGGATGTGATCATGGTCACCGGCAGCAGCGGCAAGGGCTCCACCACCAATATCATTGCGGAACTCATCCGACAGAGCGGACGGACCGTATGTCATAATCTGGAGGGCTCCAATATGCTCCGGGGCATCGCTTCCACCATGGTGAAGCATGTCACCTGGGACGGGCGGATCCCCGAGGATGCCATCGTCCTGGAGGTGGATGAGCGTTATCTGAAGGTGGTGACCAAATACATTGTCCCCAGTCTGGTGGTGATCAATAATGTTACCAGGGATCAGCCACCAAGACAGGGAAATTTCGATCTGGTTTCTCAGGAGATCCTAAAGGGTATCCCGGAATCGGCCACGGTACTGGTAAACGCCGATGATCCCGTTACAGCCAGATTCAAACTGAAGCATAAGGGAGAGCTTAAGACCTTCGGTATCGAACGATATGAGCATTCCTTTGTCACTCTTCCCACGGCGGTAAAGGATTACGTATATTGTCCGAAATGTGGAAAGCATCTGCACTATGATTATGTTCAGTACGGATCGGTGGGCGGGTTCTCCTGCCCGAAATGCGGATTCCGCCGGGAGAAGCCGGATTATGATATCACAGCGGTGGATACAGACTCCCGGGAGATCACCATCAATGACTCTCTAACCATCCCTACGGACGCACAACTGCTCTTCCATCTGTATAATCTGGCTGCCGCATATGGAGTTGCGGATATCCTGGGGATCGCACCCGAAGTTACCCAGCGGGTCCTGCGGGAACAGAAGCTGAATGAAAAGATCTATTCCGAAGTGGACGCTCCCTCCCGCAAATTTGTCGCCATCAGCTGCAAGGCAGAAAATAACGCCACGTATAATCTGGCGCACTATTATACCTTCCATCAGCCCGGGAAAAAGGTGCTGGTCATGGGCGTCCGCGAGATCAGTCGACGGTACAGCCATTTCGATCTGTCCTGGCTTTATGATCTGGATATGGAGATCCTCCTTCGTCCGGAGGTTGAGCGGGTGATCTGTGTTGGGCCTTATGCCCCACATTTTGCCCTGCGCCTGGTGCTTGCAGGGTTCAAAGAGGAACAGATCCTTCAGGCCCCTACCATGGACAGTCTGCCCGAATTACTGGAAGGTACAGAGGGCGATGTATACGGAATCCTTAATTTTGATGAAGTCCCGCCCTTCCTGGAGCAGGCAAAGAAATATACCGAAGAAGCTGGGAGGAAACAGGCATGAAAAAGGATAACAAGATAAGGCTGGGATTCTTTTATTACGATCTCTGCAATCTATATGGAGACAGTGGAAATGTGATGATCCTGGTGCATCACCTGGAAGCACAGGGGGCGAAGGTCATTGTTGACCGGCTGACGGTGGACGAGCCCAAGAAGATCGAAAAATACGATTGGATCTATATGGGATCCACCACGGACCGGGGACTGCTGCTGGCCCTGATGGATCTCAGAAAATATAAAACCGCCCTTGCCTATGCCATCGAGCACGGCACCCATATCCTTGCCACCGGAAACTCCTTCGAACTCTTTGGCAAGGAGCTGCGTATGGGAAGTAAGCTGTATCATGGACTCGGTCTGCTGGATTTCTCCACAAAGTATGGTCCCCGCATCGTAAATGATCTGATGGAGCCCTATATCGGCTTTGAAAATCATCCCGGCGTAACGGTAGAGTCAAAGGAGGCTCCCTTTGTTGATCTGGATGACCGGAAGGAAGGCGTAGTCAGAAACAATTTCATCGGGACCTATACCGTAGGCCCGCTTCTGGTACGTAACCCTGCCTTCCTCCGTTCTTATGTGGAAGCGATCCTTCGGAGGAAAGATCCTGGCTTTGAGATCAAACCCATGGATCTGCACCTGGAGCAGGCGGTATATGAAGCATCTGTTGAGGAGCTTTCCAAACCGCATGTGACATACTGAAAGAACCCTCCGGACAACAGATCCACGTAGTTACTTCTTTTCTTCGGTTTTGGATCTCCAGTTCAGAAAATCCTCCATCAGCAGCGGCTTTGCGTAATAATACCCCTGGAAGCTCTGTACATGGAAGCGTTGCAGGATATCCCGCATACCCTCGGTCTCTATACCTTCTACACATACCTTTGCGCCAAAGGTGGAAGCAAGCCCGGAAAAATGCCGCATCAGCTCGCGTTCCAGATCATCCTCTTCGATCTTTCGGACAAAGGAACGATCGATCTTGATGATATCAAAGGGAAGATTCTTGATCAGTCCCACTGAGGAGAAACCGGTACCGAAATCGTCCAGTGCGATCTGCACGCCTCTGGCCTTCAGACAGATCAGCGTGTTCTTCAGTAGATCCATATCCAGCAGACGGCACCGCTCCGTAACTTCCAGACACAGATGTTCCGCCGGATAACCGGAACTAACGAGGGCATCAAGAACCATATCACAGAACCCGGGTTTCTCGATCTGTGTATAGGACAGATTCACATTCATGATAAAGTCCGGGAATCGGGCCTGTATCTTTTTGGCGGCGGAAAGTGCTTCCTTCAGGATCCATTCGCCCAGATCCGGGAAAAGAGGATCTGATTCCAAAAGGGGAATAAACTGATCCGGAGGAACCACACCATATTCATCATTTTTCCAGCGGAGCAATGCTTCTGCACCGATGAGCTCCTCAGTGTGGGCATCCACCACCGGCTGATATAACAGATAGAACCCGGTATATCCATGAAGGATAGATGACCGGATCACGTTGATCCGTTCAATGCGCGACCGGTTCTGTTCGTTCAGATCGTTAAAGAATTCCACAAGATCTCCCTGACGACGAACCTTGGATTCACCATAGGCAAAATTCAGACAGGCGAAGATCGTTTTACGGTCAATATCGAAACGGTCTACCTTCATGAAACCGCCATTCATTTCCAGAATCACATTTCGACCATCCAGCACGAATTCGGACCGGAAATGATCACGCATCTTTCGATAAGCGTTTTCAATGTATTCCCTCTTATCGGTATCGTGCATCCTGGTAAAATTGCTGATCACGGCAAACTTTGTACCATCAATCCGATAGGTGGTTCCTGTGTTCTCTACCAGTTCAAAAAGATATCGCCCAAAGCTCTGGATCACCTGGTTTCCGAATTCATAACCAAAGACCTCGTTGATCTCGGAAAACTTACCGATCCCCACAATGGTCACATACATCTCCTGGTTACGGATCAGATTGGATTGCAGATCCTCAAAAAAACCGTATTGGTTGCGAAGACCGGTGAGAAAATCAATATGCCCCTGAATTCCGTGATTCCGGATCACACCCGCAAAGTAATTCGGCTGATCATCCAGATCCAGAAGTACTGCTCCACGACAGGTACAGACATCAAATACTCCGTCCTTCCGAACCGCACGGTACTGCATGTCGTGACCTGAGGCGTCACCTTTAAATATGGAATCTATACCCTTATGATAGACATCACGGTCATCCGGATGTATCCGTTGTTCCCACACCTCGCCGGCAGCATAAATATAATCTCCGGGCAAACCAAATTTATCCACAGCAGCTCTGGACCACCGGGATATATCATAACGCATATCGCAGAGATATACATATGTTCCTTCGGCAACAATGGAAAAAGCGTTGAACAGTTCATCCAGTTTCTTCTTTCGAGCCGCCGGGTACTGATTCACCTTCTCTTCCTGTTGCTGAAGGACACTCTGATATCGATTTTCGGAAAAATCGCTGTTCTCCATACAGCAAATCCCCTCAACATAATAATACAGTAATAGTAATCGAGTAAAACGAAGAAACCTAAGTTCCTCTTAGGGTAATTGTATCAGATAATCTCGTTTCTGTATAGATATATTCCTTGAATAAAAAAAACTGCCGGATGTGAAATCCGGCAGTCATAATGGTATCTGCTACTCCTGGGGCTCAAGCGGAACCTCGCTGGTGCAGTGCGGGCAACGTGTAGCCTCGATGTCAATGTCTGTCTTACAGAAGGGACATTTCTTCGTTGTTGGAGCGGCTTCGGGTTCTTCCTTCTTACGAAGATTGATCAGCTTGTTCATCCCTTTAACCAAAAGGAAAAGGACGATGGCGATGATCAGGAAGTTGATGATCGCGGTGATAAAAGAACCATAGTTCAGTGAAAGTGCTGCTGCCTCTTCCGGTTCAAGACCCGTATAATCTACCCAGGGAAGCTTAATGCTTCCGCCGATCTCGGCCCCACCGATACTGTTGATCAGCGGTTTGATGAAATTATCCGTCAGCGATGTCACGATGGATGAGAATGCTCCACCGATGATAACACCGATAGCCATATCCATCACA